>JAFMCI010000007.1 GCA_017857855.1 Bacteroidia bacterium | reverse complement strand
AGCGAAGCTTGGGATACGGATAAATATTTAAATATATGGGTTTGTGACTTGTCTTCACGCGGTCGTGACGGTTTGTTGGGGTATGCGTATCCGCCTACAGGTGTTGATAATTGGCCAGGCTCCAGTTCATTTGCAACAGCAGATAGACAAGGGGTAGTATTGCATTACAAAATAGTAGGAGAGAATAACCCTTCTTCGTTAGCTACAGGTGAGAAAACAGCCGTACATGAAGTGGGTCATTACCTTGGATTACGCCATATTTGGGGAGATGGAGGATGCACCGTAGATGACTATATGGAAGATACTCCACTGGCTAGTGCTGCCAATCAAAATTGTTATCCATCCATTAATTCTTGCTACAGTGCTCAACCAGATGACTTGCCAGATATGATTGAAAATTATATGGATTATACACCAGGGTCATGTCAAAATATGTTTACCCAGCAGCAGGCAGCCCAGATGCGAGCCAACCTTACGGTTTTTAGAGCAACTATATTTTCTACGTATATTCCTGCACCACCAGCGCCTCCAATTATATATCCGTTTGGTGTATTTAGCAGCACACTTACCAACGATGTATTCGTGAGTCTTGGTGAGTTGCCCGAAGATGACGCATCGCAGTATGTTATAAAGTTCTTTACCCCTTTAGGTCAGGTCGTTCATGAAGCAGCACTAAGCAATGAAGCATATCAGGCGGTAAATGGTATTATTGGATTACATGGTGCTTTTATTTACCAGCTTACCAGAGATGGGGACGAAATAGCTAAGGGTAAAGTAGTCTTAGGTTTTTAAGAAAGGTCAGTGACGATTAGGCTAAGTTCTTAAGCCTTAGCAATTCACACTGCATGTGGTATATGAATTGGATGTAGCGAAATGCGTAATTCCGCAGATAGAATATGTATGGTAAAATTGAATTGAGACCCCAAGTTCAGAAATGATAATTTATCGCATGATTTTTTTTCATCTTTTTAATGAATCTATCTGTCTCTCACTTGCTCATAAAAAAACAAAAAGAATAAATTTGCAAACACAATCATGAGCAACACCGTATTCGACATCGATTTAATTCAAAAAACGTATCAAAATTTAGAAAGTAAAGTAGCCGCAGCTAGAGCTGTAGTAGGAAAACCACTTACACTTTCAGAAAAAATATTATACAGTCATCTTTGGGATGGCAATGCATCTAAGGCTTTCGTAAGAGGTAAAGATTATGTAGATTTTGCTCCAGATAGAATCGCTTGTCAAGATGCTACGGCTCAAATGGCTCTTTTACAGTTTATGCAAGCGGGTAAAAAGAAAGTGGCTGTTCCTACTACGGTACATTGCGACCACCTAATTCAAGCTAAAATAGGTGCAGACGAAGATTTACAGAACGCTATTAACACTTCTAATGAGGTTTTTAACTTTTTAGAATCTGTTTCGGATAAGTACGGAATTGGCTTTTGGAAACCAGGAGCAGGTATTATTCATCAAGTGGTCCTAGAAAACTATGCTTTCCCAGGTGGCATGATGATAGGGACCGATTCTCATACGGTAAATGCAGGTGGATTGGGAATGGTAGCCATAGGTGTAGGTGGAGCTGATGCGGTAGATGTGATGGCTGGTATGGCTTGGGAACTTAAGTTTCCTAAGTTAATTGGTGTAAAATTAACTGGTAAGCTTAGCGGGTGGTCAGCACCTAAAGATGTTATCTTAAAAGTAGCAGGAATACTTTCTGTAAAAGGTGGTACAGGCGCTATTGTAGAATATTTTGGTGAAGGTGCTACCTCTATGTCATGTACGGGTAAAGGTACTATTTGCAACATGGGGGCAGAGATTGGAGCTACTACATCTACTTTTGGTTATGATGATAGCATGGAGCGTTATCTTAGAGCTACAGGCAGAGCCGAAGTTGCCGATCTTGCTAATCAGGTAAGAGAGCACTTAACGGGTGACGATGAAGTGTATGCTAATCCAGAGCAATACTTTGATCAGGTGATTGAAATAAATCTAAGTGAACTAAAACCGCACATGAACGGGCCTTTTACACCAGATTTAGATACCAAAGTTGGTGAAATGAAAGAAAAAGCAGAAGCTAACGGTTGGCCTCTCGATGTAGAATGGGGACTTATAGGTTCATGTACCAACTCTTCATACGAAGATTTGAGTAGAGCTGCATCTATCGCTAAACAAGCCGTAGATAAAGGGATAACTATGAAAGCGCAACTGGGCATCAATCCAGGTTCTGAAACAGTACGATATACTGCAGAGCGAGATGGCTTGTTGGGTATTTTTGAAGATCTAAATGCCGTTATTTTTACCAATGCTTGTGGTCCTTGTATTGGTCAATGGGCTAGATATAGTGATCCGAAAAATGCGCCTAAAAACAGTATCATTCACTCATTTAATAGAAACTTTAGCAAACGAGCTGACGGTAATCCTAATACCCACGCTTTTGTTGCTTCGCCAGAAATCGTAGCTGCAATCGCTATTTCAGGTCGCTTAGATTTTAATCCTGCTACTGATACGCTTATCAATAACAAAGGGGAAGCGGTAATGCTAGACGAACCTACTGGATTTGAATTGCCTCCAAAAGGATTTGGCGTAGAAGATAATGGTTACCTTGCTCCATCAGAGGACGGCAGTGGGGTAAGTGTAAAAGTAGATCCAAATTCTAAGAGATTACAGTTATTAGAAAGTTTCTTGCCTTGGGAAGGAAGAGATTTGAAAGGGCTTAAATTACTTATTAAAGCAAAAGGTAAATGTACTACCGATCATATTTCTATGGCTGGTCCATGGTTATCCTACAGAGGTCATCTTGATAATATTTCAAATAACTGTTTGATTGGTGCAGAAAATGCATTTAATGGAATGCCAGATTCAATCTTAAATCCTTACACGGGTCAGTACGAAGGTGTTCCACAGGTAGCAAGAGCAATAAAAGCTTCAGGTGAATTTTCCATCGTTTTTGGAGAAGAAAATTATGGTGAAGGTTCAAGTAGAGAACATGCAGCCATGGAGCCAAGATTCTTGGCGGTAAGAGCGGTAGTTGTTAAATCCTTTGCACGTATACACGAAACAAACCTTAAAAAACAAGGAATGCTAGGATTGACGTTTGCCAATTCTGCGGATTACGATTTAATACAAGAAACAGATACGTTTGATATCCTTGGCTTAGAGTCTTTTGCAGCGGGTGTCCCATTAACTATAGTAGCACATCATGCAGACGGAACAAGAGATGATATTACGGCTAATCACACTTACAACGAAGCCCAAATAGCTTGGTTTAAAGCGGGCAGTGCGTTGAACTTAATCAAACAACAAAACGCGTAAAAGAGACGTTAAGTAATTTTATTGTAATATTGCACTTATTGTATAAATTACTAAAACGCTAACTATAAAAAATAAAACATAATGACATTAGAAGTTAAAGATCAAAAAAGTAGAAGATTATTGTTTGCAATGATATTCGGATTATTGCTATTAAACGTTGGTTTAATATATAAGTTAATTACAAAAAGTGACCAACTAAATGAGACCACTACGGAGTTGCAGAGCACTTCTGCTGACCTCGAAGAACTTCAATTACTGGAGGCAGAACTTAGGGTTAATTTAGCAGAGAAAACTGGCCAAAATGCACAATTAGATAGTATTATTGGAATTAGAGATGCGGAATTACAGGCTAAAGTTGCTGAAATTCGTAAAATGTTAAAAAGCGGTAAATTGACTGCTGCCAAAGCAAAAAGTGAAATTGCTAATTTACGAGGCGAGATAGAAGCTTTGACCGCTGAAATAGAAAGATTAAGCAAAGAAAACCAATACTTGAAAGACGAAAACTACGTAATTCAAAAGCAAGTGGAGGCAGAGCAAGAAAAAGTAGCAGAAATGGTTGTCGTGAATACAGAACTTACAAAGCAAGTTGCTGTTGGGTCTCGTATCTTCTTTAAAGCCTTGGACGTATTACCGCTTAGAGATGCCGTATTTGGTGACTTTAAAACTACAGATAAAATTAGCAAACTGGAGAAAATAGACGTGAACTATGTTATTGCGAATAATGACTTAGCTGGTAAAGGAGAGAAAATGCTTTATTTTCAAGTAATAACGCCAAACAAAAGTACATTGCACAATAGCTTAGCTGGTTCTGGTACATTTAATTTCGACGGAAGTGAGAGAATGTACACGGTTAAAAAAGGAGTTAATTTTCAAAACTCAAATGAAAAAGGTAGCGTGAGCATCCCGAAAACAGATGGAATGAGCGCTGGTAAATACATTCTTAATGTGTTTAGCGATGACCACAAAATGGGAAGCTCTGAGTTTACTCTGAAATAGTAAATGAGCATACGCACCGAGAAGATATCACGTTCCATCCAACGAGATTTAGCTCCTATTTTATCTCGTTACGGTAGTAAGATTCTTCCAGGAGAACTCATTACTGTAGTGGAAGTAGTAGCAACAGCAGACTTAGGCTTAGCTAAGATTTACATAAGTGTCTTAGGCTCAAAGGATAGAGAGGTTAGTCTAAGAACTATCGAATTTCATAATAAAGAAATAAGAAGGGAGTTAGCCACGGTCATTGGTAAGCGTATTCGTAAAATACCAGAACTTAATTTCTACTTAGATAGTACTTTAGACTACGCTCAACGTATCAATAAAATCTTAGATAATCTTGATTTAGGAGAGGAGTGAGACTTCCTCTTTTTATAGCATTCAGGTATCTTTTTTCTAAGAAAAAAGTGAATGCCATTAATGTAATTACAGGTATTGCAATGCTGGGATTTGGAGTAGGTGCCTTCGCAATGATTGTGATTTTATCTACGCTCAACGGATTTGAAAAGATTCTGGAACTCACTATCAATAAGTATGATCCTGAGATAACAATTACATCTAGTGGACAAAAAATATTTTACTACAACCAAGAAATAAAGACAAAGTTAACGTCACATAAAAATGTTCAAAATGTGGCTCAAGCTTTGGAAGAAAAGGTGGTTGTTAAATACAATCAACATCAAGAGATTGGAAGAATAAAGGGAGTTAGTGAAAATTTTGAATCTGCTAAATTAGATTCATTGATAATTTTAGGAAATTATAATTTAGGCGATTCTTCACAGTATTATGGTGTTTTTGGTGGAGGATTATCCCGTAAGCTAAATCTTTTTCCAGGCAGTCCTGAGCTGGTTACAATTTTTGTTCCACGAAGGGATGTTGACTATAACGCGCTGAATCCTATGGCATCATTAAGTGCGGGTTACTTAAGAGCAAGTGGTATTTTTACGGTTAATGAAGAAAAAGACAATGAAACTTTCATTACATCCTTAGCCTTTGCTCAAAAACTATTGACTTATCCGGGAGCTATTAGTTCTCTAGAGTTATCCTTAAAAAATGGTGCAGATGCAAGTGAAGTAAAAAAGGAACTTGAAAATACACTCGGTAACAAATGGGTTGTCAAAACACGACGAGAGTTAAATGAGATGATTTACAAAATAGTGAGTAGCGAAAAATGGTTCACTTTTGCCATTCTTGCACTCGTATTGGTGATATCTTCATTTAATATTTTTGGGTCATTGATTATGCTAGTGTTGGATAAGAAAAAGGATATTGGGATCTTAAAAAGTATGGGTATTCAAGAACACACAATCCGCAATGTTTTCTTGTGGCAAGGAAGCTATATTGCTATCTTAGGTGGAGGAGTCGGTATTATTTTAGCAAGTATTTTGGTCATTTGTCAAGAACAGTTTGGGTGGTTACAGCTAGAAAATGCCATCGTCGATGCGTATCCTGTTAAACTTATCTGGACAGATATTTTACTCACCTTTGGTACCGTCAGTACTTTAGGGTATTTAATATCGCTTTATCCTGCCCATAAAGCGGCAATGACTCATATCAATAAAATTAATTAATGTGGAATTGGAAGTCTTTATTCAACTCAAAAGAAGTAGATGAAATGAAATTTTTAATAGCAGGTTTAGGAAATATAGGTGCAGAATATGCGAATACCCGACATAACATTGGTTTCGATGTATTGGATCAATGGGTGGCTTCATATGGTGCAGAATGGGAGACTGGCAGGCATGCTTTTGTCGCAAGATTTAAATTTCGAGGGAAACAAATAGTTTGTATAAAGCCAACTACTTACATGAACTTAAGCGGGAAGGCTGTAAAACATTGGATAAGCTCTGAAAGTATAAGCCCTAAGAATCTTTTGATTATTACTGATGATATATCCATAGATGTAGGAAAACTTAGAATACGAGGTAAAGGCAGTCCTGGCGGGCATAATGGTTTAAAGGATATAGAAGCTCAGTTAGGCACAGATAGCTATGATAGAATTCGTTTTGGGGCAGGAAATGATTACCCCAAAGGGCGACAAGTAGAATTTGTACTCGGGCAGTGGGGAGAGAGCGAGGCAATAGAGGTAGCCTTGCAAAAAGACCGGACGTGTTTAGCTATAGAAGCTTGGATTATAAAAGGGCTAAATGGTGCAATGAACGAATTTAGCGGTTAGACAAACCTAACGGGTAAACATTTTGCGTTGATTTATTCGTGTGCTTCTGGTTTTGGGAGGATTGCGGTTGTAATAACATCCATCTCCAGATTTTCCTCCTAGGATATACTCAAATTTTAATCCGATAATAAAATACTGATCATCATTTTTAGGATTACCACGCTCATAACCTATGGCGTTAGGTACCTCAGATTTATCGGCAAGTTGTGATACAGGAATATTGGGTTGAGCTGCATTCAGTTGTGCAGGGTCTGCATATACAGTACTTACATCATCCAGATAATCCGTAAAAGTTTTTCTAAAACCCAAATCAAGGAGTAATGAAGTGCTTTTGGCAAGTCTAAATTTATATCCAATGCCGTATGGGATTACGATGTCTATTTCACTATAAGGTCCTGGCCCATTTTCCAAATATTGGCCTTCTGTTCCTGCTTTTCTTAAATCATACCATTCATCATTTAGCTTACTCATAGGTTTAAAATAAATACCACCTATACCTGAATAAACATAAAATCGATTAAAACCCGCAGATCTGCTAAATGGTCTTATTTCCCCTAATATACTTACTTCGACGAGGTTAGTTCTCACATTTAAATTACGAGCAACCTGGAAATTTTGACGAGAATAGGCGTCATTGCTAACTAATCGGGTGCCTAGAACATTAAGTCCAACTGAAAAAGCACCTGTGTTCATAGTTAAGCCAGTTCCTAGTGCCATTCGATTAGCTCTTATATTATAATCAAAAACCCCTCTATTCCCTATAAATCGACTCCCTCCCAAATCCCCTAGCAAGTTGCTCCCGCCAAGATAAAAATTGGTTGACCAGCTTGAGCTTTTGTAGGTTTGTGCAACAGATGTACTTGTAATTAGTAAAAGATTTATGGCAAGACCCCAAGTCGTGTATTTTTTAAAATTCATGTTGAATACTGCAAAGGTGGACTAAAGTAAGAACTTTGCAACAAGGCATAGTTCATAAATAGTTATCCAAATTATTCGTATGTGATAAAAGTAGATTGCTGGGTTTCTTACATTTTATAAATATCTGTAGGATTGTCTATTAGCCTAGCTTTATTTCCTTTTATCACGATAGGCCCCCTTATTAAACTTGGATTATTCATTAGTAAAATGGTCCAATCTCTTTCTTCAAAATCGCGTCCTCTTATATTCGCTTGATAGTATGGACTTGACTTATCTAATAGTTCTTTAGGTGACATATCTAGTTTAGATAGAATATTTTGCCATATGGTCCCAGTGCTTTTGGTCTTAAGTAAGTCTATTACATTTACTTGGTTACTTATGCTTTTTGCATAGGCAAATACTTTTTTTGATTTTGAGCAATCTGACTTAAGTAATAGCAGTATCTCAGTGCTGTATGAATTAGTTTTGTGCATAGCGTTTACCTTATTATATACCCAATGTACACTTTTATTTTGGATTTGAACAGCACGAATCGCTAAGTGTCTATTAGTAAGCACTACTAAAAAAGGCTTCCAATTGGAAGCCTTTTTATTTAAATCACTAGATTTTACTTGAAATATCGAAAATCGTGTCCAGCTTGCAGCTGACAAAGTGTGTGGTACATTAGTTGAATGCAATCTTCTATATCTGAGTATGCTACGGTTTCAACGGTAGTATGCATATACTTAAGTGGTAAAGATATAAGTGCGCTCGCTACACCTATATCACTATATGCAAATGCATCCGTATCAGTGCCGGTACTTCTACTAGCGGCTTGTCGTTGAATGGCAATTTTGTTTTCGTTAGCTACATCTATAATCATTTTTAGGAGATTGTTTTGAACAGCCGGGCCTGTAGTTACTGCAGGCCCGCCACCACATTTAGTATCTCCTTGTGTTTTTTTATCATACATTGGACTATGTGTGTCGTGAGTTACATCTGTTACGATTGCTACGTCTGGTTTTAATCTTCTACTGATCATTTCAGCTCCTCGCAAACCTATTTCCTCTTGCACGGCATTTACTACGTACAATGTATAGGGTAATTTTATCTTGTTTTCTTTTAATAATCGAGCAACTTCTGCAATCATAAAACCCCCGCCTCGATTGTCTATCGCACGAGCCACTACATATTTTTTATTAAGCTCCATCATCTCGGCATCAAAGGTTACCACAGTTCCTACGTCTATACCCATAGCTAGAACTTCTTTTTTATCGGCAGCGCCCACGTCTATTGTTAGATTAGCTAATGACGGCGAAGGTTCTCTGTCTTTATTACGTACGTGTATAGCTGGCCAGCCAAAAATACCATCTACTTTTCCTTTTGGTGTATGCAAGTGAACGCGCATGCTGGGTGCAATTTGATGATCGCTTCCGCCGTTTCGAATCACATATATATAGCCTTTGTCATCTATATAATTTACAAACCAAGCTATCTCGTCAGCATGAGCTTCAATAACCACTTTGTATTTTTGTCCGGGGTTAATTACGCCTACAACTGAACCATATACATCTACTTCGTACTCATCTATATATTGCTTCATATATTCAAGCCATATTTTCTGACCTGCAGTTTCAAAACCAGTAGGAGAGTTGGCATTTAGATAATCTCTCAGGAATTTTTTACTTTCTTTTCTCATTGGGGCGAAGATAATTTTTTTGTTTGATGAAGAAGTGAGCTCCGGATTTTAGTCTTTAGTGAGATAATTAGAATTAATAAAAGATAGCTACTGATTTTTAGTGGTTCTGAGCATCTCTACATGGGGAATATCGTCTTCTAAATACATTTCGGATACTTGAATAAAACCAAATCGACCATAAAAAGAGGTTAGATGTTGTTGTGCTGAAATTCGAATGTCTTTTTCACCCCATCGGTTTTCTATAAAATAAATAGTTTGATGCATGAGGTCGTTGCCAACGTTGGTCCCACGGTAGCCCATGGATACAGCGACGCGACCTATGGATATTTCTGCATATGAAATACCTGGAGGTAAAATCCGGCATACTGCGACTATATTTTGGTCTATTTTCCCATAAACATGAAAGGCAGATAAGTCTTTATCATCTATATCTTGGTAGGGGCAGTTTTGTTCTACTATAAAAATAGAAGCTCTTAATGCGAGTAAGTGATGATAATCTGTGACGGATAGGTCATGCAAAGTGTTTATCTCCCAATTCAATTGATGGCTCATAATAGATATAGAATCAAAGATAGATTCTATTCAATAAAAAACCCCTATTTCTTGCGCAATAGGGGCTTAGTCTAACCAAAAACTAAAAAACCATAGTTTGAGTTCTTTTGTGATTCAAAGGAACTAATTTAGTTTGCATACACGACCTAATAGTCCTTCATTTTTTAGTTATTTTGGAATTTAGACTTTATCCAAATTCCTAACTTATCACTTAAAAAATACATTACAGGAACAATTACAAGGGTTAAGAATGTAGCAAATATCAAACCGTATATTACAGCCCATGCCATAGGACCCCAGAATGATGCATTTTGGCCTCCCCAATATAATTCAGCATTACCTTCTCTAAGTAAACGAGCGAAGTTGACATTGAAACCTACTGCAAGAGGGAATAGACCTAAAACTGTAGTGATAGCTGTAAGTAATACAGGTCTTAATCTGGTTTGACCTGACTCTACAATAGTATCAACAATTTCGGGGAGAGTAAGCCTATCGTTACTGTCTAGTCCTTGTTCACCTCTTTTTCGTTCTCTAAGTAGGTTGGTATAATCGATTAAAACAATGGCATTATTTACCACAATCCCCGCTAGCGAGATAATCCCGATACCCGTCATCATAATCGAGAAAGTTGTCCCGGTTAGTGAAAAACCTAGGAATACTCCAATGGTGCTGAATACGACAGAAAGCATGATAATAAAAGGACCGCCAATCGAGTTAAATTGGGTCACGATAATTAGAAATATTAAAAACATAGCTAACATCATTGCTCCGCCCAAAAAGGCCATTGATTCATCTTGCTCTTGCTGTTCTCCAGTAAAGCTAAATTCGTATCCCTGCTTCATTTCGTGGTCTGCCAAAAGTTCTTTAAATCGAGCAACCAAGGCATTGGCATTTTTCCCTTCCTCTACCTCAGAATAGATGGTAATCACACGGTCTAGATCTTTTCGTTTTACAGAACCATAGGTAGAATTATATGAAACATCTGCTACTGCACTTATAGGTACTTGACTTATTTTGCCGGTGGCCATATTCCTAAACGTGATTCTGGTGTTCATTAAATTGTTTAGGTTGTATCGGTATTCTTCTTGAAAACGAAGCTGTATTTCATAATCATCCTCGCCATCTTTATATTTAGAAATTTCTTTACCCAATAAAGCAGTTCTAATGGTACCAGCTATTTGCATAGTGCTCAATCCAAAACGGCGGGCTGCTTCTTGATTCACATTAATTTCTAGTACAGGCTTTCCTAGTTCTAGGTCTGTTTTTAGTTGGTCAACTCCATCTAAGTTTTCGGCTTCCATTTTTGCTTTTATCTTTTCTACCTCTGCTATTAGGGTAAGATAGTCTTCTCCTTTTACTTCTACATTTATAGGTTTCCCTACAGGAGGGCCCATATTGTCTTTAGCAAAGGTGAGTTGAGCTTCAGGGAAATCGGCACAAGCAGCTTTTATGTTTTTCATAATTTCGCTGGTATTAGTCTCTGACAGGAAAACACGTTTTTCGAATTCAAAGAAAGAAACGGTTATACGTGCTTTGTTAGGTGAGGACCCACTTTGTGGTCCTGCATTTGGGTCTGCTGTTTTTTCTCCTACTTGAGCTAGAACCGCTTCTACAATTGCACTGTCTTTAGCTATAACGGGTAGTATGCGTTGTTCTAGTTTTTTTGTTATTTCGTTTGTCTTTTCTATATCTGTACCTAATGGTGTTTCTATATATATATTTACATAATTAGGTTCGCTGTCTGGGAAGAAAACTACCGGGGGAGTTTTTATTGCAAAAAGTGCTAAAGTAAATACAAAGAACAATACAATGCCAATTAGAAAGAAAATAGGCTTCTTTCCTTCCAGCGCAAAGCGAAGAAATTTAGCATAGGTGTTTTCAATGCGTGGCATGGAGTACTCCATGAAATAATTACCTCCTGGTGTAAGCACATATCTGTTGACAATGGAAATCACAACTGCGGCAATAAATAGTCCTCCAATGATATTTTGATTGATGACATAGAGTAAGACAGCTACAAGCAGAAGAATGGCATTTCTTACCCAAAACTTGCCATTTTTAGATTTTTCAGCGTTACCTATCTTAATCCAATCTGCGGTAAGTACTGGATTTACAACCAATGCTACAAACAGAGATGAAGAAAGCACTATAATAAGCGTGATAGGCAGGTATTTAAAGAATTCACCCATCAAACTTGGCCAGAACATTAATGGAACGAATGCTGCGACCGTAGTGGCTGTAGATGCTATTATCGCAGTGGCCACTTCTCCGGTTCCTTCTTTAGATGCATCGTCTCTAGATTTACCTTTTTCAGAAAATTGTCGGTATACGTTTTCAACTATTACAATTCCGTTATCTACCAACATTCCCAATGCTAGTATTAATGAGAATAATACCATCATATTTAAGCTAGTCCCACTATAATTTAAAATGGCAATACCCATTAACATGGATAAAGGAATAGCTATTCCTACAAAAAGTGAGTTACGTACGCCTAAAAAGAAAACAAGAACGCCAACAACTAAAAGCACACCCATGATAATGCTGTTCTCCAGGTTATTAACCATGTTCTTGGTCATTTTACTTTGGTCATTGGTAATTACCACTTCCAAGTCTTTTGGTAAAACGTCTTGCTTCGCTTTCTTAACTATTTCTTGAATTTTTTCTGCAGCAGCTATTAGGTTTCCTCCACTTTTCTTTTTGATGTCAAGGGTTACCACGGTTTCTCCATTTAAGCGAGCAAAACTTGTAGATTCCTTGGGCCCAAATTTCACCGTGCCTATGTCTCTAAGGTATACAATGTTC
Organism: Bacteroidia bacterium; assembly: GCA_017857855.1. Taxonomy (GTDB): domain Bacteria; phylum Bacteroidota; class Bacteroidia; order NS11-12g; family UBA9320; genus UBA9320. Next base: position 49,386 of record JAFMCI010000007.1, on the reverse strand, counting down.
TGAAATTCATTTTTGACGATTACATTTTCAATGTCTCTCCAGTTTTTAAACTCCCCATCTATTCTGATGTTTCGACGGGTAATATCACTGCCTTCTATGCTTTTAATATCACCACCAGACATGGTAATGTTTTCTCCACGTATGGCTTGTTCAACATCATTTAAGGAAAGTTCTAGTGCTTCCATTTTAACTCTGTCTATGGATACTTCCACTTCTTCATCGGTTAGCCCTGAGATGTCTACAGAAGATACTTCGGAGAGGTTTTCCATCTCTTCTTGTAGGTATTCCGCGTATTCTTTAAGCTTATCTTCTTCATAGTCACCACTTACATTTACGTTCATTACAGGAAACTGTGAAAAGTCCATTTCCATCACACTTGGATCTGCGGGTAGATCATTTGGTAAGTCCATTTTGGCCCTATCTATAGCGTCTTTTACTTCTAACAACGCCTTTTCGCCTTTAACCGAAAATTCAAACTCCGCTATGATAATAGAGAAATCTTGGATACTGGTAGAGGTAAGTTTTTTAAGGCCAGTAATTGTATTTATTTCTTTTTCAATAGCGCGAGTTACCAAATTCTCCATATCAATTGGAGAGTTACCTGGGTAGGCTGTATTGATGTATATAATGGGCTGCTTAACCTCAGGGAAACTTTCCTTAGGCATCGTAGTGTAGCTCTTGAAACCAATAATAAGTATAATGCCCATGATTACATAAACACTGGTTTTATTATTCACCGCCCAGGTGGAGAGCTTAAACTCTTTTATTATTTCTTGTATTTTACTCATGTTTTTTAGATGATTTATGATGTAAGCTATGCAATTAGATTAGAAGTCTTTTCTGTTGCAGCATTGCACCTTTTTGTAATCTCAAATCAAAAAATTTATTTTGTGATGATTTTTACCTCGTCACCCACAATTACACTATTTACTCCTTCGGTTATTACCAAGTCACCGGTCTCTAGTCCAGATTTTACTACTGTTTCACTAGGGAATTGTTGCGCTATTTCTATGTAGCGTTTCTCTACAGTTTTCTTACCGCCGTTGCTTTTAATGGTATACACAAAATGCTGCTTTCCGTCATTTCTAACTAGTTTAGTAGGAACAACAATGGCATCGGCATTATCAAAATCATAAGCAGTAACCATAGCTAGGAGGTTTGGTTTTAATTTATCTAAATTCTTACTTGGCTCCACATATATTACGAAAGTCCTGTTACTTGGGTCTACAACATTGCTTACAGAAGAAATTTTCTCTGTCATAGTCAGCCCAATAGAAGGGAAGCTTAAGTCTACAGTCTGACCCTTTTTTAGTTTACCAAGATAACTTTCAGACACATTTGCTTTTACTTGTATGTCTGCTAGATTTATGATGCGTGCAACTGGACCGCTAGTCATACCTCCAGCTATTTCGCCTTCGTTAATCATGAGCTCGTCTACAGTGCCACTGATGGGTGAGCGTAACGAGTATTTGCCTAATTGCGTACGAGCCGTTTTTATACTGTTTTGTAAATTTTCAAATTGATTTTTAGCCTGTAGGTATTGCATTTCACTGCCTATTTTTTGTTTCCAAAGCTTTTCTGTTTTTTCAAAATTAAGTTTGGCTAAACCAAGTGCACCTTCTAGCTCTGCAATTTGAGCGCTGGCCACAGAACCATCTAGGTTGGCTATAATTTGACCTTTGGATACATGCTGTCCTTCTTTTACCAGAATTTTAAGAATGCGTGCAGGCACCTCAGGACGTACGAGTACATTTTGGTCCGATTCCACAAGACCTTGTACTTGGAAAGAATTTTTGTATCCACTTTTATTTATTTCTAGAGCCATAACGGCTATAGCGTTGGTTCGTGCTGCAGTATCTAATAATTCTATTTCGCCTTTAACCTTGGCAATAGTTTCCTTTAGATCATTCATTTCAGTGGTTAGCGTCTCAAGTTCAGCTTTTTTAGCTTCCAGTGCATTCTCGGATTTACTTCCACAAGCTGAAATAAGGGTTACCAGCGAGAGTATGAATAGTGTATTTTTCATTGATTTATTTTAGTGTTTTATTGGGTACTTATTATAGATTTCCTAGGGCTTTATCAAAGTCGATTTTGGCTACATTTAGATTATAAAGGGCGTTGAGATAGTTGGTCTTAGCTTGTGTAAGTTCATTCTCGGCATTAATCATTTCGAAACTGCTTCCTAATCCTTCTTTAAATTTGATAGAGGTTGTGTTAAAAATCGATTCTGCAAGTGCTTGACTTTTTTTCTGAATTTCGAGGCCTTTCAGCGCATTGGCATAATTTGTTTTGGCTTGACTTACTTGTAAGTTCATTCCTAGTACAGCTTGTTTTTTAGTGTTTTTAGTTTTGGTAATCTCGATTTCAGCTTGATCTACTTTGGCTTTTTTATAGAAACCATCAAAAATAGGAACGCTTAATCCGAGACTGTAGCTACCATTGGCATACCAGTCGTTTCCTAAATCTCCAACTTGACCTTTGGTGGCAAAGGTGCTAGTACCATAGGAGAAATTACCGTATAAGCTTGGAAGATATCCTACTTTGTAACGTTTCAGGTCTAGCTCGTTCAACGATTGTTGTTGATCCAATAATTTCATCTCAATTCTATTATTCGGGTCAAATGTTACGGTTTCTAAATCCAACGAAGTTTCGGTAGGTAGATTAGAGGTTAATTCAAGCTCTTGGTTTAAGTTTACCCCAATACTATTTAAGAGTAATTGCTTAGCAAGCTTTGCTTGATTCTGAAGTTGGCTAATACTTAGTTCCAAATTAGAAGCCGATAATGTAATTCGATCTACATCGAGTTTTTCTGCAAAGCCTTCATTATACATTGCTTGGGTTTCGTCTCTTACCTTTTGCATGTTTTTCCAGCTTGCCTCAAGCTGTAAAAGGTTTTTTTCAGAGATTAAAGCCATATAGTAGGCTTTGATAACACTTTCTTTAACATCAATCTCGGATGATGATGCACTTAGTTTGCTAATGTTCACAAACTCGGATGCTGCTTTTAGTCCCAAGAAAAAAGTCCCGTCAAATAGTAGTTGTCTTATGCCTATTCCTGCATTTACATTAAAAGGAACGCCAAATTGTACTGGAATAACGGTGCCTGGCTGCCCGACGAAATCTCCAGGAATAAGTTGCGTAGGTATTTGATAGGTATGTGCAAAGCTTGCATTTCCATTAACTTGTGGAAGCCCTTGTGATTTAATCTCGTTCACTTGGCTGTTCGCAAAATCGATGTCCAGCTCTGCATTTTTTAGTGCTACATTGTTAGCCTTCGCGAGAGCAATTGCTTCGTCAATACTTAATGATAATTTTTCGTTTTGCTGTGCCACTCCAAAAAGTGCCGTGAGTGCTAGGGTAAAAGATAGTATATATCTCATTGATCGTTTGTTATTTCGGTTATGTGTTGTTGTAAATATTCTCTTCCCGCGTCCGTGCAAATACCATTCAAGTGGTAGCTAACCATCTCTAAGTGTAGGGTTTTAAATTTGAAAGTATTGTCCTTGGATGCTAGTTGATGCATCATTCCTTGTATGAGCGTTGCGTACATGGATGACACGGTTAGTGGGCTTAGATCGTCACGGTAAAACCCTTCTGTTTGTCCTTCTTGTACATTCCTGGCTATAAGTTCTTGCACAAACTCCGTCCTGTGTTTATCTAAAAGACCCCACTCGGCAGGATAATATTTTTGTAAATCATATATTACCGTTGGGTTAATGTCTTTGTGCTGACGACTGACATGACGACTTATATTAATCATTTTTTGAACCGCATTTTCGTGCGAGCTGTAGCATTCGTTACATGACTTTACGTCATTTGCGATTTCTGCTTTCATTACCGAGGCAATGAGTTCTCTTTTGTCTGAAAAATGTTTGTATATCGTTTTTTTGCTAATGCCTAGTTCACGTGCAAGATCATCCATACTCACACTTTTTACGCCTATTCGCATAAAAAGCTCGAGTGCCCCTAGTAATATTTTTTGTGATTCGTCCAAAATGCGCTGCAAAGAAAACCCAGGAAACTTTAAATAGCCTAATAGTTTCCAAAGTTTTTGTGTCGTTTTGTCGAATTAATGCGTCGTTGGTCGGGCATAAATAAAATCAGCTTAAAACCTTAGTCGTTATAAAGTCTTACTTGCTTGATATACAAGTCTCTTTTTGGGCCCTGTAGTTTGAATTCTAGATCTAATCCAAAATCTAAATAGCTGCCGCCCGTCATATTGCGCAAGGCATAATACCTTTTTATCAAATCCAGCTGATTTGCCAAATGGGTTATTTCCTTTTCTGTCATTACGAGTGAGCCGTTATTTAGGTTTGAAATAGTCAAGACGTCAATAATGGTCTTATTGTGGTACAAAGTAGCGTCGGACTTTGGGAAACAAATAAATTGATCGCAAGTAACACCTGGTGTAGGTTGCACTACACTTTCTTCGCCTAATTGCACATTTACCACAAAACCATGGTTTCCTTGTCGGTAAATATTTTTGGTGATTGCTACTCCATTGACGGCTTCGTCTGGGAAGTTGCGATGCACAAGTACACCCATATACACCTTGCTTTGGTCTATTTTATAATAGCTCCGTTCCATAAACGCTGCATAAGACCACAAGCTAGCCCAAACCTGTTTGATGGCTTTATCTACCGGTTTAGATATATCAGTCAAACTTCCTGTTCTAGAAGAATATAGTCCAGCGCCAGAAAACCCAAGTGCATCTTCGGCATTGGTTGAAGATCGAAATCGCATAGAATTAAATAAGGGATCAGATGTCATCCTCTGTTTTACTTCAGATAAGAGTTTTGTATTTAATGTGCCTTCCTTAATCTGTTTTCGAATTTTGGTTAAGGCTTCTTTTATCTGTTTATCGGACCATGACGGGTGAGCAAATAATGTATCTAAAAGTGCTTGAGCGCCGCTACTTTTCAGGTGCTGGTCGTAGAAATAAAATGGAATAGCGAATGCTCCTTCCGGTGTTTTGAAATCGTATTTTTTGCTCAAGTGATAAAGAACTCCAAAATTAGCAGCCTTATTCCCGACATCTTTACTGGAGTTTCGGGTAACGAAATCTATGTCCAATAAGGTGTTCTTAGTTAAACTCGCTTGTAGCTTAACCTTAGCAGTGGTCATGGATGTTTTGGGCAATTCACTTATCTTTTGAATGGAAAATGAATCTGACCTTACCTCATATCGGACTAGCTTACCATCCCATTGTCGGATTGTTGCATTATCAAAAGCACCTTTCAGAGCGCTTATAGGTATTTTACGATTTTGACCTAAAATAGTAAGGTGACTCAATGGGGTTTGCAATTCTGAAACTATAATCCCAGCAACACGAGGAAGTGTAAGCGGTGTATGCTTTAATACTAAAATGTCGGTAGGTTGGAGAGGTTCGTGGTTTTTCTCTATGTTGTCTATAAATCGAATGGTGCCAAATCCAGTATATTTACTGATGCCCTGGTACTGTATGTTTTTATAAATTTCTGAGGGTAAGATCACCGGGAATAGTGATTTTAAGTTTTCTTCCATCGCTATGAGTCGCGTATTATTTAAAAGCACAGTAAGGTCATCCCCTATAAAACTACTCTCCGATATCTTGTGGTAAAAAAAGACCAGTGACGAAACCGGCATTTGGTCCGTTGGAGATAGTTCTAAGGCATATTTATCCATAGACTTTACATAATTAATATTGCCAAGTAAATATTGTCTTTGGCCATCAGCACCGTAATTCATACGATTAAAAGTGGCTAAATCTTGCTCGTATCCGCGTAAATAGTCACAAAACTCATGGTGCAATTTATAGCGGTGATGATTGATGAAGTATATGCTTTTAGTCTTATAGTCATAAACTACTTTTATACTGCTTATCTCGCCATATTTATCGGTAAGCGGAGGCCCACTCATCTTCGCGAACATCTCTGAATCTGTGAGCGTAAGTTCACTCACTTGAGCGTTGCATTGCACAAAAAAGAGGACGACCAGAAGCAACCATATTTTAGGAAAAGGTATGTAGGTGGCAAGTCGTCTTGACATGTGCTAGCGATAATTATTGATAGCGCAAAATTAAGGTAAAAGTGAGTTAGCTGGTTTATGCGTTAACTGGCGCAACGGATGATTTTTTTTGTAGATGTGAAAGCCAGAATTTCAGTCAATAATAAAGTGTTTGAAGTCTTGATGATTCATTTCTGTTTACGTTTGGGGTATTTTTAATTGGTCTTAAATAGTGACAAAAGAAGAATTCATATACATTCGCACCGTGAGTAGTTCGCCATCTTTTTTAGTGGGTTTAGCAGGAGGCAGTGCTTCAGGTAAAACGACCTTTATTCGTAAATTGAGCGAAGAATTTGGTGCTGATAAGGTGTGTGTCATCACACAGGATAATTATTATAAAGGTCTTTCAGAGCAAATGAGAGATGCCAATGGGGTAGTAAATTTTGACCATCCTACGGGGATTGATTTTAATCGTATCAAAAAAGATTTACGTGCTTTATTAAAGGGTAAGACAGTCAGAATGGTAGAATACACCTTCAATAATCCGGATGTTTTTCCCAAAGAAATCGTTTACAATCCTGCTCCAATTATATTAGTGGAGGGGTTGTTTGTATACGCAGACAAAGGCCTAAATAAAATGTATGATTATCGATTATATATAGATGCTGACGATGATATTACATTGCAAAGGAGGCTGAGCCGGGATACGGTAGAGCGCGGCATGAAAGAAGAAGAGGTTATGTATCAATGGGAAAACCATGTAAAACCAGCTTACTCAGAATTCTTAAAGCCGCACAAAGAAACAGCCGATTATATTATCAAAAACAATAATAATTTTGATGCTTGCTTAAAGCAAATTATTCAAAAATTTAATGAAGTGATCGCCAAATAAGTTGGCGTAGATAAAGCGCAAAAGTTTAAATCAGAAAGAACTTAAACCATCGTGTAAAGAATTATTGTTAAGTTAAGTGAATAAATTTACTTTTGCAGCCTTTGAAATTTTTGCAAATAATCTAACCAACGAATAGATATAATGAATAATAAAGGATTCGTCCAAATAGTAACCGTATTGCTTTTACTAGCTAGTATCTACCAGCTATCATTTACAGCAGTAACCAATTCAGTAGAAGGTAAGGCAGAGGAAGCTGCTGTAAAACTTTACCCAGAAAGTGTCGCAGACTATAAGTTGCTTCGTTCTGAGTACGAACGAAATTACTTAGACTCCATTGGACCTGTTGAAGTTTATCCTGGATTAGGATTTACCTACCAACAATGTAAAGAGAACGAATTAAACCTCGGTCTGGATTTACAAGGTGGTATGAACGTAACCTTAGAGGTAGAGACTCCTGCAGTGATTGAAGCTATGGCAGGTAAAACCACGGATCAAGCTTACCTTGCGGCTTTCAATAGAGCAAAAGCAAATTATTTAGGACAAGAAAACTTTGTAGATGCATTAGCCAGAGAATATGCTAAAGAATCTCCAAATGGTAAAATAGCAGGTATTTTTTATGGTAGAGGTCTAGAGCAAGATTTGCCTAAGGGTTACAACTCAACCAATGCAGAGGTATATGAATACTTGAAAAAAGAAAGTGAAAGTGCTATAGGTAGAGCATTTGAAATTATCACCACACGTGTAGACAAATTTGGGGTGGCACAGCCTAATATTCAGCGATTAGACAATGGAAGAATCCTTGTAGAGCTTCCAGGCGTGGATAATCCTCAACGTGTTAGAGATTTGATCACTAGCTCAGCAAAACTTGAGTTTTGGAATGTGTTTCCTAACTATAAGGGATTTGAGTATTTAGAGCAAGTAAATAAAGTGATTTACGGTGGAGCTAAATTGAATGAGGTAAAAGATACTAATTCTAAAGCTAGTGATGTTAAAGATTCAACCGCAGTTGACGGGTCTCTTGATGGTACTTTAGCAGTTAATAATGATACTGCAGCAAACGATACGACCAAGTCTAGAGAAGAGATTGTAGCAGAGAATCCTGTGCTATCTAAGATTATTCCTAACCTGGCTAACGAAGGTAAAAACTGGGCAGAGTCAGCAGAAATAGGCTACATCGATCAAAATGAAATGAAAAATTTCACTGAATACTTTAATAGAGAAGATGTTAAAAATGCACTTCCTTCTAATTTAGTGTTCAAGTTCGGCTTTAAGCCAGTTAAAATGGAAGGTAAAGATTACCGCGCTATTTATGCACTTAAAAGTGGTAGAGACGGTGAGCCAGCATTACAAGGTGACGTAATTACAGATGCTCGCCCTTCTCGTCAAGATAATTTCAAACTAGCGGTAAATATGCAAATGAACCAAGAAGGTACATCTGCATGGAAACGAATTACAAAAGCGGCATCGTCTGCAAGTCCTAAGGAGTGCGTAGCAGTAGTACTAGACGGGCAAGTATACAGTGCGCCAACAGTACAATCTGAAATACCTAACGGTAGCTCAGTGATTACCGGTGGATTTGATCAAGCAGAAGCAACAGATTTATCGAACATACTAAAAGCGGGTAAACTACCAGCACCTACTAAAATCGCAGGTGAAAGTACAGTTGGGCCAACATTAGGCGCGAAAGCAATAAAAGCAGGTCAAATATCACTGATAGTAGGGTTCTTACTGGTTATTGCGTTTATGGCGTTTTACTACGGTAAAGCAGGTATTTATGCAGATATCGCATTATTATTTAACTTACTATTTATCGTAGGTATACTAGCAGGTATGCACGCAGCCCTTACCTTACCCGGTATGGCAGGTCTTGTTCTTACAATCGGTATGGCAGTAGATGCTAACGTACTAATTTTCGAACGTATCCGAGAAGAATTGGGATCAGGTAAGTCCTTTAAAATGGCTGTAAAAGACGGTTATTCGGGTGCTTATTCTTCTATCATAGATGCGAATATTACTACGCTAATTGCGGCAATTATTCTTTGGACCTTAGGAAAAGGTCCTGTGATGGGCTTCGCGGTTATCTTATTTTTTGGTATACTTTCTTCATTATTTACCTCCATTTTCCTAACTCGTCTGTTGATAGACAGAGATATCGAAAAAGGTAAGGATACTACTTTCTACACTGGTTCTTCAGAGAAAATCGGACGTAAGTTAAATGTGATCAACAGAGATTTTATTGGTAAACGTAAATTATTCTATATGATCTCTGGCGTAATTATTATAGCTGGTGTTATATCCTTGGGTGTGAACGGACTCTCTACAGGTGTTGATTTTAAAGGTGGATGGAGTTATGTGATAGACGTAGAAAATGCTTCTGCTAGTTCTATAAAAGAAGCGTTGAGTGCCAACCTTAAGGGAGCAAATACAGAAGTTAAAACATACGGAGCCGCGAATGAGTATAAAATAACAACTACTTACATGATCAGCAGTAAAGTCGAAGGTATTGATACGGTAGTAAGAGGTGCTATTATTAATTCGTTATCAGCTTTCAATGTCAAAGAAGCTAACATTATGTCTTCTAGTAAGGTTGGACCAACCATAGCAAAAGATATAACGGTCAGATCTACTTGGGCAATTGCCTTGGCCATCATTGGTATGTTCTTATACATTTTGGTTAGGTTTAGAAACCTTGGATTTAGTTTAGGTGCTACCGTAGCATTATTCCATGACGTATTAATTGTATTCTCTTTATACTCTATTTTATGGAAGATTATGCCATTTGAATTGTCTATAGATCAAGCATTTATAGCTGCGATCCTTACTGTAGTAGGTTATTCGATAAATGATACCGTGGTTGTGTTTGACCGTGTAAGGGAGTTCATTGGTTTAAACAAAAGAGAAGACGATATGGGACCTGTGATTAACGATGCTATTAACACTACCTTGAGTAGAACATTAATTACTTCACTAACCACATTCCTAGTTGTAGCTATTCTTTTTGCCTTCGGTGGTGAAGGACTTAAAGGATTTACGTTTGCATTACTAGTAGGTATCGGTGTAGGTACTTATTCGTCTATCTGCATAGCGACACCTATCGTGTTGGACATGTTAAAATTACAAAAAAAGAAAAAAGATTAATCACATCATAATCTTATAAATGCATTAAAGGCCAACTCCGATGAGTTGGCCTTTTTTCGTTTAGTTGACCCTGTAAAAAAAATATCATAAGCTCTTAGCGTAATTAGCTCTGTACGCTAAGGCTTGAGTAGAACAATTTCAGCGGTTAGCCCAATTGCCATTTAGCTAGGATATACATAAATGTGAAAGTAAACTTATAGTTTTTGCTTTAGAAATGAGTGGGGCACCTTTAAAGGAACATAATAACGGTCTTTCTTTGGGTGTATCTACGAATTTTATATGTTCAACATTAACTTATAAGCTGCAAGGTTGATTACAGTTCAATATTGTTAAAATCAATCGCTTATTTGGTATTTGAAGTAAAAAAGATGGTAATGATTTGAATAGATTAGCTTAATCCTGAGGGTGATAAGCTGGTTTGCATGATAAGATTTATCAAGATAGATAACTTACTCAGGTGTCATAAATATTTAAGCCTTTAACAAAAACAAGTAGTTCTATTAAAGGCTTAAATGAGGTATGCGTATATGATTTACGGATGATTAATTATCCTCTCCGTCTCTTTTTATTTTCTGGCTGATAGTACGTCCTAAAACCAAAGGAAAAAATTCTTGACTATAAACGCTTGGATGTAAGCCAAAATCAGATTGAGAAGATAATCCAATTGATTTAATAGCTCTATAAGTGCGAACAGCCATGCTATTAATCACTGATAAGCGATTTAAAGCCGAAAGTCTAGTATTCAGTACTATGAATTTAAAATCGGGCTCAAAACGCTTATATTCCTTAGTCTTGAAAACTACACTGTCTTCGAGTTCAGATAATCCTAAATCTGCATATATTTTGCGCATTAAGTACTCAATATGATGCTCTTCCTTAAAACCGTAGCACACATTGATAAAATAGGAAGAATTTTTTGACAACTCTTCAACTTTATAACTGATCCCTCTTGGGTTGTCGGTGGTATTAATATTTAGTAACCAATAAAATCTTGCTTTTTTCGGTCTAAAAATAGTGATGGAATGCAATATAGCCTTCTCGATGTTTTTCGAAAATGACGAACGGGTAAAATAAACCAAGTTGGTATAATCATATGGAAGGGTTTTATCTTGTTGGATTTGGTCTAATACCGGAACGAGTTTGTCAGCCGTAGTAAAGTCTTCGTATTTGCCTCGTAGTTGACGTGCTTTGTAGTACAAGTATAATAATCCAAAAATAAGCACCGACACAGCCAGTGGGAACCAGCCTCCGTGGGCAAATTTAGATAAGTTAGAAACCAAGAAAATAAGCTCGATATTCACAAAAACTAGAATAGATAATAATATCCACCACTTTGTTTTTTTCTTAACTCCCACAAAAAAGAGCGTAAATAGGAGCAAACTGGTCATCAACATATCTATGGAAATAGCTAAACCATAAGCACCTTCCATGTCTGCAGAACGTTTAAAAATAGCAACAACTAAAAGACAACCTACAAAAAGTAGCGTATTAATAGCGGGTACATACACCTGTCCTTTTTCAGTGGCGGGGTATTTAATTGCTAGGTTGGTCCAAAGTTTTAATTTTATTGCCTCGCTCACTAGTGTAAAAACCCCAGTGATAAGCGCCTGGCTAGCAATAATAGCGGCTAAAGTCGCTATGAAAATGACATAAGGTAGTAGTGCGTCCGGCACGTGAGAATAAAATACACTGGTATGATTTGCTTTTGTATTAAGTAAAAAAGCACCTTGTCCTAAGTAGCTAAGGAATAGACAAATGATTACATATATCCATGATGCACGTATGTTTTTCTTACCTATATGACCAAGGTCGGAGTACATTGCCTCGGCTCCTGTAGTACATAAGAAAACGGCTCCCATAATCCAAATTGCGCCTGGGTAACTAATTAAAAAGGTGAAAGCGTAGTAAGGACTTAGAGCAACGAGCACACTTGGTTCTATCATGATCTGACGTAAACCTAAACCTGCGATGAGCGTAAACCATACAATCATGACAGGGCCAAAGTATTTGCCAATGGACTCTGTACCAAATTTTTGTATAAAGAAAAGACCAGATATGATAGCTATAACAATAGGAATGGTGGGTAGGTTGGGCATTTTTACGTTCAGACCCTCTATAGCCGAAGAGATGGATATAGCTGGCGTAATAAAACCGTCTGCCATCAGCGTAGCGCAACCTATGAGTGATGGCACTATAATCCATGCTGGTCCACGTTTTTTTAGCTTGGCATACAGCGCAAATATTCCTCCTTCGCCATGGTTATCAGCATTAAGTGCTAAAAGCACATATTTCCCTGTAGCAAGAAGTATTAATGTCCAAAGTACACAAGAAAGTCCGCCTAGAACCAGTTGTTCTGAGAAAGGTTGGCCATGGGTTATGGCTGACATTACATAAAGAGGGGAGGTGCCTATGTCACCAAAAACGATACCTAAGGCTACAAGAGCGCCGCCTTTGGTAAATTGAGATTTATTCATTATTATTATCTAAACAAGAATCTACTTTTTCATAACTGTGCTGTAGATGCTCGTTTTTTTTATTCACTGCAAATTTTAGTCAATTATTAATGCAAAGGGTAAAAAGGTTTAAAAAAAGATAAAAACTATGCAATTCACGCAAATTTAAGTGCTGTTCTAGAGTTACAAAACACAAGTATCTATTAACTCCAGTGCCTTTCAGGCGAATACTTTTTATCTGTTAGATTAGTGAGGGGTATTTCACTGTGAAGATTTACTAGAACAAAAAATGCCAAGCTTTTACTTGGCATTTTTTTATATGAGTTATACTAGATGATTACTCGCCGTCTACTAGTTCCAAATCACTTAAAAATCCTTTCAGATTCATAATGATGGGCACATTCATCAGGTCTGCACCTAGTTCGTTAGCTAAATGAATACTCACCCAGTCTAGTCTATAAATAATGTCAAACATAGATTGGAGTGTAAATTCTGGTACTTGTAACGGGAAAACTTTGTTGTTTTCTAGCTCTAAGTGAGAAATCAAGAAATCAAACCTTGCTTCTACTCTAGGATTTAATGTAGAGTACAACATAACGTAATTAGTATCTAATTTTTGAGTGTAAGACTCAATCATATTGTGGTTTGCTTCGGGTAATACGCTTACAAAACCTTCTAATTTTGCATTTTCTTGTAATTGTTGTGTGAAACGAACTGCCACTGGTGCAAACTGTCTATCAGCTACAATTACAAATTTTTTAGTTGGGGTACTTTTAAAGAAATCAAAAATACGTTGAGCGCTTTCTTGCATACGTGGCATTTCAGCTTCAAAATAGGCTCTTATAGATTGTAGCTCAGCACGCTGGTCATCACCCATAAGTTCACCCAAGATAAGCGCAAGATAACTAAGACCTAAGCCAATAGTCATACGTGGTTGGAATCCACCTTTTAATCCGTAATGTTTTACGTTATTAGCCTCTGCAAGTGCTTTCATGGTTCCGCCTCCAGCAATTACTATGATGTGACATCCTTTTTCTTTTGCTTCATGAAAAAGACTGATAGTCTCTTCTGTATTTCCTGAATAAGAATTTAAAACTACTAATGTCTTAGCTGAAATAAAAGTAGGTAAATGATAATCTGCTACCGTTTCTATAGGAATTGGACATTTGTCAAATAACCAATTTTTGATTATCACTGCACCAATACCGCTGCCGCCTAATCCACCTAAAACGATGTTGTTATAATTGTTTACCTCTAAACCATGGGCTGAGTAGTTTTCTAAAACGTAGTCAAATTGCTCTGTAAAATTCTCTAAAGACGATTCGTGTGTTATCATGTAAATTTCGTAATACCTTTGTGGCCGCAAAAATAAACTTAATAGGCGTTTCACGTATATTAAGCCTGCGTTAAATATAAAGAATAGAAATGCCCATTAATTCAGAGGAAAATATAGAGGTACAGGAAGATGGCCTTTTCTTGAAATACTCATTTACTGTTGACAAAGGACAAGAGCCTTTACGAATCGATAAATTCTTAGTAGACAGAATAGAGCGTGCCTCTAGAAATAAGCTGCAAGAGGCTATAGAACGCAAACAAGTTATTGTGGGTGGCAAGGCTGTTAGGTCTAATTACAAGGTAAAACCCAGAGATTTTATTGAAGTACTCGTAGACAAAGAGCCAGAAGATTTAGAGGTTATTGCGCAGGACATACCATTGGATATTCGTTACGAAGATGATGCGATTATGATTGTGAATAAACCCGCAGGCATGGTAGTGCACCCTGGTTTTGGCAATAAAACCGGCACATTAATAAACGCTCTTGCTTATCTACTAAACGACAAAGTAACTCACAAAGGAAAGCGTCCTTGGCTGGTGCACCGTATTGATAAAAATACCAGTGGACTACTCGTGATAGCCAAAACAGATGAAGCGATGGCGCATCTAAGTAAGCAGTTTAAAGATCACACTATTGAACGGACTTACTTAGCTTTAGCCTGGGGTAGTGTTGAGCCTAAACAGGGGACGGTAGAGTCGTTTATCGGTAGAGATGAGTATGATCGTAAACGCTTTGTGGTAACGGAGCCTAGTGAGGAAAGAGGAAAACATGCCGTTACGCATTATAAAGTGCTAGAAGATTTTGTATACACTTCACTTGTGCAATGTAACTTAGAGACAGGGCGTACACACCAAATAAGGGTGCATCTTAAGCATTTGGGGCATCCTATCTTTAGTGATGAAAAATATGGAGGGAATCGAATTTTGAAAGGTGTTATTTTTAGCAAATACAAACAGTTTGTAGACAATTGCTTTAGTATAATGTCTAGACAAGGTTTACATGCTAAGTCACTTGGTTTTATTCACCCTACCACCAAAGAATGGGTGCAGTTTGATTCTGAATTGCCACATGATATGTTGACAGTACTGGAAAAATGGAGAACCGCTGCCGCTACCTACGGTTTCTGACCAAAACTAGAATCAAAATAGCTACGTCTAGTAATTAATTTACCAAAAACGTATTCTTGAACGGTAACTATTTGCTTAAAACCTGTAAAGGTGGCAAAATAGCGTTCGGTATCTTGAATAATGGTGTTACCGTCCTTGTCAAATAATGTTTGACCATCTGTTATTCCCCCTTTTCGGTGAAGTCGCAGTTCTTTTGTTTTCCCATTGGTAAGCACAGCTGAAATGGTCATAAAAGGCATTGCTTTAGCTATTGAATCTTTACTTTTAGGCGTTAGGTAATTGGCAAATCCTTCAAAATTTTTAAAGGTAAAAAGGGAGAAGTAACTTCTGGCTGCTGATTGTGAAAGATGACCAATCGCAGGCTGTATTTGGTAAATACTATCAATGCGAGATAGGGTAAAAGATTCCGATGGCACTTCATAGTTAGTAACGGTTATTTTGGCAATTTCACCTTGTTTATAGTCAAACACAGTGCGGTCGTACCAATCTTGAATATCTGTGCTATACTTAGGATCTAACACACCGTCAAAACCAAGTACGTGGGCAACGTAAGGAGTGTTAGAGCCTTCAATATGAAGAAAAGAACCCGATTGATCAGAGTTAGGTGGCCCTACGTAGTAATCCCTGATTAACTCGCCGTCTTCGTATATTTTAACATGTTTAGAATTGCCTACCATACGACGAATTACAGTTTCGCGACTTGCGCTAGGCACGGGGCCTTTTATGCGTATCTGGCTTATTGTTTCGTTGAGTAATAAGTTAATGGCTGCTTGACTGGCATTGTACTCTTTATTTAATATCCAGGATCCATCTTTTTTTTCTAAAACGATAGTCTTCCCTTCGCGATCTTTAATGGTTATAAGATCTATTTTTCTTACGTCATTTACAGCAAAATTACTTGCGTCGCGTAGATGAGCTTCGCCATTTCTGCTTCCAACCAGATAGTACGCCCCAACAGCGGCTAACAGAAGTATGATGATCCAAACGTAATTCTTCATATAATGGTTCAAAGTAACAGCGGAATGAAGCATAAATGCAAAGCTTTTTGGTCAAAGTGCTGAATCAAGTTAAAAGTGGTTGTGTACGAATGTGTGAAATAACAAAATTATGATTAACCTTAAATTTAAATCGTGGACCACCTGAACAGGTCTCTCAAAGAAAGGTAAAATGACTTTTTGTATTTTTCATCTCTATGGTGGTGAGCTATGCTGTTCATAAAATCCGCAAAAAAGGATAGAACGAATAAAATATAGTGTAATACCTTTGAAATGTTGAAAACAGGTATATTTAACCTACAAACCTATGTGCAAAAAAATCAGGCCAACATCATTGTTCTGGCTGATAAGCATACCATGGATTACTGCTATCCTCTTCTTTTGGAGGAAGTTTCCTATTTTATTGTTCCATACGGTGAAGGGTATAAAAATCTTGACAGCTGTGAGTTTATATGGAAAAAACTTACGGAGTTTGGCGCAACAAGAGAAACGATTTTACTATGTCTTGGAGGCGGGGTGGTTTGTGATATGGGGGCTTTTGCTGCAGGTTGTTTTCAGCGAGGTATAAAAACGGTACTTGTTCCTACTACCTTGTTGGCAATGGTAGATGCATCAATAGGTGGCAAAAATGGAGTCAATTTTATGGGTTATAAAAACTACATTGGTTCGTTTTGTGAAGCGGAGGAAATATTCATTTGCGATATATTCCTAGAAACTTTGCCTTACAAAGAAAAGGTAAATGGATACGTTGAAATGCTTAAACACGGCCTTATTGCTGATCGGTCACATTACGATAAGGTAAAAATGCTCTTTTTACAAGAGAACCAAAATCTAGATGATCAACTAATACTTGATTCTATTGCTATTAAGAAAAATCATGTGGATCAAGATTTTAGAGATCAAGGGATACGTAAACGACTCAATTATGGGCATACGATAGGTCATGCAATTGAGTCACTTAGCCTTAATATAAATGACGAAAACGAATCGCTTTCTCATGGTGTTTCGGTAGCTTTGGGTATGATTGTGGAAGGTTATATCAGTACCAAGATGGCAGGTTTAAGCAAAGATGAATTGCATGAATTAACCATTGTATTACAACGAGTAGTAAGTGGGGTAAGTGATGACATTCCTACATACGATGAACTAAAGCCTTATTTAGTTAAAGATAAAAAAAATACAGAACAAGGAATAAACTGCTCCTTAATAACAAGCATTGGTAGAGGCCTACATGATCAGTATGTGGAGGTTTCGCTCATCAAAGAAGGACTTGATTTTTTAGCCAATCTTAAATGATTAGACTTTCACATCCTTCGGCTATTGTAAAAGGAGAGGTAAAATTGCCTAGTTCAAAAAGTATAAGTAATAGGTTGCTCGTATTACAAAAACTATATGAGCCGAGTATGTTTTTAGATAATCTTTCGGAGGCAAATGATACACAATTATTGGCCCGTATTCTATCAGATGAATGTAGTCTGATGGATGTTGAAGATGCAGGAACTGCACTGCGATTTTTATTAGCATATACTTCGGTAACACCAGGCGAATGGATTATTAAAGGGACTGAAAGGCTACATCAAAGACCTATTGCAGAATTAGTAGACGCTTTAAGGCTTTTTGGTGCAGATATAGAATACTTAGAAAATGAGGGTTGCGCTCCTCTAAAGGTTAATGGAAAAAAGCTTTTAGCAAGCACTTCTTTAATAGATGTAACTAATGTAAAAAGCAGTCAATTTGTATCTGCCCTCTTACTCATAGCTCCACTTATAGAGGGCGATTTTAACTTAAAAGTAAATACTAAAATGTCTTCCTATTCATACGTGCATCTTACCATATCATGCTTACGAAGAATGGGTTTTACCGTATTTATAAAAGGTCAATACCTGAGCGTAAGTAAGCAACAAAGATTTGATGGGGAGTACTTTCAGATAGAACCAGATTGGACCTCTTTTTACTATTGGTTGAGTATCGCTCACCTTGCCAAAGAAGTAGATCTATTTTTTCCGGGTTTAAGATTGGAAAATATGTCAAGAGAGCGCACAAAACTTTACGATGTAGGCAATAAGGCCATGTTTTTTGAAGAAATAAATGGCGGTATTCACATCACTAAAAAGGAAAAAGGTTTCATCGAAATAGTATCTGACTTAAATTACACGCAATTTCCCGATTCGGCTATGACTTTTGCCATGTTAATACCTGCCGTTGGTAAAAAACATGCCAATCTAAGAGGTCTAGATAGCTTAAAATACAAAGAGTGTGATCGCGAAGAAGCACTTAAGAACCACTTATCTAAAATAGGTGTACAGTTAACTACAGATGAAGAGTTTTGGAGGTTAGACGCTACTGAATATAATCTTAGGCCAGAAACCTACTTTGAAACCTATGACGACCATAGAATGGCTATGTGCGTGGCCCCATTGGCTTTGCTGCAGCCCATAATAATCGAGGATAGCGAGGTTGTTAAAAAATCTTACCCTCATTTTTGGGAAGATTTAAAGCGGGTTGGCTTTGTATTAGAAGAGGTGACGGATATGTTAGACGCATCTAAAAACTCTAATGTATCTTCGTACCCAATTTGAATACCTTAGGAAAAAATATTAGGCTTACAAGCTATGGCGAGTCACACGGGGAGGTGATAGGAGCAGTATTAGACGGTTTTCCTGCTGGCTTTACTGTAGACAAAAGCTTCATACAATATCAATTAGATAGAAGAAAGCCAGGTCAAAGTAGTATATCAACTCCACGAACCGAAAATGATGAAGTGATTATCAATAGCGGTGTTTTCGAAGGTAAAACCACCGGAGCGCCTATTCATTTTCAGATTAAGAATACAAATCAAAACCCTAAGGATTACATGCATCTAAAAGATGTTTACCGACCGAGTCATGCAGACTATACTTATGAAGCTAGGTATGGTGTAAGAGATTATCGAGGAGGAGGACGCAGCAGTGCTAGAGTTACTTCGGGCTGGGTGGCTGCAGGATCTTTAGTGCAAGATTTATTGGCTAAAGAGAAAGGGATTTGCGTTGGAGCATATGTAAAACAAATCGGTACCATTAAGCTAATAAATGAGCCTTTGTATTACAGCCCAGATATAGTAGAATCCAATATGGTGCGCTGTCCTGACACCAAAGTAGCCATAGAAATGATTGACGCCATTCAGCAGGCTAAAGCGGATAAAGATAGTCTTGGTGGTGTAATAGAATGTGTGATTAAAGGAGTGCCAGCAGGACTAGGTAATCCGGTGTTTGATAAATTAAGTTCAGCCTTAGCTCATGCCATGATGAGCATTAATGCGGTTAAGGGTTTTGAAATAGGAGGTGGGTTTGAAATGAGTAGTATGCGAGGATCAGAAGTAAACGATGCTTTTTATATTGAAAATGGAAAACCGATTACGGACACCAATAATTCAGGTGGCATTCAAGGTGGTATAAGCAATGGAATGAACATTGTATTTAGAGTGGCATTTAAACCAACGGCTACCATTGGCGTGGCACAACAAACCATCACAAATTCAGGAGAGGAAATAAGCCTAGAAGCAACAGGACGTCATGATCCTTGTGTGGTGCCCAGAGCAGTTCCAATTATAGAGACATTAGCGGCTCTTGTGCTTGGTGATTTTCTCTTATAAAGTGAGCAATTTTCAAGAAATGTTTTGCTTGTTTTGACGTTCCTAAAACAGTGCCCCAGGGGACACTGGTTTTTAGTGTCTTAATGCTTCAACTTCATCGGTTTAAATATATTCCATTCCTTTTTAGCATTAACATTGCACTCTGAATGCAAAAAGCGATTATTCTTCTCCTTGGGGCGTACCTTAATTTTATTAACCTGGTTTCTAAAAGGATAGGAGGGAGGCATGCTTTTTTATTGTTTTGCTACCCATTCCCAGTCAAGTTAAAACCATCTCAAGCTAAGTTTTTAGAAACAAGTAAACAGTCTTTTATTCAGTTTGAAGGAAAGAAAATCGCCTGTTTTTCGTGGGGAAGTGGACCGCAAACAATCTTGTGTTTACATGGTTGGCAGAGTCAAAGTTATCGTTGGAAAAAGTTTGTGGAAGCTTTTGACAAAGAAAAATATACCGTTATTGCCATTGATGCGCCAGCACATGGTAAATCGGAAGGTCAAATATTCAACGTGCCTATTTATGCGAGACTGATAGAATTGTTATTAGAAACCTATTCGGTCACCTATATACTTGCTCATAGTTTGGGTGCCTTCGCCACCATGTGTCTCTTTTATGAGAAACCAGAATTGGCAGTAAAGAAGGTAGCGCTTCTGGGCACACCTGGTGAAGCGACTGAGTTTGTTGATGAGTATGCGCGTGTGCTGAAAACATTGCCGCGTGTTAAGGCGAATTTGAAATCCTATTTTGCAGAATACGCAGGATTAGACCCAAGTTATTACTCTACCATACGATTTGCCCCTTCTCAAACTTCACAGGCACTCATTATACATGATACTGGAGATAAAGAAGCGCCATATGCACATGCGGTTCGAGTGAATCAATTATGGCCAAATAGTGAACTAATTACTACGAATGGTTTAGGTCATAAACTGCGCGATATTAGCGTGGTCAATGATGTAGTTCGTTTTTTGGATTAGCAAGTCTTAGCAGATTATAAAATATTCTATTTTAGATAGAACGTTGATTGGATGATAGTTTAGCTGTGCGCTAACTAGATAAAAAATGTATATACTCAGGCGAGTTACATTTTCCCATTTATCTGTTTATTGAAAAAAAATACGTTGATTTGACCCTATGAAAAAGATAGCCTTGCATTGGCAGGTAATTATTGCGCTCATAATTGGGATCATATATTCTGTAATAGCAGTTCAACAAGGTTGGGTACAATTTACCGCAGACTATATTGCTCCATTTGGCACCATATTTATAAATGTACTTAAGCTAATAGCGGTTCCGATGGTACTCTTTTCCATTATTTCAGGAATCAGCAGCTTAAAAAATATCCGACAATTAGGACGTGTAGGGGTAAAAACGTTGAGTATTTATTTAGCAACTACCATCACAGCTATACTCATTGGATTACTATTCGTCAATATAATAAAGCCAGGGAATTTCCCGTCGGATGCATCTAGGCTAGAAAAACGGGTAGAATACGAGCTTTGGAGAAGTGAACATCCAAATGTGCCTCAGCTCGATGATGTACATGAAATAAGTAAGCCAGAAAATGCACAATTAGTAGCATCTGTGCGTAATCGTCTTTCTATCCAAGAAATGGATGAAACAACTGCAGATAAATTAGCCAAAGCGATGGCCGAAAAAAAGAGAGGTCCTCTGGATAAGATAGTTGATATTTTCCCAAGTAACATTTTTGATGCATTGCTATCAGCTAATATGCTTCAAGTAATTTTCTTTTCCATTTTCTTTGGCGTAATTCTAATGCAAATAGGTAAAAAAGATAGGAAGCCTGTGGCTAAACTCGTCAATGGACTTAATGAAGTTTTTATAGGAATGATAAACGCCGTTATCAAGATAATGCCCTTTTTTGTTTTTGCGCTTATGGCAGGTAGTTTGGTCGCTTCCGCGGGTAAAGATTTAGCTAAGTTACAAGAGCAATTGGTGTTCTTAATGAATTATTCTTGGGTGTTAATTGTGGCATTAGTTGCAGTTGCATTTGGCTTGTATCCGTTATTGATCCATCTATTTGCAAAAGGTATGAAGTTTGGCACATTCATTAAAGGAATGAGTGAAGCACAACTTACTGCATTTTCTACCAGTAGCAGTATGGCTACATTGCCAGTAACCATGGATTGTGTACATGATAATTTGAAAGTACCTAAGAGCATTACAAGCTTTGTATTGCCGATAGGAGCAACAGTCAATATGGATGGCACAAGCCTTTATCAAGCAGTCGCTGTTGTAGCACTTGCACAGTTTCATATGATAGATCTAGATTTTACACAACAAATGGTGATAGTACTCACAGCTACTTTGGCAAGTATAGGAGCCGCTGCCGTACCTAGTGCTGGCCTGGTACTTATGATTGTGGTACTTGAGAGTGTAGGATTAAATCCTGCATGGATTGCAATTATTCTTCCGGTAGATAGAATACTGGACATGTGCCGTACCGTTGTAAATGTTACAGGAGATGCTGCTGTAAGCGTAATTATTTCTGAAACAGAAAACATAGAAGAAATACATTAACTCTTTATTTATAATTCAACCAAACTTTAATCATTACTATAAAATGTCTTTGGTAGAGGTAAAAAGTTTGAGATTAGAGTTCTATTTGCAATAATTAAAAAAAAATGAAAAAAATACTTTATCTATTCTTAACCTTAATAATATCACAAACTGTTTCTGCACAATGCGGAACAGATGAATACAATAGACGATTATTGGAAAATAAGCTTCAAAATGGAGAGAGCTTTGCTGATTATATCGAACGTAATCTAGATTTTGAGTTCGAAACATCTATTGATCCAAAAACAAAAAAAGCTACACGAGTGATACCTGTAGTTTTTCATATAGTGCACTCTTACGGTCCTGAAAACATCTCAAAAGCACAAATAGAAGACCAGCTTCGCATCTTGAACGAAGATTTTCAGCGTTTGAATAGTGATAAGTCTAAAACCCGAAGTTTTTTTACAAGCAGAGCTGCGAATATGGACTTAGAGTTCAAGTTAGCACGTATTGCTCCAGATGGCTCTTGTACAGAAGGCATCACAAGAACTTATGATGCTGTGAATACCTTTGAAAATTTTGAGGATAATAATGAAGAAGTAAAGGATGCAGTAAAGCCTTGGGATAGAAACAAATACTTAAATATTTGGGTAGTGACCAAAATTGTAAGCTCCAGTACTACAGGTACAATTTTAGGTTATGCTCAATTTCCTGGTGATAACGCCGCTACGGATGGAGTAGTAATGATTCATGATAGGGTGGGTACCATCGGAACAGCAAATGCTGGAGATGCAGGCAGAACGCTGACGCACGAAATAGGACATTGGTTGGGGTTGTATCATCCCTTTCAAGGTGCATGCAGCAGTCAAAATGATAGAGTAAGCGATACGCCTCCTGTCGCTGCGCCTTCATATGGTTGTACGGCAATTAGCAATCCAAATACGTGTTCAAACGATAATCCAAACGAAATAGATAACGTTGAAAATTTTATGGATTACGCTAATGGAGCTTGCATGAATATGTTTTCGACAGGTCAAAAAACGCGTGTGGATGGCTTTTTAGGCAGTATATCACAGGGTAGAGCTACCAATATATCTTTAGCAACAGCAACTGCGACAGGAATTAATACAACACCTAGTTGTGCCCCAATTGCAGATTTTTGGTATGACTCGCCAAGTCAAACAATATGTGCAGGCGGTAGTATTAATTTTAAGGATTTGAGCTATAATGGTACAATAACAGATAGAGTTTGGACATTTGAAGGGGGAACACCGTCGGTTTCTACTTTTACCGATCCTAATGTAGTTTACAATACGCCAGGGGTATATAAAGTAGAGCTAGAAGCCAGTAATTCATTTGGCTCTAATAAAGTAACAAAAGCTCTTTTTATAAATGTACTTCCCGCAATAGCAGGGAATAAGGCACCCTATGGTCAAGATTTTTCTGCGGTGACGTCAACCAGCAATTGGAGTCTGCAAACAGATTATAATAGTTATGGATGGAAACGGAATACACAAAGAGGGTATAGTGGTAGTGAGTGTTTAGAAATGAGAACGGACGCTAATGGTCCTGCTTCTCAGCGATTTTCAGCTATTATGCCTCCAGTCGATATGACCACGCATACAGGACCAGTTTCACTGCATTATAAGTGGGCTTACGCAAGAAGAGATAATATCACTTCAGAAGTACTTCAAATTTGGACATCCACTGATTGTGGCTTGACTTGGAGAAATCTTAAGGTGGTAAATGGAGATAACTTGGCTACATCTGCTATTTCTCCCAATTGGGTTCCAACCAATGCTTCAGACTGGGGTGCAACTGAATTAGATTTGTCTGATTTTGCAAGTAGCGATAATCTAATTCTTAAGTTTGATGTAATTAGCAAGTCTGGGAATTCTGTGTTTTTTGATGATATTAACATAGGTTCTTATGCACTGTCTGTTCCCAGTTACCAAAACGACCTTAATTTCGCCTTAATACCTAATCCTGCGCAAAATTCTATTTATATAAAAATGATAGCAAATGCAAATGATGCAGTGGTTTCTATTGTAGATATCACAGGTAGATTACTTTTGCAGCAAAATTTAGATCCAAGCAGCCCTTACATAAATACAACTGATCTTACCAACGGTGTATATGCAGTTCGTGTTAATGCCGACGGTAAAATATGGTCTAAGAAATTGATAATCAGCAAATAATGTCAAAAAACCTAGTTATAGTAGAGTCCCCCGCC
The DNA here is from genome assembly GCA_017857855.1 of Bacteroidia bacterium. Taxonomy (GTDB): domain Bacteria; phylum Bacteroidota; class Bacteroidia; order NS11-12g; family UBA9320; genus UBA9320. The sequence continues at coordinate 25,082 of JAFMCI010000007.1, read as the reverse complement.
AAAGCCAAAACCATAGAAAAATATTTAGGCAAAGATTTTACAGTTAAATCTAGTTTCGGTCATATACGTGACCTAGCTAAAGGTGATGGAGCTATAGATATAGAAAAAGGCTATTTGCCAAATTATATTATATCTCCAGATAAAAAGAAAATAGTAGCCGAGCTAAAAAAATTAGCAAAGGAGTCTGATATGGTGTGGTTAGCATCGGACGAGGACCGCGAGGGAGAAGCTATTTCTTGGCACTTGTCAGAAGTGCTAAATTTAAAGGCAAGTAATACCAAACGTATTGTATTTCATGAGATTACCAAAACGGCTATTTTAAATGCGATTGATAATCCTCGAATGATTGATGAAAATCTAGTCAATGCGCAACAAGCACGTAGGGTTTTAGATAGATTAGTTGGGTTTCAGTTGTCTCCTGTGTTGTGGCGTAAAGTGAAGCCAAGTTTGAGCGCAGGAAGAGTACAAAGTGTGGCGGTTAGACTGATTGTCGAACGAGAAAAAGAAATTTCAGCATTTACATCGTCTTCTGCTTTTAAAATACAAGGTGATTTTTTAGCATCTAAGAAAAATATTAGGGCAGAACTGAGTAAAAGACCAGAAACGTTTGAGGAGGCTAATGCATTCTTAACCTCCTGCCAAGGAGCTACCTTTAAAGTAGGAGATGTTAAGGTACAGCCAGGTAAACGTACCCCCGCCGCGCCATTCACTACGTCAACTTTGCAGCAAGAAGCGAGTAGAAAGTTAGGTTTTAACGTGTCAAAAACAATGTTGCTAGCACAGCGATTGTATGAAAACGGTCACATAACCTACATGAGAACAGATTCTGTAAATTTATCAGAATTTGCTTTGGCAAGTGCTAAAGATACTATTACTAAAGACTACGGTTCGGAATATAGCCATACCCGTAAATATGCTACTAAAAATGCCAGCGCTCAAGAAGCACACGAGGCAATAAGACCGACGGATTTTAATGTAAGTGATGCTGGAGACGACGACGGTCAACATCGCTTGTACCAGCTGATATGGAAACGTTCTATCGCTTCACAAATGACAGATGCGCAATTAGAGCGTACCACCATTGATATTGAAAATAATAAAAATGCTGACGTCTTTAAAGCCAAAGGTGAGGTAATCAAATTTGACGGTTTCTTGAAAGTTTATTTGGAAGGAACAGATGATGAAGACGATGATGAGCAAAGTGGATTGCTACCTAAAGTAACTGTCGGAGAAATTCTCCCAGTAGAAGAAATTACGGCTACACAGCGATACACAAGACCCGCACCACGGTATACGGAAGCAAGTTTGGTTAAAAGACTAGAAGAGCTAGGAATAGGTAGACCAAGTACGTATGCACCAACTATCAGTACGGTTCAAAAACGAGGTTATGTGGTAAAGGATGATATCGAAGGCAAAACAAGAAAGTATGAATTATTGTCGCTTAAAAATGATGTTATCAAGGTAGAAACATTTTCTGAAAATTATGGTGCAGACAAGAATAAGATGCATCCAAGTGATATTGGGAAAGTAGTAACCGAGTTTCTAGTAGAGCATTTTGCAGATATTATGGATTACGGTTTTACCGCGTCCGTAGAAAAGGAATTTGATGAAATAGCCAATGGTGTCGTGAATTGGTCAAAAATGATCGATGATTTTTATAAGCCTTTTAGTAAGGAAGTAGAGAAAACCATGGAAACTGCCGAAAGAGCGACAGGTGAAAGAGCCTTAGGAGTTGATCCTAAATCAGGTAAACCTATCATAGCGCGTATAGGTAGATTTGGACCTATGGTTCAAATTGGCGAACAGGATGATGAAGAAAAGCCGCAATTTGCTAGCTTGAGCAAGGGGCAAAATATAGATAGTATAACGCTGGATGAAGCGCTTGATTTATTCAAAATGCCAAGAGTTTTAGGAGATTTTGAAGAAAAAGTGGTAAAAGCAAATATTGGGCGATTTGGTCCTTATGTTCAGCATCTTAAAATGTTCGTTTCTATTCCAAAAGAAGATGATGTAATGGAAATAAACTTAGACAGGGCTATTGAGTTAATCCTTGCTAAAAGAGAATCAGACGCTAATAAACTAATCAAAATCTTTGAAGAAGATGCCAACGTCCAGATACTAAATGGAAGATGGGGCCCTTATATCAAATCAGGAAAAGAAAATTTTAAACTTCCCAAAGATTTGGAAGATCCTGCAAAACTTACCTTTGAAGAGGTTACACATATTATGGCTAATCAGCCAGCTAAAGGACGAAAACCGCCTGCTAAGAAAAAATAGAAGCATCGCAAGTAGCTGGTATTAAATATTTTTAATTTAAACCGATGCTTTGAGCGGCCGTTTAAGGCGTTTTTAATAAACCCGTACACTATACTTTACACTCTTAGTAGTGGTCCTATTTTGCTTTTGCTTTGGTTATTTATCTTTGATTTGCGATTAAGATGATGAACGAGAAAGAATTTCAATCCATGCTGTATTTACTAGACGACTCTGATGAGCGTGTAGTAGAACACATAGAAAATCAAATAACACTGATGGGTATGGATGCGCTTTCTCTCTTAGAAAAATATTGGTCTGATGAACCAAACGTAATCGTGCAAGAACGAATGGTGTTGCTTATTAAAAAGATAAATCAGCAATCATTGTTACAAAGCTTGCGTATTTGGGAAGCTACCGAAACCCAAGATTTACTCGAAGGCGTTCTCATTATTGATCAAATTGCAAATCCAAATCTGGACAGACAATTAATAGAAAATCAAATTGATAAAATTAAACTGGATGCTTGGTTAGAACTTAATTATGATCTCACTTCATTTGAAAAGGTTAAAATATTAAATCAAATATTTTTCGATGTTCACGGCTTTAGCGGAGATACGGAGAGCTACCATAGTAGTAAGAATTCGTTTATATCATCTGTTTTAGAGCGTAAAAAAGGCAATCCTATTTCTTTGTCAGTACTATATATAATAGTGGCGCAACGGCTTAATATCCCTATATATGGGGTTAATCTTCCCCAGCATTTTATTTTGGGATATGTAAATGAATTCGATTGGATGCCTTTGTTAAAGTTTAACGACGCTTCATCGTTGTTGGACGGCTCAGGCAGTGAAATTATGTTTTATATAAATCCATTTAATAAAGGCATTATTTTCAATAAGGATAATATCATTCAGTTTTTGCAACAACTCAAAATTGAGCCCAACGGGGAATACTTTAAAACATGCAGTAATAAAGATATCTTGCTGCGTATCTTAAGGAACTTAGAAACTTCCTATGCTGCTGAAAATAATACGAGCAAATTAGAATTGGTATCTCAGCTCGTTGCTATTTTATTTAGTAATAAAGAAGCCTAACGCATCAAAAAAAATTATAAAATGAGATAAAACAATAAAGGCTCTACCATCGTAGAGCCTTTATATTATATGGACTGAGTAGCAGGCGTTATGCCAAAACTACCACTTTGTTGTTTAGTATTTCTACTATCCCACCGGTTACATCAAATGTTTGCTCGCCAGCGGTAGTACGAACCACTACTTTCCCTTTATCCAAACTGGATATAAGTGGAGCGTGATTAGCCAGTGCTTCAAAGGAGCCCCCACTGCCGGGCAATTTCACCGAAACCGCCTCGCCAGAGAATAGCACCTTGTCTGGTGTTATTACTTCTACGATCATTATTCAGCGTCTTTTAGAAGTTTCTCTCCTTTTTCGATAGCCTCTTCGATGCCACCTACTAAGTTAAATGCAGCCTCTGGATATTGATCCACTGCTCCATCCATGATCATATTAAATCCTTTGATGGTATCTTGTATATCAACTAGGCATCCTTTTAATCCTGTAAATTGCTCCGCCACGTGGAAAGGTTGAGATAAGAAACGTTGTACACGTCTAGCTCTAGAAACAACTAGTTTATCTTCTTCACTTAACTCGTCCATACCCAAGATAGCAATGATGTCTTGAAGTTCTTTGTATCTCTGCAATAACTCTTTTACACGTTGAGCAGTGTTATAATGTTCTGCGCCTACTACATCAGGAGTAAGAATTCTAGAAGTAGAATCCAAAGGATCTACCGCAGGATAAATACCCAAAGAAGCTATCTGACGAGAAAGTACTGTCGTAGCGTCCAAGTGAGCAAATGTGGTTGCTGGAGCAGGGTCAGTTAAATCGTCGGCAGGTACATAAACTGCTTGTACGGATGTAATAGAACCTCTGTTTGTAGAAGTAATACGCTCTTGCATTACACCCATTTCTGAAGCAAGTGTTGGCTGATAACCCACCGCTGACGGCATACGACCTAATAGTGCAGAAACCTCAGATCCTGCTTGTGTAAATCTAAAGATATTATCTACGAAGAATAGAATATCTCTACCACCAGATTGCTCATCTCCGTCACGGAAATACTCTGCGATAGAAAGTCCAGTTAAAGCCACACGAGCTCTTGCTCCTGGAGGCTCATTCATTTGTCCAAAAACAAGTGTAGCTTGAGATTCTGCTAATTCTTTTTTATCTACTTTAGTTAAGTCCCATCCACCTTCTTCCATAGATTCAGTGAATTCTTTTCCGTATTTGATTACGCCAGACTCAATCATCTCTCTAAGTAGGTCATTTCCTTCACGCGTACGCTCACCTACACCTGCAAATACAGATAGGCCAGAATATGCTTTCGCGATATTGTTAATTAACTCTTGTATAAGTACGGTTTTACCCACACCTGCACCACCGAACAAACCAATTTTACCACCTTTTGCATAAGGCTCAATAAGATCAATTACTTTGATACCAGTAAACAATGGCTCTGCCGCTGTACTTAAGTTTTCATATTTTGGTGCTTCTTGGTGAATAGATCTTCCGTTAGTTCTATCTAACTCATCTATACCATCTATCGCATCACCTACCACATTAAGAAGTCTTCCTTTTAAAGCTTCTCCTACGGGTACCATTATTGGGTTACCAGAGTCTGTTACGATGGCACCTCTTACCAGACCTTCAGTAGAATCCATAGAGATAGCTCTTATAGTGTTTTGACCTAAGTGCGATTGAACCTCGAGAACTACTTTAGATCCGTCATCTTTCATAACGGTTAGTGAGTTGTAGATTTTTGGAAGAGAAGATCCCTCTTGGTCGAACGCTACGTCCACCACTGGGCCTATGATTTGTGATATTTTTCCTGTGTTTGCCATGTGTATTCGGCTATTTAATTTTAAGTACTGCAAATGTACAATTTGCGACTATGTAGAGCTGTTCTAAATAAGGTTATTTTAGTGTTTTGTCTTATGCTTTTCTCGAACGAATCGGGAGCTTAGCTATCCAAAAAAGCTCAACTGGAATGTTTCGTTAATTTACTTTTATACATCTGTACTACGTTATTTAAACCGTAATAAAGTGCATCAGAAATAAGGGCGTGACCAATAGATACTTCCAAAATCTCTGGGATTTCGTGTACAAAATAGGCTAAGTTCTCTAAGTTTAAATCATGTCCTGCATTAAGACCTATGCCTAATTCGGTGGCCCGTTGTGCCGTTGCTTTGTAAGGTGCTATCGCTGCTATTTTATCGTGTGAAAAACCAGAAGCATATGCTTCGGTGTATAACTCAATGCGATCGGCACCGCACGCCAAAGCTGCCTCTACTTGCGATACTTCAGGGTCTAGAAAAACGGAAACGCGAATATTCTGCTCTTTAAATTGCTTGATAATGGGCGTTAGGTGTACTCTCTCTTTAATGCAATCCCATCCTGCATTACTCGTAATAGCGTCAGGCTTGTCAGGAACCAATGTAACTTGATGGGGCTTTATGTTAAGCACCATTTCTATGAAGTCATCACTCGGATACCCTTCAATGTTATATTCCGTTTTAACTACTTTTTTTAAGTCATACGCGTCTCTAAATGTAATATGTCTTTGGTCTGGTCTAGGATGCACCGTAATGCCTTCTGCACCAAAATTTTCAATGTCTATAGCCGCTTGTACTACATTCGGGGTGTTTCCTCCTCGTGCATTACGAATGGTTGCTATTTTATTAATATTAACGCTCAGTTTTGTCATGGTATAAGGTATCTTATTTGAAGGGTGAATGTTTGTTTTATATTACTGTTTATCTCATCTAATCCAGATCCGGTTGCAAAATTATCCATTAAATGGTCCAATGGGATATCCAATTGGTTTATTGCGTATCTAAACCAAATATCTATTCCTTTTTTTATGGTGTAACGGGTCAAAAGATAATACCGAAGACCTGAATAACCATGGGTAAAGAGAGGGTAATCGTAAAGCGGGACTTGTTCAAAACTATAAATTCGATTATTGAAATTTTCTATGTTGCTGAACGCTATTCTACCACTCAATTGAAGCTTACTTTTCATGGGCTTGTAAATAAAGTCCTGGTAAATCATGCTTCCGTAAGATCTCGAAATTGGTGTAGCAAAGATACTCGACTCTATTCTGCTCCTGAGCTCTATGCCTTTATTAAGGGTGTAATTAATATGAAAACGATGTCGTTGTGTAGTAGTGAATTGAAGCAAACTGGTTTGGGAAGCAGCGTATGAGCGTTGTTTTGTTTCTGTTCTGTATCGGTAATACGCTTGAAATACTTTAGTGGGTTTATATTGGATCTCACTCCAAAAGTCAGAGCCTGAGCTTGGCGCATCTGTTGCAGACCTTAGCCATGGATTTTGAAATAAGTCATAATAACCCAATAAGGTAAATTGTCGTGATAATTTAGATTCAAATCCAACATATAATCCGTTTTCGTTTGCGGTAATGCCGCTCTCTCCAAAACCAGTACTCTGCATAGTGATGAAGCTTTTGCCGTAATTTCGATATACCAGACTAATATCCAGCGGCTTCCCCAAGCTAATTAAGGCTCCATGCACTTGTGCAAAGCTGTTTTGATAACTGCTCATACTTATTTCCCCAAAAAGGTTAAGGTTACGATAAATAAAATCATAATAAATGCCGTTTTTAAGGTATTGATTTCCTCTGAAATTAAATCGATTGTAAACCTGTGGTATTGGTTCTAATGGTTGATTTAGTCTTCTCAGGTAACTCACTGCTCCAATTTTTCCAAAAGGAAGACTGTATTCGGTAAATATCCCTGTTTGAAAGTCTTTAATAGCATCTTTATCAGTTAACTCAGAAGGAGTACGGTGTAATCCTCCATCTTCTTGAATATTAGTTGTAGAAATAATATATCCTAAACCTTCCAAATCATTGGAATCTGCACGGTACACCCCATTGCCATCTAATTTTTTGTAGGATACAAAGGCTCCAACGGTGCTGCGGTTAAATTGATAAGTGGTTGCTATACCTCTTAAAAATGCATTCTCTCTCAAAGATCGGTATGCTCCAAAACCATTAAAATTACGTTTTGCATTGGTAATGATGCTTGACTTACCAAAGGCTATTCCTGTATTTAGCGTAAGTCCTTGTCCAAAACTTGCTTGGTAATCGCCGAGCTGTAATGACTTAAGTTTACCCATGTTTTTAAGGGAGAAATAATAGGAGAAATAATCATATCCCAGAGGATTATTCCCATTTAGGAATGATTCGTAAGCATCTTTTTCCATATTGACGCCATAAGAAACGAGACGGCCATAGTCAAATCGATAACGCAAATTATTGTATACGCCAGAACCAAGATAATGATTCACAGTAAGGTCTGTTAAGGTGTCTCTTATAAGCGCTCCTTTTTTTCTTGGTGAACTTGTTTCCGTTAGGGTTAAAAACTGATGAGAACCTTGTTCCCATATTTCTCGTACATCGCCTATTTTTAGGGTCTGGGTTTTTAAACTAATAAAAGGAATTATGTTTTTAATTACCTCAGTACCAAAACTGGGTAAAACTTGAAGTTCATAAATACATATGAAATTCCCAAATGTTTTGCGGTGTTCTAGTATTTCTGATACTTGAAAACTAGAAAAAAAAGGAACAGTGAGCAGTTCACTGGCAGTCGCTTTGTTTAAATCAAGTGGATTTTGAAGGTAGATGACCAGGTCACTTGTAAATTGTTGGATGTCTACTTCGTCCGTTGTGTTTTCTATATATCGCTCGATAAATTGATTAATGAACTCGTTTTCTGTTTGGGCATTTAGCTTCGAAAAGCTAGCGACAATAAGTATAATTAGGCCTTTAAAACGCATGACCTACATTGACGGATGGTGAAAATCCAAGTTGATTATGATATGAAGCGGCAATATCTATTTTTAGATTGCTGGACTTCCATCCGAAACCCAATGCAACCAGCTGATTTAGTCCAAATCCTCCTCTAAAGGTGTAGTGCTCTTTAGATAACTCAACACCCGCATGAATGGCTAATTTTCGATCTGTAGCTTGCAAAGCATCAGCATATAATTCTATGTTATGTCCGAGTTTATAATTGGTGCCTAGCTTAAGAACACTGCCCATACGTTCTTTTGGAATACGCGTCAACTCACTTCTATTTGGATTGAAAATTTGAGTGCCAATAGTTAACTTTTCATTCACCTGAAAATAAAGCCCTGCATTAAAAGTTAAGGTGCTGCGTTTTTGATAATAGACATCTGTTGATGAAAAGTGATGGTAATTAAGGGCTACACCTGCCGAGATATCTTTATTTAGTTTTCGGGCAACGGCAACTTGCGCTTTTTGCTGCGTAAGCGATGCTAGAGGTAACACTTGGTAGGAAAATCCAATTGAAGTATTCTCTATCGAATGATGGTACACCGCCATAATAGAAGAGTAGTCAGACATACCAAATCTATTGGCCGCATTTAAGGAGAATTCCGCTTTAGAGAAGGCGAGGGCCGCAACATTATTCTCAATAGCAAACGCGTTTAAATAGGTAGCCGATGCGCCACCTAGTGAAAGTGTAATAGCATTGTTAGCCGAGGGTAAATCAGCTATACATAAATTAGTTAATACACTCAGTAATAGTATTGTGCCAATTTTACGCACGAAATAACTGATAATAGGGTTTTAGAGTTCTTTTTTTAGTTGCGTTAAGAAAGCCTTGATACGCTCTAATTTTTCGATGACTTCAATATTTGCATCTACAATCTTAGAATCAGTTTTCAATTTGTCCTTAGCGCCCTGCAATGTATAACCGTTTTCTTTAACTAAATAATAAATTTTTCTAATTTCATCGATATCTTTAGAACTGTAGAATCGAGTGCCTTTTGGATTGCGTCTGGGTTTTATACTCGGGAATTCACTTTCCCAATAGCGCAATAATGATGCAGTGACATCAAAATGTGCAGAGACTTCAGAAATACCGTAGAATAATTTGCCCTCCTTTAAGGCCATTAATCAAATGACTGGTTGGGATTTGAAGATAATTTTAAAATTTCCTCGTATTGTGCACTGCTAATATCGTTATAGAAATAACCAACTGGATTTACTTCTACGCCGTTTTTAGCAACTTCATAATGGAGGTGAGCTCCAGTAGATTTTCCTGTGCTACCTACAAGACCTATCAGTTGACCACGGGTAACTTTTTGACCTGGTCTAACATTGATACGACTCATGTGGCCGTACAATGTAGTATAGCCGTAACCATGATTAATGATCACATGTGTTCCGTAACCCCATCGGGCATATTCTACTTTTTTAATTACACCATCACCTGTTGCATATATTTTGGTACCTTTAGGGGCAGTGAAATCAATACCTTTATGCATTTTACGGGTTCTGTAGATAGGGTCAATTCTGTAACCAAATCCAGATGCAATGCGTCGTAGTTTTTTGTTAGGTATAGGTTGAATGGCAGGGATAGAAGCAAGCATTTTACTTTTATTCTGAGCCATTGAGATTAACTTTTTGTATGAATCCTCTTGCACTTTATACTGAGCAGACATGTCATCTAACTTTTTATGAAGTTCCTTAAAGCGAGCTCCATTTTTTATTCCGTCTAGTGAAGTGTATTTGTCTACTCCCCCAGTACCCGCTTTTCTAACATCTTCAGAAACAGGTTCCGCTCCAAAAATTTCTCTGTATACGTGATCATCTTTTGAGGCTAAATCATCTAAACGATTTTGCATCTCAATTGATTTTTTTTCTAGAAGCTGCACATGTAGCTTAAAATCAGCATTTTCTCTTTGAAGTTCTTCTGTGTCTTGTCCGCTTAACGCATAAGATGCACTAATTGTCCCAATGACAACTGCTAACGAAACTACGCCTAAAACCCTTGCGGCAATAGCCCAAAAATTAGTGGAAACTCTTTCGTATTCAAGAGTTTCTTTATTAAATCTAAATTTCGCTTTTGTCATTGTATTTTTGCCGTTTTAAAAGAAAGCAAATATAATTTTTTTGTACCAATAACAAAAGACCCGATCAATACACGATGACCGCAGCAGACGTTAGACGACAATTCCTTGAATTTTTTAGACAAAAAGGCCATAAAATAGTAGAATCTGCACCAATAGTGGTAAAAGATGACCCTACATTGATGTTTACCAATGCAGGAATGAACCAATTTAAAGACATTTTTTTAGGGGATAAAATGGCTATTGAAAAACGTGTAGTGGATACACAAAAATGCCTCAGAGTAAGCGGTAAACACAATGATTTAGAGGAAGTAGGAGTCGATACGTACCATCATACTATGTTTGAGATGTTGGGTAACTGGTCCTTCGGTGACTATTTTAAGGAAGATGCTATAAACTGGGCTTGGGAGTTACTTACGGAAGTGTACAAGTTGGATAAAGACAGATTGTATGTGTCTGTTTTTGAAGGTGATAGCAGTGAGGGATTAGAATTAGATATTGAGGCTAAAGATTTATGGCTGAAACATGTTGCTGAAGACAGAATTATTCTGGGGAATAAAAAAGATAATTTCTGGGAAATGGGCGAAACAGGCCCTTGTGGTCCTTGCTCAGAAATACATGTTGACTTGCGTTCTGATGCAGAAAGAACCGCGATAGATGGCGCAACCTTAGTTAATGCAGATCACGACCAAGTCATAGAAATTTGGAATTTGGTGTTTATGCAGTTTAACCGCAAGGCGGATGGAAGCTTGGTTAATTTACCCTCGCAGCATGTTGATACCGGAATGGGTTTTGAGCGACTAGTAAGGGCTATCAATGGTCAAAAATCAAATTATGACTCTGATCTTTTTATGGATACCATCCAAGAATTAGAAAAGATAAGCAATAAAAAATACGGTAACGACGAGCAGATTGATATCGCTTTTAGAGTAATTGCGGATCACCTCAGAGCGGTATCGTTTGCTATTGCAGATGGTCAATTGCCAGACAATAATGGAGCTGGGTATGTGATTCGCCGAATCCTTAGAAGATCGGTACGGTACGGGTATAGTTTTTTAGGCTTGGAAAAACCATTTATGAAGGACTTAGTTCCTGCATTTGTGACCAAATTTCAGGATGTGTTTCCGGGTTTGTCAGAGCAAAAAGATTTCCTGATTAAGGTAGTGGAGCAAGAAGAAAAATCGTTTTTAAATACATTAAATAAGGGTCTGAAACTGTTTGATGATTATTCTTCAAAGGGAACCAAAAATGTAAGTGGTGAAAATGCGTTTGAGCTATATGATACATTTGGATTTCCGATAGATTTAACACAACTTTTAGCTAAGGAGAATAATGTAGAGGTAGATTTAGAAGGTTTTAAAGCGGCCCTTCAACAGCAAAAAAATAGAAGCCGTGCAGATGCTAAAAAGGAATCGGGTGATTGGATAATTTTAGAGGAAGACGAACGAGAGGAGTTTGTCGGTTATGATTATTTAGAAACGAATGTAAAAATTACGCGATATAGAGAGGTCATAGTTAAAGGTAAAAAGCAATATCATTTGGTTCTTAATCTTACTCCTTTTTATGCTGAAAGCGGTGGACAAGTGGGCGATAAGGGCGTGCTAATTGGTAAATTAAATGATGAAAAAATTAGTATTATCGATACTCAAAAAGAAAATCAACTAAGTATTCAAATCACGGAGCAATTACCCGCCAATCTTAGCCAACCGTTCCTTGCAAAAGTGAACGTGGAAAAAAGAACAGATACCACCCTAAATCATAGTGCAACGCATCTGTTACAAGCTGCGTTAAGACAGGTTTTAGGTGAACATGTAGCACAAAAAGGATCTTTGGTAAACGAGAAGAATTTACGATTTGACTTTTCTCATTTTCAAAAAGTAGAAAAGGCAGAAATTCTTCAAATTGAAAATATAGTAAATGCGAAAATTCGAGAAGCTATTTCCTTAGATGAAGCTAGAAATGTTCCTTTTGAAGAGGCTACTAAAGGCGGTGCTATGGCGTTATTTGGTGAAAAATATGGTGACACCGTACGGGTAATTACTTTTGGCAAGGATTATTCTGTTGAACTTTGCGGCGGTTGTCACGTAAGTAACACCGCTCAAATTGGCAGTTTAAAAATTGTGCACGAAGGCGCAGTAGCCGCTGGAGTAAGACGAATTGAAGCCATAACTGGAGCTAAAGCGGATGCTTTTGTGAAGGAAAAATTATTACTTATTGATCAAATTAGCATGGAAATGGGCAATCAGCAAGATCTCTTTAAGGCTATACAAGCGCTTCAAAAAGAAAATGCTGATTTAAAGCTCAAAGTTGAATCATTTGAAAATACTCAACTAGGTAATATAAAAGAGTATTTATTGAAATCAATGAAGTCTTCAAATGGCATTAACAGTATTATACAAATTATTCAAGTTAGCAATGCTGGTCACGCAAAAGACTTAGCTTTTCAGCTGAAAGAAGAGGTTGAAAATCTCTTTTGTGTATTGTTAGCGGACATTGAGGGTAAGCCTAGTATTAGTATCATGATCAGTGATAGTCTAATTCGCGAAAAGGGATACAACGCAGGAAATCTGATACGTGATTGGGCCAAAGAAGTTAGAGGCGGCGGTGGTGGTCAGCCCTTTTTTGCACAAGCGGGAGGTGCAGATGTAAGCGGATTGCCAAAAGTAAAAATACTTGCGGAGGCGTTTATCTCATAGCTCTAATCTAGAATATGGTGTAGCTCTTCTAAGCGGTTCAGTAGCCAAATTGAGAATGATATGATGTTCATTTACGGTCTGTTGGATATCAAACTAAACCTTATTTTTGTAGTGCTTTTAAAATGTTAAAAAACGATAAATACGAAGTAATAGTAGGCTTGGAGATTCACTCTCAATTACTTACAAAATCTAAAGCTTTTTGTTCTGACAAAGTGGCTTTTGGAGAGCCTGCCAATACATTGGTAAGTCCGATAAGTTTAGGACACCCAGGCACCTTGCCCGTTCACAACAAAGAAGCAGTAAATATGGCTATCATGCTGGGTCTAGCGTGTGACTGCGATATAACAGAATACAATACTTACGACCGTAAAAATTATTTTTATGCGGACTTACCTAAAGGATACCAAATAACACAATTGGGTACTCCAATTTGTCTAAATGGTAAAGTGGAAATTACCTTACTTGATGGCCACACTAAAGTGATAAATCTGACCCGTATTCATATGGAAGAAGACACTGGTAAAGGGCTTCACGACTTGGATATAGAAAATACCCTAATGGACTATAATAGGGCTGGAACACCGCTAGTAGAAATCGTGACCGAACCTGATTTTAGAAGTGGAGACGAGGCTTATGCATTTCTTTCTGAGATACGAAAGTTAGTTAGGTATTTAGGTGTTTGTGACGGCAATATGGAAGAAGGAAGCCTTCGTTGTGATGCTAATGTTTCTATCAGAGCTATTGGGACAACAGCATTTGGTACCAAAGTGGAAGTGAAAAATATGAATTCTATGACGAATGTTAAAAAAGCCATAGAGTATGAATTTGAACGTCAATGTAAGATGGCCGATGCAGGAGAAGAAATACATTCAGAAACGCGAAATTTTGATGCACTCAAAGGAACTACGTTTAGTATGAGAAGCAAAGAATTGGTAAATGATTATCGCTTTTTCCCGGAACCCGACTTACCTCCATTGGTGGTAAGCCAAGAATGGATATCAAATGTAAAATCGGTAATGCCTGCTTTGCCTAAAGAACTATATAACAAGTTTAATACCGAAATGGGACTGGGAGAGTATGATGCATCTATTCTTACTGAAAGTAGAGAGATAGCGGAGTATTTCTTAGCCATATGTGACCATACTCAAAATTATAAAGCTGCGGCCAATTGGACGATGGGTGCGGTTAAAAATTGGGTAAATAGTAACGCATCGCATATTCTTGTTTTCCCTTTAAGTGCTGCAACTATTGCTGAGCTTATTTCGTCTATTGACCAAGGAGTGATTAATTTCAGTATCGCAGAGCAGCAAGTTTTTCCTGCATTGTTAATTAATCCTTCTCAAAAAGTTAATGAGATAATTGCTAATCAAAATCTAGCATTGATGGATGACGATGAATCATTACAAACATGGATAAACGAAGTGTTGGCTGAGTTCCCAGATAAGGTTGAAGACTACCGATCGGGTAAAACAAATCTGATTGGTTTATTTATTGGTCAAGTAAAAAAGAAATCGAGTGGTAAAGCAGATCCCAAAAGAACAAACGAATTGCTAATTAAGGCGTTATCATAAAAGGAACGACTATTGCATGTATAAAACCTAGAATTAAAATGAAAAAAATAAACGTAAGAAACATATTTCTTGCCTTAGGTATACTAGGCTTCTCTGTAGCCTTTGTATTTGCAGGTGAGCTTGTAGAAAAAGGCAAAGGCTATACTATCTCTGCTAAAACCAATTTAGATGCTAACTCTTTAGTCATTCTTAGCAAGATTACAGATACCAAATTAGAAATCATTGATACGGTTATTATTTCCGAAAATGGAGTTTTTAACTTCGAAGGGATGGCCGCAGATGAAAGCTTATTGTACTATATTACCTTTGGTACAACACAGCCTCCAGGCATTCCTGTAGTCCTAGAAAACGGTACAAGGTTAAATATGAACGTAACTAAAGATGATTCGTATAATGTTGAAATGACTGGAGGTAAATACAATAGTCAAATGCTCAAACTTTTTAAAATCTATACAGGTTATGAGAATAAAATGGCTGCATTTAACAATGAAGTGGCTAAAATTGATCCAGCTTCAGCCACTGAAGAATTAAGAGCGGAGACAAGTGCTCGCTACAACACGTTGATGCAAGGTAGATCAACGGATATTCAAAATTTTATTGCGAATGAGGAGGCTTCTCCTGCGACTTATTTTGCAATTAAGTATTTGTTCAATCAGCCTGAACCAAAATTAGTAATTTTAGGGAGCAAAGTAATGTCTGCACAATTGCCCAATTCTTCATACACCAAAAATTTGGTAACCTTGGCAAATAGCTACGGGCCAACCATAGAAGGCGCGATGGCTCCTGAAATCAATCTAAAAACTCCAGAGGGGAATACCCTGGCACTATCATCACTTAGGGGAAAAGTAGTCCTAATAGACTTTTGGGCTAGCTGGTGTGGTCCGTGTAGAAAAGAAAATCCAAATGTGAAAAGAATTTACGATAAATATAAAGACAAAGGATTCGAAATATATGGAGTGTCGCTTGATAACAATGGCGACCAATGGAAAGCTGCAATTGCAAAGGATGGGCTGGGATGGAAGCATGTGAGTGACCTCGGCGGATGGAAATCTAGTGCTGCTCAGCTATATCAAGTTCATTCAATTCCACAGACTTTTTTATTGGATAAAGAAGGACGGATTATAAAATCAGGTTTTAGAAGTCATGAGCTAGAAACCTTATTACAGGATTTACTAGATTAGTACATTGTATAAAGCTCTTGCATTAGGATTACTACTTATAGCGTCGGCATGCACCAAGGTCTCAGATGAAAATGAGTCGGACACTCCAAGAGTTCATTGGTCTGCCAAAAAAAAAGCACTTTACCAATCTTGGAGTAATACGCAATGTTACTATGAGGAGAGACCTTTTGGTATATTCTTGGTGAATAGAAATGACACAATGCAAGAAGAATTTTTAAAGACTAATGGTATGCTGGTAGAGTTTAATATTGAATGGCAAACTGATAGTACATATACTTTGGCATTTAAAAGATTAGTATCCAATCCACAGGGCACAAGCTTGCCCAATGGATTGGATACTTTGGTGCGTAAATGCTGGATGAAGCAAGTTGGACAAACAAGCTACTTGGAAGTAGCCACAAGTAACATGACAGCACATAAGGATACAATTTATACCACCTACCTGAGACCCGAGAAAAGGCTTGGACCTATGATGGCGAGATAAATTTAAATTTAGCTTAACTTTGGCATAATGATATGGTGGTGTAAATACTCTAGGGTTGCAAAAAAAATATAATGGTTCAAAAGATTCTCATAGTAGATGACGAAAGTGACATCGTAGAACTTCTAAAGTACAATTTAGAAAAAGAAGGTTATAAATGTTACTCTGCAGAAAACGGAGCAGAGGCCGTTCTCAAAGCAAAGGATAAAAAACCTGATTTAATTCTTTTGGACATCATGATGCCTGTTATGGATGGAATTGAAGCATGTCGTCAAATACGTTTGGAAGAATCTCTAAAAGGGGTTTTTATTTCTTTTTTAACTGCTCGTGCCGAAGAATACTCTGAAATTGCAGGTTTTGAAGTAGGAGCAGACGATTACATAACAAAACCTATAAAACCTCGTGTTTTGATAAGTAGGGTTAAGGCTATACTTAGTCGCACAAAAAATGAAGCAAAGGCTGATACCATAGTAGTAGGAGATTTGGAGATTGATCGGAATACATTTAACGTTACCCTACGTGGCAATAAGCTTGTTTTGCCGAAAAAAGAATTTGAATTACTTTACTTATTGGCATCTAAACCGGATAAGGTTTATACCAGAGAATCTATTCTAAATAAAGTATGGGGTATGGATGTAAGTGTGGTGGATCGTACCATAGACGTACATATTCGTAAAATACGTGAAAAAATAGGAGATGACCGTATTCAAACAATTAAAGGGGTAGGATATAAATTTGTAGTTTGAGTCAAAACACGAGCCCTACGTTCATTGCCTTCGTGGCCAGCCTTGTTGCAGCCTTCCTATCGTCACTAGGATTAGGACTTCTTACATTGGACATTGCTGCTGTTATAATTAATTTTATAGCGGTTTTAGTCGTATGTTATCTAGTGTTTAGTTACTTACTTAAAGCCTTTATACATGATCGTATTAAGTTAATTTATAAAAATATATACAGGTTCAAGACGGAAAGCGGTAAGGGATACGGTGTTCTTAATAAAAAAGAAAGAGATCCTATAGGCGCTGTAGGTAAAGAGGTGGTGGAGTGGATGATTGAGAGTCGCAAGGAAGTCAAAGAGCTTAAGCAACAAGAGAATTTTAGACGGGAGTTTTTAGGAAATGTTTCGCACGAACTAAAAACGCCAATTCAGAACATTCAAGGGTATATTCACACCCTTTTGGATGGAGCGCTAGACGATAAAAAAGTAAATCGAATTTTTTTAAATAAAGCGGCTAAGAGCACAGATAGGTTAGTAGAAATGGTAAATGATCTCACCAGTATTAGCACCTTAGAAGATAGTAGTTCGCTCGATATCAAGGATGTTGATTTACTGAAGCTTACTCAAGAGGTATTCGAAATGGTAGAGAATCAGGCTAAAGGGAAAGAAATTACCTTGGCATTCAATAAAAATAATCCTAAAAGCGTAGTGGTAAAAGCTGACTTAGCCAAAGTTAGGCAAGTTTTGGTAAACTTGATTGTTAATGCCATTAAATATGGTAAAAACGGGGGTAAGGTTACTGTGCGGTTTTTCGATATGGATAAGAATATACTTACTGAAATTGCGGATGATGGATTTGGTATAGAAGCTGAACATTTGCCTCGGCTTTTTGAGCGATTTTACAGAACTGATGCTGGACGTAGTAGAGATCAAGGAGGTACGGGATTAGGATTAGCCATTGTGAAACATATTATTGAATCGCATAATCAAACCATAAATGTGCGCAGTACCATAGGGGTAGGGAGTACTTTTGCCTTCACCTTAAAAAAAGCATAGAGACGGGTTTCCACCCTTTATTATTTCAGTTGAATAACTTTTAGTGACGTTCTGTCGGGTGAGGTAACCATTATTATCCATTTTATTTTTAGCATAACACACCTACCTTTGCTGAATGAGTCTTTCAGATCAAATATCAGAACAAATGAAAACGGCTATGAAAGCCAAAGATGCCACTTCGTTAAGAGGATTAAGAGCAATTAAGTCTGCACTTATGCTATTAGCTACACAAGAAGGGGGTAAAGTAATTACAGAAGAAGATGAAATGGCTACTTTAGTTAAAATGGCTAAGCAACGAAAAGATTCACTTGGCATTTATCAAGAGCAAAATAGACCTGATTTAGCTGTTATAGAAGAAGAAGAACTAGCTATAATCGAGAAATTTCTTCCTTCTCAATTAAATGAAGAAGATGTAAAGGCTGAAATAAAAGCCATTATAGCTGAAACAGGTGCCACAGGTATGAAGGATATGGGAAAGGTTATGGGAATGGCCAATGGCAAAATGAAAGGTCGTGCCGAGGGCAAGATGATAGCTGATATGGTTAAAGCTTTGTTAGCGTAATAAGTGCACCACCCCTTTGTAGTAATGAACATTTCCTGTGAAGTCAAATGCTTTGATCTGGTATAGGTAGTAACCTGTTTCTGCATCACTGCCCAACCAAGCAGGTTCGGCATCTGAGGATACAAATATTTTCTCTCCCCAACGGTTGTAGATTTCTAATTCGTAACTCCTAAGGCCTAAAGCTACAGGTCTGAATCCGTCATTCAAAGCGTCAGAATTTGGCGTATACGCATTGGGAACGTATAGATGGTATGCGAAGTTTACATATAATTGTTTGGTAATGCTGTCCAAACATCCAAATTGCGTGCTTACCCACTGTTGTATTTCATAGTTGCC
The DNA here is from genome assembly GCA_017857855.1 of Bacteroidia bacterium. GTDB lineage: Bacteria > Bacteroidota > Bacteroidia > NS11-12g > UBA9320 > UBA9320. Next base: position 6,251 of record JAFMCI010000007.1, on the reverse strand, counting down.
GCTATCTAAAAATCGATGAGCAAAATTGGCTGTAAAGAATTTAGTTCCATCACTAAGTATGTAACGAATGGAATCAGCCCCATAACTATTGTTTATTCCTAAAATTTCAGGAGTAAATATATCTGGTGTTTCCGGACTAAGCAGAAAGTCTGCTGTAGGTAAAGGATAGACGACGATTGCTTTGGTAATGCTATAATTACAGCCAGGGAGGGTGCTTATTTGCAACGAGACGTCATAATTGCCAGATGTATAATAGGTATATTCAAACGAGTCAATTTCATTCTTCACAGTTCCGTTATCCATGTTAAAGACAACCGACGTAATAGGGGTATTTAGCCCTATTGAGGTGTTAATAATCCATTGGCCGTCGCCTTCACATATATTAACTATCTCGAAATCTGGTTTTACGATGTTGCTAATAGTTACACTATCGTTTATGGTTGTTTGACAATTATATTGATTAGTTACTCGCAGTGTAATGTCATATGTACCCAAATTGGTAAACGTGTGATCAAACTGCTTGGTAGTGTTTTGTGTGCCGTCTTCCAGAAACCATTCGTATTGGTTTTGCGCCGTGCCGCTCTCCAACGTCACTAAATTATCTTCGCATGGCTTGCTAACTATAATTTGAGCAATTGGGGCAGGTCTAATAATGACCGAATATGTCGTATCAGAAATACATCCACGATTGGTAACTATACGTTGCTGGATGATATACGTACTATCCTTAGGAAATCTATAACTAAAATTTGACGTAGTTAGTGTGTCTCCATTTACCGTCCACCTGTGACTAGATACGGAGTCAGTCTTGTAACCAATTGCACTAAAAATAATATCGGTATTTTCACATACACCTTGTATACTTTGTGCTAGTTTTTCTTTGTAATATATAGTATAGTCTCGGGCAGAAGAGTCTGTACATCCTTTATCAGATTCCACTATTTGCTTAACCATAAAATCTCCAATGCTTGAAGGTGTAATCTTTAAAGTACTGTCTCCGGGAGAATAGCCTTGTCCGGTATTCCAAAAGATATTGCGCTGTCCTTTACTTAAGGTAGACCGATCAAAAATGCTAAGTGTATCGCCTAGACAGATATTGTTTACGCCAAAGGTGCTAACAGGTTTAGGATAAATAGTAACACTAGCAGTTGCCGTATCCGTGCAATTGGAAAGGTTGCCGACGATTACACTCACTGTAAACGTTCCTGTATCTGTGTAAAGGTGATTAAAACTGTCTTTGGTTGAAGTAAATCCATCTCCTAGAATCCATTGATAAAAAGAAATACTATCACGAGTACCGCCTAACGAGGTTGTGCTAAATTGTACCGAATCCAAAAAGCATTGGTCTAGCAAGCTTAAACCTATTTCTGGCTTATCAAGGGTTACAAACGAATCGGATAGGCTGCGCGCACATCCTTTATCGGAAGTGGTGGTAAGAGAAACGAATGTCCAATCTGACGTAGGTACGGTGGTAATGATAGAATCTCCCGCATAAGAGATGCCATCCACAACCCATAGATTTGTGATGGATCCATAGGTTATAGTGCTCCCAGATAAAATGGTTGCTTTAGATTCTTCACACGCACTGGTATATAGAATTTTCGGATTTGGCAGTGGTTGAATTTCTATAAATTGAGTAAGTGTATCCCAACAAGCAAATTCGTTAGAAACGTATAATTGAACAGGTAGTACAAGAGAAGAGTCTATTTTGTAACTTATAGTGTTAAACTGCGATTCACCCAAGTAATCAAAACTCCAATGTAAACTATCTGCAATAGTGCCCTTATAATCAGAAGTATTGGTGAATGAAAAAGTGGTTTCGGCACAACTATCCTTAAAACTAAAGGACGCGATAGGCTTTGCTTTGATCTTAATCGAGCTAGAATCAGATATAGAACATCCTTTTGTATCGGTCACGGTTAAGGTATAGGTTGTGTTTTGTGTTGGATTGGCGTTCGTTTTATATCCTGTTGTATTTGATAGATTATTGGTCGGTTGCCAAATTGTGTTCTTTAACTTGGATTCTCCACCTTTAGCAATATCTCCAATAAGTATGCTTGATCCAATACATAGATTTACGGAGTCTGGCATATCGAGTTGTATGCCAGCATAAATAATTATTTTAACCGTATCATTTGAACTACACGATCCTTTATTTGTAGTTAAAATCATTTCAACAGTATCTCTTACAGTTGAAGAATTTAAAGCTTTAAATTCTGTAATACTGGTATCTGATTGGTTAACGTAGTTAGTGTTATTCCATGAGTAAGAGTTAGCTGAATTACCGACAAATCCGAGATTCATAATTTCATTGGGGCAGAGAATAGAATCTCTTCCAGCATTCAATAGTTGTATTGTGCTAATAGATTGTGTTGTCTCTTCGCATACACAGTTGTTGGATGAAATATGGAGCAATAAATTACATGATAAAGATGATAATACCTCAAATTGTTTTGTCTTATATACGCTAGAAGCGGAAGTCACTCCGTCCCATATTGTATCGGTATCTATCACTAATTCTCCATAATCCACTCTTCCGTTTGCATTAGAGTCATATACTATTTGAATTACTAAAGCGGTTCCAGCAACTTTATCATTGCCGGTATTGGTTATGGCGTAGTTCATTTTGACTTTTTCATTGAGCCCGCTTGGAACAGATTCTGCCTTTAAAAATGACAAATTATAAGATTCTTTTATGGCAGAATCTCCAAGTTCTAAAGAACTCGTTGCTACGTTAATATCACAATAGGAGTTTGAACTTACACAATAAGCAGGTGAAGTTACGACCGCTTGTGCATAATATTGTTTGATGCCACAGGTGAGGGTGTTGTTATTTAGGTAAGTCTTTATCTTGAATATACAACTGTCTCCAGGGCTAATATTGGCGGGTATTCCCCAACTGAATATGTTTTGACCATTGGTGTTATTCCATGATGGCTTGTATTTTGGGGCATTATGTAGGGTGTCAATATAACTGGTGTCTACCAGAACTCCAATCGGTAATGTGAGGATGAACTTATCTGTACTTCCCGTTTTTTCTGGGCCTAAGTTTATAAATTTAGCGTATGTACTGTCTTGATAACCACATACATCTAATGGATTCATATAAAAATCAATAGCAGAGTAATAAGGTTTAACAACATCTTTTATTTGTATGGGGTCAGCTAGCAAGTATGGAGCATTTACAGGCAATCCACATTTTAAGAATCCTCCGGGTCTTATGAGGAATGATGAAGAGCTGGTGAAATTACAATCCGTAGCTAACCAGAACTTTAAAGTCATTTTATACCCCGAAGTGCTTTTTACACTATTTAAGCCATTAAGGTCTAGTTGATTATCTCTATTGGCAAAATTCCATCGGTAGGCATTACCCCCTAAGCTTATAAATCCACTAATGCATATTGAATCTGAGCGGCCATCTACATATAACCAAGCGGTATCTGATAGCGTTAGACCTGGTCGGAGTTCTAAATCCAAGTAGGAGTCATATACCTTAGGACTTCCTGTGTTACTTATTTCAATCTGATAAGCTTGCTTGGTGCAAAGGTCAATATCAGAGAGTTTCGTGAGTACTTTGGCGTCTAGTCGGGTGTTGATAGGCTCGTATTTTAGCTTTGTGGTATAGTAACTACATGGGTTAGCCCTTATCGAATCAGGATATTGGCCACAATCGTACCCCATACGTAACAAGATACTGTCTTTATTACAAGAGATGTATTTAGCATAAATTATTAGGTCTTTGTATCCATTGGATGCGAGAGTACCTAATTTGTAGAGATCTATATTTTTAGAAAGTAACGTGTTTGTCGCTTTATCTCTAACAGCGACAATTTCAGTATTTGCATTCTTAAGTGCTCCTATCCAGACATTACTGGCTGCGGCTTTAGGATTAGTATTTGAAACTCTAATTTGCCACTCTACAGTATCTTTTTCTGGGTATACGTAGTTATTAGTTACTGTAAATGCTAAGTTCGGCCTGTTGTAGTTGATTATATCATAGGTGTTGGTAGAATATAAGGTATCAAGCCCAGTGCCTAAAAATCCTAATTTTTCATAAACGAAAGCATAATTGAAATAATTTGGTCCATCGGCAGCTTTACAATTGGGAGCTAAAACAGTGGAATATGTTCCGTAAAAACCGTCATCACTAATGAGTATACTTCCGCCAAGATCAGTGTAGAAAGAATCTGTTCTGTATTTAAGCTGGCTTTGTGTGGTATAATAAGGGGTAATGTTAGAAAGAGATTGAGTAACAACGGTTCCAGTACTCTTTGTCCTACTGTGGTTAAAATTACTGGTAATTATATCAAAACCAAGGGGTTTTGTGAGGATAATTTCTTTTAGCTTAGCCCATTTGCGGTATTCGTACGGAAAAATATTCCCGCCTGCATAGTTTGAACAACATGCCCCTACACTCAGGTAATAATTTTGGCTAATTCCGATGTTAGAACATCCGTCAGCATTGAAGGTATTGCTGCCGTAGTTGGTGAAATAATAACCTATGAGTTTTAATCTGGCAGAAAAATTATCGCAACTATAGCGTTGACTTGCAGAAGGATTTGGGACGTTGCTGACATAAAAGTCATTGTCAATTTGTAATTGATATTCAGCATTACCTGGGTTTAGATCCACCACATATTTTACGTTTAAAACCAAACTATCAATATTGATGTAATTAAATGAGGAGTAAATAAGGCATCCCGAAGCCAAAAGACTATTTAATCCTAAATCAAACGTATAAGTCTTGGCATTGCCACTTGTTGAATAAGAGAACGGCACATTTGAACAAGTTACAACATGATTTCCGTTGCGGTAAATACTTAGTGATGCAGTCTTAACGGAGAGAAATTTTCCATAGTTTAGGGTTGAGGTTGCTTTACTATAATTCCAGCTTGTAATGCTACCTGCGTTGTGAATTTTTCCTGAAAAGGTGGTTAGCAAGGTATCCCCATACATGATTCTATTCAGTTTTATCTTGTTATAGTTTAATGAGCCAGTGGCATCTGCTATTCCATCACTATTATTATCGGGTTGTCCGTAACTTATTCGTTTCGCTGTAAATCTGTTAAAATGCAAACCTGCCGAGCAACCGGTTGCACAATGAATCTTAATATCATCATCGGTACAATAAATTAATAATGCAGATCCAGGGTTGCATGTCGTGTCAGGGTTATAGGCAATGTTTAATTTTAAATTTTGAGTTTGACTACTAGACGCAGATCCGCAAATACCTTTTATTTTGATAAGTAACTCACTCCCCGATAATGTTACTTGAGGTACCCCGTTAAAAAAAGCTATTACGGTGTCTGATTTTTGAATTATTCGAGTAGGAGACCAACTTGTACCATTGGTATGTTCAAATCGTACGTCAGCGGCAGTAAGAGAGTGGTTCAGGAGTGATGGTAATTTTAGCTGAACCTGCAACTGAGATTTTGCGGATACTCCAAGTAAATAACCGCTACTTATGGTAAACTCTAAAACCTTTGTTTCATTACTATTTATATCTGTAGGAATAAGTTTTTGCACCTGAAAGCTTTGGTAGGTCCCGTAACTTCCATAGGTTTCATTGTAATTTACAGGACTGCCACATTGATTTTTGTAAGTTGCTTTATATTTCCATCGCTGATTATAGAGAGTACCAACATTGCAAATATCTGGGCTACAAGATTTTGTTTTCCATTTGATAATTAACGAATCACCAGGTGCTAAACTTTGCAGTTTGAGATATGCTTCTCCTTTTGCATTAGCTCCCAAGCAGGAATATACTCCGGTGCTAACGGTGTTCGATGTTTTATACGGAGTTATTGATTTTGCTGAATCTTTTACCCCTTTTTGAACGGTAAAGGTATTTGTAAGTATTTGTGATATGGAATATTGATAATAACCAGAACCATACGATTGGAATACATTTAGATCGATATCTCTGGCGGTATCATTGCCTCGGTTGTATATCACTAGTTTTTGGTCATGCGCTGTATTATCAGATAGGCAGTTAGTTGTATTTGAAGTAGGAGTGATTGTTAGTGCAGGTAATATATTATTCAATGTAGTATTTGCGGCGGCAGATGTCGTTTGGCATGCACTGCCATAACACCCCCAGCTAAGGCCATAAGTTACGTTAAGATTAGTACATGAAACCACTTGTATACTATCTGTAAAAATGTAGGTTTCGTTTAGGTCAAGATATATATCGTTGTTGCCAATGGTTTTAAAGTCGGCAGTGTCTAAGATACTGGTGGTAGTAGTGCCTG
>JAFMCI010000096.1 GCA_017857855.1 Bacteroidia bacterium | reverse complement strand
CCAATACTAATTTTAGCTTAACTAAAATGTGGGAAGAAGAAGGTAGAAACGAAGTATAGTGTTACTACTAGAATAAAGATAACCTGAAAAATAGAGCTAGCCAGCATCTTCGTTTGGCTACTTACGCTATCGCCCTCAGAAGCAAGTTTTCGCTCTGCCAAGAAACTCATCACACCCACCACTACGAGTATTAATGGAATACTAAAAAATATACTTGCCATATTATCAAACGCATGCTTGTTAAATAGTGCTAAAAACAAAGCACCTAAAGATAAAATAGCTCCTGGTAGTTTAGGTAACTGAGTACCTCCCATTGCTGAACCTATAATAAGAATGCCTAAAACGATAAGTATATTTTCCATGTGTTGCTTCTGTTGTTTTATTAAGTGCTGCAAAAATCAAACATTCGGTGAATTTGGCAAGTAGCATTTGAACTATTTTTAGATTTGTTTGGGTTAATCCGACCCATTACACCTCAATAAACACCCTATTGCTTTGTTAATCAATTAATTATACACACTCCTATACGTAATCTAAATTAACTTATCGTACTTTGAACCTCAACTAAATCATGATAAAACTAATGTTTGTATGTCTCGGTAACATTTGCCGATCGCCCCTTGCGGAAGCCGTACTCAAAAATAAAGTGCTTCAAGCCAATCTCGAAGACTACATTTATATAGAAAGCAGTGGAACCGCTGCCTATCATTTAGGTGAGAATCCAGATCCACGGACCACAAGCGTCGCACTAAAACATCATGTACCCATTTCACACAAAGCACAACAACTCAATACCCATCACTTTATTACCTTTGATTACATTTTGGTAATGGATGATAGTAACAGTGAAAACGTTGCCAAAATAAAACCGTCCAACTCAACCTCAGCCTTCTTTAAGTTACGTGATTTTGACTCGCTTCACAAAAGATCAGACGTTATCGATCCCTGGTTTGGAGATGAAGAAGGATTTGAAGAGTGCTACCAAACCATAGATAGATGCACAGACGAACTTCTCCTATTCCTGATAAATAAGCACCATTTAGCCAAAGGATAAAAGTATAAAACATACCTTTGGAACTTTATGCGAAAAACACTCATTCTCTCGATGCTAATAACGATTTCGGCTGCTGCTCAAACCTTGACAGACACCTTGACTTTTATGCATTACAATGTCCTAAATTACCGCAATTATTCTACCTACTGTACGACATCTAATAACAACCATGCGACCAAAGAAAGCCACATGAACACCATCGTAGGTTATCTTTTACCTGATATTATTACCGTAAATGAAATGGCAGGAGACGGCATATCTCCTACCAGATTATTGGACAACGGGATAAACCAAGGTGGCAGAAAATTTTATAAACAATGTGCTTATTCTGCTAACTCTAACCTTTGCAACATGCTGTATTACAATGAGAATAAACTGTCACTGCACAAGCAAGATAAAATAGACCGTGCAAGCAATGGTACTTTTCTGGTGAGGCAGATAGACGTTTATACGCTTTACTATCGAGATCAATCCCAGTTAGAACAAGGAGACACTACTTTTTTAACCGTTTATGTAGCTCATTTAAAAGCAGGAAATACAGCTGCCGATGCCACCGAAAGAGCTACGATGACCACCGCATTAATGGCATATCATAACGAGCACTACAATGCAAATCACACCTATCTCATGAGTGGAGATTTCAATGTCTACACGAGCAATGAACAAGCTTTTGTTAAGTTATTAGCAGATGCAAATACAGCTATTCGGTTTAAAGACCCAATTAATAAGCCAGGTGCATGGAATAACACCGGCGCATATGCTTCTATCCATACACAAAGTACCCGTGTAACGGGCAGTTGCCACAGTGGCGGTGGATTAGATGACCGATTTGACTTTATACTCTGCGGACAAGAGTTACTCTCTAATACCAGAGGCTTGGGTTATGTAAATGGAAGTTATAAAGCGGTGGGAAACGATGGGAATCACTTTAATGCAGACATTAATGCAGGATCAAATTCAACTGTACCGAGCAATGTATTAGCCGCGCTTTATGGCATGAGTGATCACCTACCTGTGATCTTAAAAATGGGTATTACACGTACCACACTTACCGTGGCAGAAAAGCACATAGACAATTATCTTATTCTAAATAATCCTGTGTCAAATCAGCTTTTTTGGAAAATGCAAATACCTCAATCCGGCACACTTACGATCACAGACATCCAAGGTAAAGAAGTACTCGTTTACAACCTTACTGCTGGTACAGAATGGATTACGAATGATGTTTCAACTTGGGAATCAGGAACCTATTACGCACATTTTATAGCGCAAAACGGAGAAGTACTGAGACGTAAACTAATAAAGATTTAATTGCACAATACTAAAGAGGCCTATTGAAAAGACCGCTTTACACAAAAGATAAAAGAAGCTGATTCTTCTCTACTTTATCATGGTTTACCACAGATACTTGGTCTATAACACCCGCTTGTGGGCTTTTAATAGCGTTTTCCATTTTCATGGCTTCCAACACGATAAGCTCTTGTCCTTCGACAACTTCATCGCCTGATTTTATAAGCACATTGAGCACAAGTCCTGGCATGGGAGCTTTCAGTTCTTTTAGCTTCTTTTTACCTGTTTCCATCCCCATTGATTTCAGTAGTTCAGCTAACTTATTGTCTAATCTAGTGCTCATAGACCTTCCATTTATCGTAAAATGAAGCTCCCCTTTGCTCGAATTTTTATCAGTTAATGCAATGGTGTAGGATTTACCGTCTAGTATTAAATGATACTCATTGTTGGGTAATTTTATTAAATTATATGCAGCTATTTCACCATTTAGAAGTACATTTTCCTCATCCTTATGAACGTCAAACGTGGTGTTTTTTATTTCTATTTTGGCCATAAATCTAAGTGCAATATTACTAATACTTGAGCATTACCTCTTCAATTGGTTTTCTTTCAATATCCGGAACCATCGCATCATCAGCTGCGTAGCCTATTGGAATAAGCAAAAATGCCTTCTCGTTGGATGGCCGGTTTAGTAATTCAGCGAGAAAATTCATAGGACTAGGTGTATGGGTGAGGCTTACTAAACCCAGTTGGTGAATTGCACTTAGTAAAAAACCACAAGCTATCCCAACACTCTCATTCACATAGTAATTTTTTCCCTTACTCCCATCCGCTTCTATATCATAGGTCTTTTTAAATACCACAATAATATAAGGAGCTGTTGTTACGAATGATTTATGCCAATCTGTATCAAACTTCTTCAAGTCTTCCAGCCATTCATCGCCCATTCTCCCGTGGTAATTTATAAATTCTTCTTTTTCCGCAGCTTCTCTAATCTTTAATTTAATCTCATCGTTAGTAATTACACAGAATGTCCACGGCTGTTTATGCGCACCACTGGGCGCAGAAGCAGCGATGCTAACCAAATTATGGATTACTTCTGCAGGAATTGGTTTATCTGAAAA
>JAFMCI010000095.1 GCA_017857855.1 Bacteroidia bacterium | reverse complement strand
CCGCTAGCTTCTGTTTCACATAAACCGTTTACTAATTTTACTGCTTCTGTCATTAGTGCAGGAGTAAAGTTATCAAACATAATTCGGTCAACCAACCCACTATTTAAAGCTTCCTTAACTTCTTCTAAGTTCCGAGTTTCAACTTCTATTTTAAGATTTTTATCATTAGCTGTAAGATATTCTTTAGTCCGCATTACTCCATGGGTAATACCTCCAGCGTAGTCGTTATGATTATCTTTAAGCATAACCATGTCCCATAAGGCAAAACGGTGATTTACACCACCACCAACGGTTACTGCATATTTCTCGAAAGTACGAAGTCCTGGAGTTGTTTTGCGGGTATCGAGAAGACGAGCATTAGTACCTACAAGCAGTTGTACAAGATCGTGTGTAATGGTTGCTACTCCACTCATGCGTTGCATAAAGTTGAGCATAAGTCGTTCAGCTTGCAAAATGCTATGCACGCTACCATGTACCGTAAATACTACGTCTCCTGGTATTACTTGACTGCCTTCTTCTAGTAGTTGATTAAATTTTACACCCTCATCTATAAGATTCATAATATATTTTGCAACAGAAATGCCGCAAATAATACCGTTATCTTTTACCAAAAGTCGTGCATTACCTTCTGTTCCTGTAGGTATAGCACCAAGACTGCTGTGGTCTCCGTCACCTATATCTTCAAGAATAGCAAGATCGATAAGTTGTGATACAAGCGGGTCGTTAAAATCCATCGGTCAAAGTTAAGCAATGAATAATACAATAAGTAGATAATAGAAGTGTAGCAAGTGAAATTTAGCATTACGCTGTACTTCTTGTGTATATAGTTATCCCTTATTAGAGGGTTTTACTATGAGTAAATCAGGTTTTGATTTGGTTACTGAGATATTTAAAATGCTATTTTTTAGAAACGTGTGGTAGATGAAAAATTTTATTCAAATGAATGTGTCGTGTCGGGATTAGGGGACGCAGGTGACTTATCATTTGGGGTGAAATCTTAGATTGAAAGTATGCGTAAGTTGTATGTATTTCATTAAATCTGCCTGATCGCTTTATTGTTCATTTAAAACCTTTATTTCGCACTGTATTTAATTAATAAACCGAATGCCTAAAAATCTTTTCTTTGATCTCGATCATACTATTTGGGACTTTGATACCAACGCGAATGAAACGTTGAGAGAATTGTATGATTTGTATCAACTGCAGTTTATTTCAAGTAAAAGTGTGGATGACTTTATAGGAATATACACACGTGTAAATCACGATTTATGGGCGCTATATAGACAACACAGGGTTACCAAAGAACAGCTAAGAGAACGAAGATTTAGGGATACCTTTAGAGAAATGGATGTTGACGAGGATGAAATACCACTAGGTGTAGAAGCTGAGTATATAGCTATATGTCCTACCAAAACGGCATTGTTGCCAGGTGCACGAGAGGCGCTTGATTACCTAGCCGGTAAGTATGACTTGCATCTTATTACCAATGGTTTTGCGGAGTCTCAGCGAACAAAGCTTCGTTGTTCAGACTTAGAGAAATACTTCATAACGCTCACTATTTCAGAGGAAGTAGGAGCTCAAAAACCGCATCCGTTGGTGTTTGAAACAGCGTTGAAAAATGCTGGAAGTGATTTAAAAACAAGTCATTACGTAGGAGATAATTTAGAAGCAGATGTTAAGGGAGCAATTCAAAGTGGTTGGCATGCATACTGGCTTACCGATGACCCAAGTGCTTTTTCAAATGAAAAGTGTACAGCCATTTCATCTATGCTTGATCTTAAAGAATTATTTTAGTGCATTAAAAAGAAGCCCGATCTCTGGGTCAAATCCGTTTAAATAGTTGAATTAACGCTGTCTTTATTCATCATTTCCCAGAGCTTATCTTTAAGTTGGGTGATGTTTTTACCGGAGACAGATGATATGAAAACAACTTCACAGTCTACGTTTATCTCTGCTCTAAGCGCAGCTTCTAGTTCATCATCAATCATATCACTCTTAGTTATCGCGAGCACTCTGTCCTTAAACATTAGTTCCTCATTAAAACTATTCAGTTCGTTTAACAATATGCCGTATTCTTTCGTGATGTCTTCACTATCTGCAGGAATCATAAAGAGAAGAGCTGCATTACGTTCAATATGGCGCAAGAATCGTATTCCCAATCCTTTTCCTTCGCTGGCACCTTCTATAATACCTGGGATGTCCGCCATTACAAATGATTTGTATTGACGATATTGTACGATTCCTAAATTGGGTACGAGCGTTGTAAACGGGTAATCTGCAATTTCTGGTTTAGCTGCAGATACTACCGATAGCAATGTTGATTTTCCTGCATTTGGGAACCCTACTAAACCTACATCAGCCAGTACTTTCAGTTCTAGTATAAACCACTCTTCTTTACCTGGTTCACCTGGTTGGGCGTATTTAGGAGTTTGATTGGTTGCGCTTTTAAAATTAGCATTACCTAATCCACCTTTACCGCCTTTTAGTAATACTATTTCTTGACCGTCTTGGGTAATTTCACCCAGTACTTCAAATGTTTCGGGATGTTTTGCTACAGTACCTAATGGTACTTCTACAATTTGATTTTTGCCGCTTTTACCGGTTTGGTGTTTTTTCTTGCCTGGGGCACCGTCTTCACAGTAAACGTGTCGTTTAAATTTGAGGTGGAGTAAGGTCCAAAACTGAGCATTCCCGCGTAGTATAATAGATCCACCTGCTCCGCCGTCACCGCCATCGGGTCCACCTTTAGCATTTAGGTTATCTCTAAAGTAACTGTGACTTCCTGGGCCTCCTTTGCCACTTTTGCCGCATATTTTTACGTAGTCTATAAAGTTTTGGTTACTCATGGTTCAGGTATTTTTAAGTTTGATTTTTTGGCTTAAGCGAAGGAATTGATAGCCTTTGTAAGTCTATCAAATATTTCTTCTACTGAACCCATTCCGAGTACGCCTACATATTTACCTTGCTCGTTGTAAAAAGCTGCAAGTGGAGAAGTCTCGTTTTGATATACTTTGAATCGATTGCGAATAGTGTCCTCATCTTGATCATCTATCCTTCCGCTGGTTTTGCCACGCTCTATTAGTCTTTTTACCAGTTCATTTTCTTCAACTTCTAGCGCAAGCATCATGGTAATAGAAGAGTCTTTTTTGGCAAGCATAGTGGCTAAGGCATTGCCTTGTGCTATGGTTCTTGGGAAACCATCAAAAATAAATCCGTTTTCATTCCAATTTCTGTTGATAAAGTCATTTACCATATTGTTGGTTACCTCATCAGGAACGAGTTCACCTTGGTCAATAAAGCTTTTAGCTAAGATACCAAGTTCTGTTTCATTTTTTATATTGTATCTAAAAACATCACCTGTAGACAGGTGAGTTAAATGGTACTGTTCTATTAGCTTAGCACTTTGAGTACCTTTTCCTGCCCCTGGAGGGCCAAATAAAATAATGTTCAGCATTGGCTTAAATATTGGA
>JAFMCI010000094.1 GCA_017857855.1 Bacteroidia bacterium | reverse complement strand
TGCTCATAAATCCTCCTGTTTTTAAATAGTCTTTACGACAAATTAAAACGTATTACGCAACTTAAGAAGAAATGCTTTTATCTCTTCATGCTCTTCAGGTGTTGCCCACACTTTGCGCTGAGTACGTCCAAGCGCTCTTTGTCTATCATCGTTTGCCTTCTGGCGCTCGGTGTTTGTTTTAGCTTTCATGCTGTAAGTCTCGCTATTACTTCGTTTTGTGTTTCAGCACAGCAACCGGTTGAAGCTCCTATGAGTTTTATAAAAGCATCATCTTTCTCAGCAAGTGAGCAATAGTGTTTATTATCTTCTGATCGAAGTAATTTGCAGGGGCCATATTCGCCGCCACCTAATTCTTTACCAACGGGGCAAACCTCAGTTAAACAGCAGTACCCGCAATGGTTACACGCATCACCCTTTCTCGGCTTGGTTTCTACAGCAACGGTTAATATTTTAAGCAAGTCACTCATGCCGCTATCCTTGCCGCAAGTTCCATAGCTTCTTTCATTGTGAATTTATTCATAGGGTATCCGTAAGCTTCCATATCACCCGCTTGAACCATCCATTCAACACCTGAGTCGTTATAAGCTGTAACTTTAATACCGTTGATTGTTTTGGTGTATGTTCTCATTTTGATTTCCCTTGTTTCCTTAGTTGATGTATACAGCTTAATCCTTCGTTAGCGCTAACGCAAGCTTTTAGGGTAAATTAGATGAAAATAAATAATATGCACTTGGCACGAATTATATTTTTGCTCGGCCAGAATTTTTTAGTCGTAGTTGGCATGATTTTTAAATAGCGAATACGACAAATTACTTAGCTATACGCTAGAAATAACATGCTCAATGTATGCGTTGAAAAGGCGTGAATCTATCTCACCATCAACGGTACATTCTGTTATTAATCGCTGTAGTGCGTCACGCTCATTCTCTAGTCTTTCAATTTCGTCAGCCGCACTATCTGCAACGTCATGGTTAAAAGTCTCTCGTAGTCTATCTGCATGAAAGCTCATTATTTAACCCTTTAAATCCACTTCAATAATCATTAAGCCTTTCCCTTTTTTGCTTGGGTGTGGGCCTCCTCTTTTTACTGAATAATTCATCAAGCCAAACTCAGAATCTAAATACTGCATTACAATTTCTCTAGGGTTATTAGCTGTATTGTCATATTCAATATGCAAAACACGAACATTTTTATCTACTAATATTTCCATAAATCACCTGTTTCTCTAACCTTAATTAACGACAAATTAATGCCTGTTAAATTCTTTTATTCCAAGCTGCAATCGCTTTTTCCCTGCAAGCTTCTGAACTTTCTTCATCGTATTTATCATTTAAAAACGCCACTGCTTGGGCTTCGCATTCGTCACATTCGACCCAAGATTCTGCAACGTGATAGCTTAATCCATCATCACCCACACCTTCCAACTTAGCCTCACCACCACAAAATGGGCATGATCTTAGTTCATCCATTTCTATGACTCCTTTACGACAAATTAAAACGTATTCCGTATAATTCTGTAAAATACGGACTCCTTCTAATAAAGTGTTATGTGTCTAAGCTTTTAATCTTGTCTGCCATCTGCTGAAAGTGCGGGTTTTCAATCAAGAAAGCTATTAATGTGTCTGAGGTTACAGGCCCATCTCGCCCCCCCCACAGCTCAACGCCTTCATAGCAAGCTTTAAAATTTTGTATTTCACTGTTTAACTTCTGAATTTTTTCTATTTTATCTTTAGTCATAATTCCTCCAATAAATCACATAACAAAACACAGCAACCTTATTACTAGCTTTTCATATTCTAGTAGTTATCCTAAATAGCTAATACGACATTATTACTGGTTAAGCTGCTTCGCACGAATCTGAACAGCCGTTTGAAAAATCAATAGGGTCAAGCATTCTTAACTGAAGCTCTGGCAGTTCTTCGTTAAATTCCTTGAATGGCTTCTTAGCCTCTTCAAAAATATCATCTACTGAGTTGTGGCCCCGAAAGAAAACTCTAGGATCGTTACCAGCGCCAGCAGTTGAATACTGGCTTTCCATTCTGCGGAAAAAGTTAAACTGTTCAGGTGTTCGCTTTGCTATTGTCATTAATTTACGAATTGATTTTTTCCAGCATGTAACACAGTTTCCTTCTTCTTCGCTTATACCAAGATCAAAGCTTTGGAATGTCCACCAATGAACAATCTCAGGTTTTGTTATTGGTCGCTGCTTGATCAATGGATGAATACAGCCATGCTCTTTTGCTTTTGGGCCAATCCTATCTATTTCATCGACTCTTATGCCGACAGCCATTTTATGATTAGACTTAAACTCTAAAGACCGCTTATAACTAAAAATAGGGTTAAGTTTTAGCTCTCTATTACAGTGCGGGTAATCTTGATTTGGAATCCCATATTTTTTTATTACTTCCTCGAACGGTTCGCCTTTTCTTGATGCGGTTTCAAAGCTAACTATTTTGTGAGTGCTTCCGATCCTTTCGCCATGATGAACGACAGCTTCAATCCAAACGAGATTTAAGCCAAAACGCTTATCACATTCATTAACAAATTCGAGAGTTTTCTCATGCTCTTGCCCTGTATTGGCAAACACAAAAATGAAGTTATATTCATCGGCTTTATTGTTCAGGAGCCACCAACACATATAAGCGGAAGTTCGACCACCTGAAAAAGATACAAATAGCGCTTCTTTTTTCATAATTTAATACTCACTTTCCCGACATTTATTCTATTCAGGCACGTTTTCAATCGTTGCCCAGTGCGTTACTTCGCTGCTATTGAATCCACTTTCAACCATGCCACCGTAGCAGTATGGTGCACATTGAACGGTGTGATTTACACAACAAGCCTCAAACTCACCCGCACCCCAATATCCAACAACAGGGCAATTTTCATACTCAACTTTCAGCAACACTCTGTCGCCCTGTTTTGGTTTTCTTTCGGTTGCTTTGTACCATTCCATATAGTTCTACTCCGACATTATTCCTGTTTAGCATTGTTTTCAGCGGCTAAATCACAAGCGGCCTCTTCACTCATTGGCCCAGCCATGCAATAACAAGCCTCATTATCAAAGACAAACCACTCACCGCTAGGGTTACAATCTGCTTCAAATCTTTTAAGATGCTCAAAAACTTCTTCGCTCATATAGTTCTACTCCGACATATTTTATGGTTAGCCCCAAACCCAAACAGGTTTAGTTCCTTTACCTTTACCTGCGCCAGTAAACCAACATGATTTAGGCAAGCTTTCACGATCCTCTACATCTTCGGGCGGAAAACCAAAGCGCACCCTATCTTCATCTAATGATTCCGGCTTAATGTCCTCTCCAAGATAATTAGAAAAAACTTCTGCCGCTTCCTCTTTTGAGTAGCTACCACTTAAAGCATAAGTGCAGTCACTAAGTGACATTGGTTCGCTAAATGCTGCTTCAAATTTAGACATTTCTTAACTCCTTCTTGTTCGACACAATATCTATTTAAGCAAGTCAGATTCGTATATCCGACCACGCG
>JAFMCI010000006.1 GCA_017857855.1 Bacteroidia bacterium | reverse complement strand
GGATGGCCTACCAATAAGGTAGTACGCAGGGCAATACCACTAACCTCTGCTTTAATTCTATCCAATACCTCTTCTGTACGGCGTTTTGTAATTCCTCGTCTCATGGTTTTGAGTACATTATCCGAAATATGCTGAATAGGAATATCTAAGTATTTACAAATGTTAGGTTTGCTATTTATAATAGGCAATACCTCAAAAGGAAACTTAGACGGATATGCGTAGTGTAATCTGAGCCACTCCAGCCCTTCAATATCACTAAGTCTATCCATAAGTTCGTGAAGTCTTCGCTCGCCATACAAGTCTATTCCGTAATAGGTAGAATCCTGCGCTATAAGCATGATTTCTTTAATTCCATCGCGCACAAGTCCCTTAGCCTCTGCAACTAACTCATCAATAGATTTAGAAACATGCTTGCCTCGCATCAGCGGTATTGCACAAAAAGAACATGGTCTATCACAACCTTCCGATATTTTCATGTAGGCATAATGTCTCGAAACCGAAGACTTACGCTCACCTAAAAGTTCTTTTTTGTAGTCTACCCCCAAATGATTAAGCAATTGAGGTAACTCAAAAGTGCCATACCATTTATCTACTTCGGGTATTTCTGGAGATAAATCTTCTTTATATCTCTCCGATAGACATCCCGTAACGATTAAATTTTCTATGTTACCCGCTTTTTTCTCTTCGGCAAATTGCAGGATGGTATCTATACTCTCTTGCTTAGCGTTATCTATAAAACCACATGTATTGATAATAATAGTATCGGCATCTGCTGTATCTTCGTGAACCGAGTGAACTCTGCCTCCCGTTAATTGAGATTGCAATACTTCAGAGTCTACTGTATTTTTTGAACAACCTAAGGTTATAATTGAGACCTTATTGGGTTTGTGTGTTTTAGTTTTCATTTAAGAGAAAAGTGTTTCTACATAATTTTTACTGTCAAAAAGCTGCAAATCGTTCATCTGCTCGCCTACTCCTATATATTTAACAGGAATACTGAATTGGTCACTAATCCCTATTACGACGCCACCTTTAGCGGTGCCATCCAACTTGGTAAGTGCCAGTGAAGTTACTTCAGTAGCTGCGGTAAATTGTTTTGCTTGCTCAAAAGCATTTTGACCAGTTGATGCATCCAGCACCAAAAGTACTTCATGAGGAGCTCCAACAACCTGCTTATCCATAACTCGCTTTATTTTAGAAAGCTCATTCATTAAGTTAATTTTATTGTGTAAACGTCCTGCAGTGTCAATGATGACTACATCAGCATTATTTTCAGTACCATATTTAACCGCTTCAAATGCTACTGCAGCAGGATCTGTATCCATTCCTTTAGCTACAACCTCTACTCCTACTCGCTCTCCCCAAATTTTTAGTTGATCCACAGCCGCAGCTCTAAACGTATCACCAGCTCCTAACACAACCTTCAATCCTTGATTTTTGAACATGTTTGCCAATTTGCCGATGGTTGTAGTTTTCCCAACACCATTTACTCCTACTACCATGATCACATATGGTTTTACGTCAGTATTTTGTATCGGCATTTCTGTTTCTGCCAGAAGATTGGTTATTTCTTCTTTAAGCATTACATTTAGCTCTGATTGCGAAAGGTATTTATCGCGAGAAACGCGCGCTTCTATTCTATCAATTATTTTAACCGTAGTGTTGACCCCAACATCAGAAGATATCAGCACTTCTTCTAGTTCGTCTAAAAAATCGTCGCTAATAGAGCTTTTTCCTACTACTACTTTTGAAATTTTAGAAATAAAAGAGGAACGGGTTTTTTCTAGACCTTCATCTAACTTTACCTTTTGTTCTTCGGTTGGTTTCTTCTTAAAAAAATCTAATAAACCCATTAGGTATAAACATAAAAAAGCTTCCCATCAAAAGTAGGAAGCTTTTCACTATAAAAAATATTTTATTTGGATATCTTATTTAGCCAAAGCTGCCTTCACAGCTTCAGTAGGAATCATTTCTTCTCTGAACGCATAAGCACCTGTTTTGGGAGACCTAACGCATCTAACAAGTTTAGCCCAGTCTCTACCTGAACCTTCTTTCTTTAACGTTGCAACTACTTTCTTTGCCATATTATTTAATTTCTTTGTGTACGGTTACTTTTTTCATAAACGGATTGTACTTCTTAAGCTCAAGACGTTCTGTAGTATTTCTCTTATTCTTGGTAGTGATGTATCTTGACATCCCTGGTACGTTAGTACCTTTTTGCTCGGTACATTCCAAGATTACTTGTACTCTATTTCCTTTCTTAGCCATCTGTTATATTTTACCGTTTTTTAACAAATTATTTAAACAAGCAGTAATACCTTTCTTATTGATGGTTTTTAATGCTGATGTACTTATTTTAAGTGTAATCCACTCATCTTGCTCAGGCAGCCAGAATCTTTTAGTTTGAAGATTTGGATAAAACCTTCTTTTAGTTCTTCTTTTTGAGTGAGAAACATTGTTTCCGCTCATCGCTTTCTTACCTGTTAAATCACAAACTCTTGACATTCCTTCGTTTTTTAGGGCTGCAAAGATGTTAATTAATTTTTAATTAACCAAGACTAAGGATACAAAAGATATTTTTTTCTTAACTCTTTATATTTTTGTAATTCCGGCTGCCACGAAGCACGAATCTCATCGGCACTTTTCCCTTGTTCTACTTGCTCTGACAGTGATTTGGTTCCACATAATTTATAAATGAAACTTTTAAAATATTTGCCATCTTCTGGTCTATTATTTTCGTTAAACAGAATCAACCAACTCAGATTTAACTTTGGAGAGGCAAAAAAAGACTCTTCCTCCGCGTCGTGCACCTCAAAACCTCCGCATATATTATCCCGATGCTTTGGATCATCTGCAACACCTGGAATGGATACTGGAGTAAACTCCATGTCCCCTTTTACACCTGGACGACCCACGATTTGAAATGGCCAAGGTGTTCCGCGGCCAATACTCACATTGGTTCCCTCAAAAAGTCCGAGATAGGGATAAAGATACACTGAATTCATATTGGGCAAATTAGGTGATGGCTTAATTGGCAATTGGTATAAGGTAGCGTGATCATAATTATCACACGTCACTATTTTAAGCTCACAAGCCACACCACCCTTCAGCCAAGATTCCCCGTTTATCATCAGGGCAAGCTCTCCAACGGTAAGCCCATGCACCAGCGGAATAGGATGCATACCAATAAATGAGATAAACTCTTTTTCCAAAACAGGGCCATCTACATAAAATCCATTTGGATTAGGTCTATCTAAAATCAATACTTTTTTACCTAGCTCGGCACATGCTTCCATAACGTAGTGCATGGTAGAAATATAGGTATAAAAACGAACACCAACATCTTGAATATCAAAAACAACCACATCTATATCTTCTAGCATATCTAAGGTTGGTTTCTTATTAGCTCCGTACAAGGAAACCACCGGCAAACCTGTTTTTACATCTAGCCCATTTTTAATTATGGCCCCTGCACTGTGATTTCCCCTAAAGCCATGCTCAGGAGCGAATACTTTTTTTACATTTACGCCTAAATTTTTGAGTGTGTCCACTAAATGAACTGAACCAATAGTACTTGTCTGATTAACTACCATTGCCACCCTTTTATCTTGCAAAAAAGGTAAGTAATCTGCTGTTTTAGCAGCGCCTACAATAACGTCTACAAACTCCTCTAACTCGCCATCTAAATGCTGAGTAACGGCTCTCTTACCTCGGTTTGTTTCTTCTTTTGAAGTTCTTGCGGACTCACATGCCGTAAAAATGATCATCAAAAAGAAGATTATTACATATTTCTTCATTTAAGTTTATAATCTTGCGGGGTCAAAAGTATGCAAATAGGGTACTATATAGCCAAGAAGTTAAGTTTAAGTAAGCAACAATCGTTCACTAAAACGATCACTGTACTAGCCATAGCAGCAGTATCACTAAGCGTATGCGTGGTCATTTTATCATTTGGTATACTACTGGGTTTTAAACAAGAAATTCGAGAAAAGGTAAGAGGTTATACGGGTGATGTGAGTGTAACACAATACCAACTAGCCACCGGAAGCGAAAGCAATCTATTTCTTATCAATAAGAAACTATTAGCAACCATAAATAGGGAGCAGTCTATAGCATCTGCCTTCCCATTTATGAATAAAGCAGGCATTTTAAAATCCGACTCTACGTTGGAAGGAATTATCTTGAAAGGTATTCCTGCAAATTATGATTTCTCGTTTTATAAGAAACACCTGAAAAGAGGTATTATACCTCAATATACCGATACGAAAGATTCGTATGACATATTACTTTCAGAGTACACTGCCACTATTATGGACGTTGACACTGGGGATAGGATAAATCTTTATTTTATAGATAATGACAATGTACGCATGCGTAAACCAAAAATTGTCGGCATCTTCAACACCGGATTACAAGAGTTTGATAAACAATTTGGCGTAATGCACTTAAGAGTGTTGCAGCGCGTTGTAAACGACACTAATTACTCTCTAGCAGCTGGTTACGAGATAAAATCTACAGAAGGGATAGAACCAAAACGAGTACAAGAAGCATTGATTAATTTATTTGATTACAACTATGCCATAAATACCGCCGAAGATTTATATCCCACCATATTTCAGTGGCTAGAAATCGTAGATACCAATGTCATTGTAATCATTATTTTAATGTTTGTTGTTGCCATCATTAACATCATTACGGTTCTTTTAATTTTAATAATCGAACGCATTCCTATGATTGGATTACTCAAAGCGATGGGCGCACATTCAGGAAAAATCATGAGTATTTTTAGTTGGCAAGGATTATTCATCCTCTTTGGTGGCCTCGTTATGGGGAATGCTGTTGCCTTAGGTGCTGCTTATCTTCAAGTGGAACACAAAATAATAAAGCTTTCTGCAGACACCTATTATATGGATGCTGTCCCTTTTACCTTACCATTAATCTATTTAATCATGATTAATATTGCTGCTCTGTTGGTTTGTTTTGTATTTACCTACATTCCGGTAAGACTCATTAACAAAATAGAACCTAGCCAAAGTATTAATTTCCGGTAACTAATTCAACTTCCACTAGTCGTATTTGGAACATTAACGTAGTCAAAAGGGCAATTTAAGCATCTGTTGCCACAGCACGTTCCTCTCTTCAAATGATAATCTCTTGTGAAGACGAGATTGCCGTCATCGTTGATGTAGTAATCTTTTATTTCGTCAGCTCGTTTCCGCATTTTTTACAATAGTTGGCAGCATCGTCATTTTCAATAAAATGGCACATTGTGCACAAAATGTTTTTTTTGTGATCCTTAGCCATTTCTACACTTACGATACCTGTTGGCACTGCTATAATTGCATACCCCAAAAGCATAAGTATCGAACTTAAAATTTGTCCAAGTGGTGTAACAGGTACCATGTTCCCATAACCCACAGTGGTAATGGTAACAATTGCCCAATTTATACTAATAGGAATATTAGAAAAGCCTGCTTCTTCAGGTTCTATAACATACATAACGGTACCCATCACCAATACAGTCACTAATACTACTCCAAAAAATACCGTTATTTTGGCTCCACTGCGTTTAAGCGCTTTGCCCATACCTTGTGCTTCGCCCATAAAACTAGTGAGACTAAGAACTTTGAATATTCTTAACAGCCGTATAGACCGCAATATTCTAAACAAACCATAACCAGGTAAAAAGAAAGTAAGATAGGTTGGAATAGTGCTTAATAAATCAATAACACCATAAAAGCTAAACACATACTTCTTGGAACTATCACTTACATATAACCTTATTAAATATTCAATGGTAAATATGCCCGTAAAAAAGTACTCTGCATATTGAAAGAACAGCAAATACTTTTCATGCAATGAACTCACACTATCTAAGATTAGTAAAATAACGCTAAATAAAATAGCCCAAAGTAGCCCAATATCAAATCTTCGACCTTCGAGTGTGTCAGCACCGAAAATAATATGATGCCACTTTTCTTTGGCATTCTTATATTGTAGATTTTTAACCGATGGATATTTCGCCATATTAAGCAGCAAATATAGTAACAGTATTCAGCCTGCTATCAAGAACCACTACTTTTAATAAGCAGGCGATATTCATAGAATTTTAGATGATCATTTTATTTTATCACGCTTCAATACAAAGGTTTTTCGATGACAATCTTGATAACCAAATTCATCAATAGCTGCTATATGTTGAACAGTACCATACCCTTTATGCTGCTCAAATCCAAATTCAGGATGAACTACAGCTAGCTTTTTCATAAAGTCATCACGATGTGTTTTAGCCAAAATGCTTGCCGCTGCAATGCTTTTGTAAATTCCATCTCCCTTTATCACTGTGGTATGCGGGATGAAATTTAAGGGTTTAAAACGGTTACCATCTATAAGCAAATGCTCCGGATGAAGTGATAACATCTCAATCGCTCTATGCATTGCTAAAATACTGCAATGCAAGATGTTGTATTTCTCTATCTCCCTCTCTGTGCAGCTCGCTACTGCCCATGCAAGAGCTTTGCTTTCAATCTGTTTACGTAGTTTATCTCTAGTGGCTTCATTTAGTTTTTTGCTATCATCTAGTAATGGTAAACGAACGCCAACTGGCAAAATAACCGCTGCTGCATACACAGGACCTGCCAAGCAGCCTCGGCCGGCTTCATCACAACCAGCTTCTATCAGTCCTTTGTGCATATAGCTTTTGAGCATCGAGCAAAAATAGTATAAGTTTGCAACCTAAAATGTTGGAGTACAGAGATACTATTTATAATAACTATTTTACGAATCAGGTAAATAAGCAAGCGCGAGACTATGCCGGTATGTTAGCCGAGCAAGCATCCCACAATGGCGCTGAATTATTAGCTCTCTTACCTCAGAACAAATCTGCTAAAATAGTAGATTTGGGTTGTGGTTTTGGCACTTTTGTAAAACCTGCAATGGATGCTGGATATACCCATGTATCAGGATATGACATTAGTGAAGAGCAAGTAGCAGTAGCCCATGAGTTAGGCATGACCAATGTATATCATAGTAGCATCGATTCATACTTTGCCAAGGGTGAAAAAGTAGATTTGATTGTAGGTTTAGATATTATTGAGCATTTTACTAAAAACGAATTAATAGATTTCCTATTAAATGTAAAAAAATGCTTAAATCCAGGCGGGAAAGCCATTTTTAGAACACCCAATATGGATGCCCCTCAAACTAGCGTTTATGCATATGGAGATATTAGCCATGAGGTTTTTCTGAATAAAAGTTCTGCTCTTCAAGTAACCAGTGCCGTAGGTTTTAAAAAAGTAGAAGTTTTTGGTGGACTTGTTAGAAATACCAATCCAATTAAAGAAGTCATCCGAAGAATAGGCTGGTGGAAATATAAAACATTTAAAAAAACGGTACTTTTCTTTACTGCCAGAACGTGGCATAATGTGGTTTTTGAACCTAATCTAATTATCGTGGCGGAGGTTTAGATTTTGCCAAACACGATTTTTTTTTTTGATATTTTAGGACTACAGATTAAGTGTTCTACTCAATCTCTAAGTTAAACCGACTCTCAAAATCAGCTAACAACGGGAATTCCTTAGCCATATCATCGAATTGCTGTTTTGGGGTAAACAGCTTGTATTCATTGACCTCTACGGCATTTACGGTACACGTAAGATTATCCAATAAATAACCTTTTTCAGCAAAAAGAGCCTTAACCTTTCGTGATTCTTCTTTGATCTCTTCTGCCACCATCTTAGAACCTACGGTGAAAAGGATATTGTTTTGTAACACTTCTATCAATGGATCGGCGAAGAATGACGCTAAACTAGCCCGCTTATCTAAAATGAGCTTTTGAGCATATTCTTTTAAAATATCTTTACTTGATTCTAAGGTTATATCTGATAGAGGTAACCCCGTATCAACATCCTTTTCTTCAATTTTCTCTACAACCTTTTCGCGAGATTTTTGCATTACTGCCCTCAGACCACCTATTTTTACGCTAGCAACAGGTTCGTCGTCTTCTGATTTACGACCGCTTGCAGTAACGCTTTCATCAGTTTTATCTTGTGGAGTATCTGTTTTTGCAAAAAGATGTTCGTAAAAACCGGTATTGACTAATGCTTCTAACCTAGGCTTTTTTTTTTAGTTACGTCTATGGCGTGTTGTAGTGATGCCAGTTTTATTAAGCATAACTCTACGTGCAGTCGGGTGTTCCTGCTCGTTTTATAATTCATATCGGTCTCACCCAATATGTTTATCGCGTTGATGATAAATGACGGCGTAACTGCTAAAGCTTGCTTGTGATATCTACCCGCTATTTCTTTTGATTTTTCTAAAAGCTGCTGGCTATTGGCATTTTGAGCAACCAATAAATCCCTGAAATGGTTAGCTAATCCATTGATAAACAATTGACCGTCAAAACCATTACGCTGTATCTCATCGTAATTAACCAGCACAGAACTTATATCTCCTTCAAGGAAACCATCTAGCATCTTAAAATAGTAGTCGTAATCTAAAATGTTTAAATTCTCAATAACATCAGCGTACGTTATCTTCCCATCTTTGCCAAAACTAGCCATTTGATCAAAAATAGATAGGGCATCACGCATGGCGCCATCTGCCTTTTGTGCTATGAGATGCAATGCGTCCTCTTCTGCCTCAATATGTTCATCTTTTGCTATTCCTTGTAGGTGACTTACTATCTCAGGTATTTGTATCCTATCAAAGTTAAAAACCTGACAACGAGATAAAATGGTTGGAAGTATTTTATGTTTTTCGGTAGTTGCTAATATAAAAATAGCATACTTAGGAGGTTCTTCCAATGTTTTCAGAAAAGCGTTAAATGCTTGCTGTGACAACATATGAACCTCATCTATAATATACACCTTATATACTCCTGTTTGCGGAGGTATCCGGACTTGTTCATTAAGCGCTCGTATATCATCAACAGAGTTGTGAGATGCAGCGTCTAATTCAAAAATATTAAAGGAAAAATCGTAGCCCTCGGGAACCGTACCCTTGTTTATCTCCTTTGCCAAAATACGGGCACAAGTAGTTTTACCTACTCCCCTAGGTCCACAAAAAAGAAAGGCTTGAGCCAGACGATCATTGGTAATTTCATTAATTAGCGTTTCGGTAATATGCTGTTGCCCAACAACCGTATCAAAGGTTTCAGGTCTATATTTTCGTGCACTTACTACGTAACTTCCCATTGGTTTGCAAAGTATATTTAGTATGAGGTGATAAACAAGAAGTGTTGAAAATTTAGTCAATAAATAACATTCATTCCGGGTTTCAGCTCAATATGTAGACCCGTAAATCGCACAAAAATCTATTCGTACATTACTCATCAAGTAGAGCAAAACCAAGCATATATTTATATTTCAAAATTAATTAAAGCTTAAAATCAGCGGGTAAAAACGCATGTTAAATTTTAGCTTACACATAGTTGTGTATTTATATTTTAAAATATTACTTTTGCAGCCCTAAAAATTATTTTTAAACACAATAACAATGGAAAAAACACATTACGAGTCTGTGGTTGTTCTTACACCCGTGCTTAGCGAAAAGATGTTGCAAGATGCAGTATCCTCTTTCGAAAAGCTGATCACAGAAAACGGTGGAGAGCTCATCCACAAAGAAAATTGGGGCCTAACTAAGATGGCTTATCCAATTCAGAAAAAAACAACAGGTTTCTATCAAATTTTCGAATTTACCGCTGAAGCAGATGCGCAAATCGTTGACAAGCTTGAATTAGCTTACAGACGTGACGAACAGGTTTTAAGATACTTATGTATCAAACTTGACAAGCATGCTATTAAGTACAACGAGAGAAGAAGAAACGGAGAATTCAAAAAAGCTAAAATTGTAGACAATACAAATGCTGCACCAGTAGCAGAAGCTAAAGTAACACCAGTAACTAGCGAAGAGGAGGAATAAATCATGGCTAAGAGACAAAAATACACGAGAGTTCCTGTAATACGTCCTAAGAAGTATTGCAGATTCAAGAAAAGTGGAATCAAGTACATAGACTACAAGAATCCAGATTTCTTGATGGCATTTATTAATGAGCAAGGCAAGTTATTACCAAGACGTATTACAGGTACTTCGCTTAAATATCAACGAAAAGTGGCTGTAGCCGTTAAGAGATGTAGACATATTGCTTTACTTCCTTACGTAGCAGACCAAATGAAATAAGTTTAACCAAATTAAATTTTAACGCAATGAAAGTTATATTAAAAGATTTCGTAAAAGGATTTGGTGAGAAAAATGATATCGTCGAAGTAAAAAATGGCTTCGGTAGAAATTACCTTATTCCTCAAGGGTTAGCAACTATTGCTACTCCATCTGCAATCAAAATGGCAGAAGAAAACGTGAGACAAGCAGCTCACAAGCAAACAAAAATTAAAGAAGATGCTCAGGCACTTGCAGAAAAGTTGACAGGAATGAAAGTTATTGTTCCAACAAAAGCAGGTTCCAATGGCAAAATATTTGGTTCAGTAACTGCTATGCAATTAGCTCAAAGTCTTGTAGACAGAGGGTTTGATATTGATAAAAGAAAAATAACTACTCCTGAGATCAAAAACTTAGGAGAGTACAAAGCATCTATTCAATTACACAAAGAAATTTCTGTAGAAATAGATGTAGACGTAGTTCAAGAGTAATACTTACTATTCTTTCGAATAAATGTATAAATCCCGACTTTAGAGTCGGGATTTTTTTTGCTAAAAAAACGAGCAGACCTCTATTCGTGTCTCAAAGCTTCTATGGGGTTAATGCGTGAAGCCTTGTATGCCGGCCATATTCCAGCACCTAAACCTACTACGGTGCACACGGCCAAGGCCAGACCAATCCAATTCCATGGTATAATAAAGCTACCTCCTATCATACTACTAATCAGGTTCCCCATAGTAATTCCTAATATAACACCTCCTAGGCCACCTATTTGGCATATTACAATCGCTTCAATCACAAACTGATTTAAAACCGTTTTACTTCTTGCACCTATCGCTTTACGGGTCCCTATTTCTTTGGTTCGCTCCGTTACCGACACCAACATGATATTCATTAAGGCTATCGCCGCTCCCATTAGGGTGATAGCCGCTATATAAACTGCTCCCAATAAAATAACATTTAAGTTCTCCATCAAAGAGGCAGATATACTATCCGACTTTATAATACTGAAATTTGTTTCTTCTTTTACCTTTAGCCTCCGTATTTGTCTAAATAGGTTCTCTGAATAACCCGACATAGCATCTAAATTAGCTATACTTGGGACACTAACTCCTATATTATAACTCAAATTATCTTTCGGGAATTTATCCCGAGCCAAGGTTACAGGCATTAGGATAATTCTATCTCCTCCAAAATCAAACGCCCCTCCTTTACTGGCAAAAAGACCCACCACTCGAAGCTTTACACCACCTACCTTAATATCCTTATTAATACAATTTTCTGCACCAAATAGCGATTCTTTAATCTCTTGGCCAATCACAGCGACATTAATATTACGCTCCACATCTGCCATTGTTAAATTTCTACCTTCGGCTAAGTCATAACCAGCTACTGAAAGATAAGATTCATCGGCACCAATTATATTAGAATTGGGATTGGTTTTTTTATTGCCATTTTTAGCTATCGCTGTCCAAGAATTGGAAGAATTTACAGAAACCTCAGCATCCTCTTCAAACCTACTTTTAAATTCTGCGGCTTCCTTGTAAGTTATATTCTCAAAGAATGTTCGTTTATTTTTTCTGTTCAACGAAAATCCAGAGGACCTATTTTGTATGTTAAAAGAATTCGACCCCATAAAACTAAAGTTTTTCACCAAGCTACTCTCTATTCCATCAATGGCGGTAAGAATACCAACTAATGCCATAATCCCAAAAGAGATAATCAGACACGTAATTATAGTTCTCGTAATATTACCCCTAATACTGGTAAAGGCTTCTTTAAAATTTTGATAGATGGTCATATTATACCTTCAAAGTAAGTACTTAAGTAGATACGCAGTGTGCGCATCTATTAAATGAAGTAAATTTTCGATTTTATAAATAAATAAAGATCCATTAGCTTTAATTTCGTTCTAGCAATATGATTTTAGCCGTCGATATAACGCAAGCCATTGTCGCAATACTTAATTTTACCATACCCGCACTTATCGTGTTTGGTGTCACTTATTATCTTGTGCAATCCTTCCTAAATGAGCAACGAAAAGTAAGAATTATAGAATTAAAAAAAGAGCAGGCCAATGCACTTACACCTATAAAACTTCAAGCATATGAGAGACTTACCTTATTACTTGATCGTATCGCTCCTGATAATTTAGTTTTACGGTTGTCCAAAGCTGGTCAAAGTGCAGAACAGCTCCGCTCTGAATTAATAAACACTATCAATACTGAGTTTAACCACAATATTGCACAACAGATATATGTATCAGATGAGTCTTGGCAGATGATAAAAGCAGTGAAAGAAAAAATGTTAACATTGATCGATCAAACCTTTCAGGAGTGTGAACCAAATGAAACAGGACCTGGACTTGGTAAAAAAATATTACTCAAACTAATTTCAGAACGTGTTAATCCAACACAGAAAGCAATTGAATTATTAAAAAAAGAAATTGAAATTGTCCTGTAAAATATTCCTCATAATCCTATTTTTATATAGTTGTAAGACGAGGATAACGCCGGTAGCTCAACCTACAAGTAACATACAATTAAGCTTAAACGACAAGTCAGATAAACAAATAGAAGACCTAATAACTCCCTACAAATTAGGAATGGCTGCAGCCATGAATGAGGTCATAGGACACAGCCCATCATTCGTAGAAAAGAAAAAACCTAGTAGCGCATTGGGTAATTTTATGGCAGATGCCGTAATGGAAAGTGCTTTAAAGGCATATCCACTTTCTACTATTTGTATACTAAATTATGGAGGGATTCGTAGTACTTTAGATTCAGGTGATATAACTATGGGTGATATATTTCAAATAATGCCATTTGAAAATGAAATTGTGATATTAAAACTAAATACCACTTACATAGACTCCCTTCAAAATTTTATTACGACAAAAGGTGGTGAGCCAATGTCAGATAATATTAATTCACTAAAACAAGTAGTGATGAACGATCAAGACTATTTTTATTTAGTAACTTCAGATTACATGGCCAACGGAGGCGATAATTATTTATTTCTAATACACGCAACAGAAAGAATTAATACAGGTATTAAGATAAGAGATGCTTTAATAGCATACGTAAAAATACATCAGCACATAACTTTCGATACTAAAATAAGGAAACTATGAATCGTAAAGAATTTATCTATAAAGCAGCAGCACTCTCCGCTGGAGTAGCAATTGCACCACATGTTTTGTTAGGGGAAAACTATAACGAGAGGTTAGTTATTTTACATACCAACGACTGGCACAGTCACATAGAACCTTTTCCAGATAGCGACAAAAAATATCCTGGACTAGGAGGCGCAGCGAAGAGGGCTGCTATGATTAATGAGATTCGAGCCACACATAAAAACGTCCTCCTTCTAGACAGCGGCGATATTTTTCAAGGCACACCATACTTTAACTATTACGGGGGTGAGCTAGAGTTTAAATTAATGAGCGAAATGGGCTACGATTATGCAACGTTAGGTAATCATGATTTTGACGCAGGCATTGAGGGACTAGTTAAACAATTACCACATGCCAGTTTTAAGTTCTTATGTGCCAATTACGATTTTAGCAATACTCTTTTAGACGGCAAGGTAAATCCTTACGCCATTTGTCATAAAGGAAAATTTAAAATTGGAATATTTGGGATTGGAATTGAATTAGATGGCTTAGTGCCAAAAAAACTTTTTGGAGAAATTAAATACAAAGATCCTATAGAATGTGCCAATAAAACTGCAGCACTATTAAAGAAAAAAGGATGTAACTTAGTAATTTGCTTATCACATTTAGGGTATCAATATGAGGATAACAAGGTGAGCGATAATATTTTAGCTAAAATGTCTAAAAATATAGACTTAATTTTAGGGGGACATACCCATACATTTTTGAGTTGTCCACAAGGCATTTTTAATCAAGATGGAAAAGAAATTTTTATTAATCAAACAGGATGGGCAGGCGTAAACTTGGGACGTATTGATTATGAGGTCAATAGCCCAAGTAGCACGCAAATACAAGGGTTTAAATACTTAAATATTTTATAAAATCAATACTATTTTTATTTTTTTAGAAACTTTTTTTACCCCAACTTGCACCTCTCTTAAAGTGACAAACCACGTAGAGATTATATTTTATTAACCTAACTTTTTAACAACCAAAAACTTACATGAGCGAACAACATGAAACGGTGTGGAAAAAATGTCTTCAAACAATAAAAGACAACGTAAATCCACAAAGTTTTAAAACTTGGTTTACACCTATTAAACCCTTAAAAATTGAAGACAAGGTTCTGACCATACAAGTACCAAGTCAATTTTTTTACGAATGGTTAGAAGAACACTATGTTGCTCTGCTTAAAAAAACGCTGGAAAAAGAATTAGGTGCAGGATCTAAACTTGAATACAATGTAATTGTCGAAAATAGTAGCGGCAGCGCAAGACCATACACGGTTAATATGCCTACTCGTAATGTTACACACAATAACAAAAACGAAATGGGAATGCCAATTAATCTATCCAATAACATACACAATCCGTTTATTATACCTGGTCTTAAAAAATTAAATGTAGATTCTCAGCTTAATTCTAATTATACTTTCGACAATTTTGTGGAAGGCGAATGCAACAGACTAGCACGCTCAGCTGGCTATGCAGTAGCCAATAAGCCTGGAGGTACCGCTTTTAATCCATTGATGATTTTTGGTGGAGTAGGTTTAGGTAAAACACATCTTGTGCATGCCATTGGAAATCGAATTAAAGAAATATCTAGTAATAAGTCTGTATTATACGTTTCCTCAGAAAGATTTATTAATCAATATGTAGATAGCGCTAAGAACGGTAACTACAATGATTTCTTACATTTCTATCAGATGATTGATGTTCTTATCGTAGACGATGTTCAATTCTTTGCTAAAAAAGAAAAAACACAAGAAATATTTTTTCAAATATTCAATTACTTGCATCAAAACGGAAAACAACTAATCTTAACCTCTGACCGAGCTCCAAAAGATCTTAAAGATGTGGACGAAAGACTATTGTCTAGATTCAAGTGGGGCCTTTCTGCAGACTTGCAAAATCCTGACTTTGAAACACGCATATCTATCTTGGAACAAAAGATGTATCAAGATGGCATTAAGTTCCTTCCAGAGGTGATTGAATACGTTGCAAATAAAGTAGACAGTAATATTCGTGAACTAGAGGGCGCATTAATTTCACTTATCGCGCAGGCATCTCTTAACAGAAAAGAAATCGACTTAGAAATGACTAAGAAAATGATGAAGAACTTTGTTAAGAATTCTTCACGAGAAATATCAATCGAGTTTATCCAAAAACTTGTTTCTGACTATTTCGGAGTTAGCGTAGATCTTATGAAATCAAAAACACGTAAGAGAGAAATTGTACAAGCAAGACAAATATCAATGTTCTTTGCTAAGCAATTAACACAAGCTAGTCTCAAAAACATCGGGATGTACTTTGGAGGCAGAGACCACTCTACCGTAATACACGCATGTCAGACAGTAAACGATCTTATAGACACAGATAAGAAGTTTAAATCTGACGTTGATGAACTTACTAAACGCATCAAGATAAACACATATTAAAACGTAATCTACGTTTATTGTAAAGCCTTAATTTCATTGTAATTGAGGCTTTATTTTTTTGGTAATTTTCTATTTATGCTTACAAGGAGATTATTCACTACCTTTGCACCCATTTTAGATACAGCAATTTATGCAAAAAATTAGAAACGTAGCCATAATAGCTCACGTTGACCACGGTAAAACTACCCTAGTAGACAAAATTCTTCAAGCCTGTGAATTTTTTAAAGATCACGAGAAACCTGGAGAATTAGTAATGGATAACAATGACATTGAAAAGGAACGTGGCATTACTATTCTTTCTAAAAACGTTTCTGTTCAATACAAAGGCACTAAGATAAATATTATCGACACCCCAGGTCACAGTGATTTTGGTGGTGAGGTAGAGCGTGTAATGAATATGGCTGATGGCGTACTGCTTTTAGTAGATGCATTTGAAGGCCCAATGCCACAAACAAGATTTGTACTTCAAAAAGCGCTAGAAGCTGGATTGAAGCCTGTAGTTGTTGTAAATAAAGTAGATAAAGAAAATTGTACTCCAGAGGAGGTACATGAAAAAGTGTTCGATTTAATGTTCGCCCTAGATGCGAATGAAGATCAACTCGATTTTGCTACCGTGTATGGATCAGCAAAAAATGGCTGGATGAGCAATGATTGGAGAGAACCTACCGACAATATGTTCGCTGCTTTAGATGCAATATTAGAGCACGTTCCTGCACCTATACAAGAAGAAGGAAATGTACAAATGATGATAACTTCTCTAGATTTTAGCAAGTATACAGGTCGTATAGCCATTGGTAAACTAAAAAGAGGTGAATTAGTCGTTAATCAAAACGTTTCTCTAGTAAAAAGAGACGGAAGCGTTTCTAAAACCAAGGTAAAAGAACTTTTCTTATATGATGGTCTCGCAAAAGTGAAAGTAGAAAGAGTTGCTGCTGGTGATATTTGCGCTGTAACAGGTCTTGAAGGTTTTGAAATAGGAGACACTATCTCTGATCCAGAGAATCCTGAAGCTTTACCTTCTATTAGCATAGATGAACCTACGATCAGTATGCTGTTTACTATTAACGATTCTCCTTTCTTTGGTAAAGAAGGAAAATATGTAACTAGTAGGCATATTAAAGATAGACTAGGACAAGAGTTGGAAAGAAATCTTGCTATGAAACTGCAAGAAACAGCTACGGCAGATTCATTCTTGGTATACGGCAGGGGAGTATTGCATTTAGCTGTACTTATTGAAACTATGCGTAGAGAAGGCTATGAGTTACAAATTGGTCAACCACGTGTTATTATCAAAGAAATTGATGGAGTAAAATGCGAACCTATTGAAGAACTTACCATCGATGTTCCAGAACATCATAGTGGTAAAGTAATAGAATTCGTTTCCTTGAGAAAAGGAAACATGCTTACGATGGAACCAAAAGGTGATATAATGCATCTTGAGTTTGAAATCCCGTCTCGTGGAATCATTGGACTAAGAAACACCTTACTTACTTCTACTCAGGGAGAAGCAATTATCTCACATCGTTTCAAAGAATTTCAACCTCATAAAGGAGATATCCCTCAGCGTATAAACGGATCTTTGATCAGTATGGAAAATGGTGGTGCTATTCCTTATTCACTCAATAACTTACAAGATAGAGGCAAGTTCTTTGTATCTCCGAATCAGGCGATTTATGAAGGTCAAGTGGTAGGTGAGCACTCACGTCCTGGAGATGTAGTAGTTAATCTAACTAAAGCTAAAAAACAAAGTAACGTTCGTAGTAGTGGCGCAGATGAGAAAATCAAACTTATTCCACCACAATTATTCACGCTAGAAGAAGCATTAGAGTATATTCAAGCTGATGAGTATGTAGAAGTTACGCCTGAAAATATTCGTCTGCGTAAGATTTACTTATTAGAACACGAACGTAAAAGAGCCAAAAACGGAGCTCTCTCTATGTAAAAAACTTAAAACTAATTCTAAGATTAAGTTTAGAACAAGGCTTTGGTTTAAACTTAATCTTAGACTTACATTTGTTTCGTGAGTAAAATACTTTTTTATCTTATTCTAAAACCTATATCCTACTTGCCTTATTGGCTGTTGTACGGTTTTTCTGATTTTTTATCCTTTGTATTTTATAACCTAATCCCGTACCGTAAAAAAGTAGTTCTTTCCAACCTCAGGAATTCGTTTCCCAATAAGACAGAGCGAGAGATCAAAACGATCTGTAGGGCATTTTACAGACATCTGACTGATTTAATTGTAGAAAGCATAAAACTATTTAGTATTACCCAAAAGCAACTAGACAAACGATTTGTAGTCAACTTACCAGGCGCTCTTCCCTCCTATTTTCAAAAAGGTCAAGATGTAATAATCGTAGGGGGGCATTATAATAACTGGGAAATGTTGGCGTCAGGATTACATCAACAAGTTCCACATGACGTTGTAGCCCTTTATAGCAAACTAAATAATGCTTTTTTTGACCGTAAAATAAAAGAGTCTCGCAGTGCATTTGGCTTACGAATGGTAACAACCAAAGACTCCTTCGCTTATTTTACCGAAGAACATACCACTCCAAGAATGACTGTTTTTGGTGCCGACCAGAGTCCTACCTATAGTAAATCTGTACTTTGGACTAATTTTCTAAATCAGGATACTGCCGTGGCCTTGGGAACAGAACGGTTTGCCAAAAAATATAATTTACCTGTTTTATACGGTTCTATTCATAAAGCTAAACGAGGGCATTACACCCTAGATATAGATGTACTTTTTGATGACCCTAATCAAACGGATGAAGGAGAAATTACCAAAGCACATACGCAAAAACTAGAAGAGCAAATACTTGCACACCCTGAATTTTGGCTATGGACACACAAACGATGGAAACGCGTAAGAAAAGAAAATGAGTAATCTTTATAAACCTATCATTAAAGGGACAGACGTTTTTATCGCTCCTACTGCTACTGTGATAGGCAATGTAAGATTAGGAGACCAAGTAAGCGTTTGGTACGGGGCTGTTTTAAGGGGAGACAGTGAAGCCATTACCATTGGTGCCCGAAGTAATGTACAAGACAATGCTGTCATTCATTGTGACCCCAATGAGCCTACTCATATCGGTGAAGAGTGCATAATTGGTCATGGTGCCATAGTTCACGGGGCTATTCTAGCTAATAATGTTTTGGTGGGTATGAATGCTACCATTCTTAATAACGCTCACATAGGTGAGTTTTCTATCATAGGGGCAAATGCTTTGGTAACTAGCGGCACTATTATTCCCCCCTATTCTCTTGTTTTAGGGTCGCCAGCAAAAGTGGTAAAAACAATTTCTAATGAACAGGCAGAGAATATAAAAATAAATGCAGAAGTATATGTGGCAAAAGCCAAAGAATTTTCTAAATACTATAAAACCTCACCATAAAAAAAGTCGCTTGTCTTGCGACAAACGACTTTGATTACAAAATTCAAAGCAATAACAAATAATTACTGCTCAAAAGTCTTTTTGGTCAATTGACCATCGGCATCCCACATTTTCCACGTACCTACTTTCTTACCCTCGCTGTAGTACATTTCAAATCTAATCTTTCCAGCTTCGTCCCAAACAATCCACTTACCTTCTTTTTTATCATTATTAAATGCTGCAACACTGGTTAATTCGCCACTTGAGGTGTACTGAAACCAGCTACCTGATCTCTTACCGTTGACAAATGTTCCTTCTTCCTTTATGGCACCATTGGCATGGTAATACACCGCAGACCCTGATAGTAAACCATTATTCACCGAAATGGTAGCTAGTTTAATACCAGATTCAAATTGTTCATATTCACCTGAGAACAAACTACCGTCTTCATTGAAATAAATACCATCCTTAACTACAATATTCGTAGTAAGAGCAAAGGATACTAGGGTACAAACTGCTGCAATTAGGGTGGTAAGGCTTCTCATATTTTTTTGTTCGTTAACAATTAGATAACAAACTTAACATTAATTTAACATTGCGCAAAATTTTTATTACAACTTCTTATTGCTGTATATCAATTAACAATGTAGAACCTTTAGACAGGCTTGTTGTTATTACTATCTTTGCACAGATCAAACGATTAATATAAAATAATAAAAATGTCAGTACTAGTAGGAAAAAAAGCTCCACATTTCAGTGCAGGAGCCGTAATCAATGGAGACGAAATAATAGAGAATTTCTCCTTAAGCGAATATGCAAAAGACAGCTATGCTATCTTTTTCTTTTACCCAAAAGACTTCACTTTTGTGTGTCCAACAGAGTTACATGCTTTTCAAGCAAAGCTTGCTGATTTCGAAGCAAAAGGTTGTAAAATAGTAGCCTGCTCAACAGATACTGAAGAAAGTCACTGGGGATGGCTACAAATGGCAAAAGATAACGGCGGTATACAAGGCGTTACCTATCCTATAGTTGCGGACACTACCAAAACTATAACCACTAATTACGGTATTTTGTTTGGAGATTACGACTACAATGAAAATAACGAACTTTTTGCAACTGGTCCGATGATTGCATACAGAGGACTATTCTTAATTGATAAAAATGGAGTAGTTAGACATCAAGTTGTAAATGATCTACCATTGGGAAGAAGTATAGATGAAGCTATGCGTATGCTAGACTCACTTATTCACTTAGATACACATGGTGAAGTTTGCCCTGCAAACTGGTCTGAAGGTAAAGATGCGATGAACGCTACATTTGGCGGAGTTGCTGATTACCTCGCAAAACACTAAAAATATAGAATTTTGTAAACAACCTAAAAAGCCACTTCATTGCGAGGTGGCTTTTTTTTGCTTCGTAAAGCATTTTTTCTTTGTTATTTTGGATGACCGAAAATTATGAAATACTATTTCTTACCTTCAAGGTATATTCTCTTAATGCGGTTTTTAGGTCAACTCCATTTTCAGCCATATATTCTAAAATGAAAATAGCCGCTAGCACATGTGTAAGCTGCTCACCTTCATCTTTACCTTCTATTTCAATTTCAGGAATTTGTTCCTCATACAACGCCGCTTCGGCTTTTTGTAACTCAACTAAGCTATAAGCTTCTGTAATTTTTTTAATGACAGGAATCTGCATCTTATTCTTGATCTAACTTATAAGGACTCTAATAATTCAACCACTTTTGGCTCTAGGCTCGTAGCCGCTCCGTTTACAAGCTTACCATTTTTAAATACCGCAAAATACGGCAAGTTGTCTACCCCCGCAGCCTTACGTGCTTCGAGATTTTCTTCCGCATTCACATCTAAAAAGGTAATACCTGAAAATCGCTCATCCTCAGACAAACGTCTGTACTTAGGCGCAAAAAGCTTGCAACTACCACACCAATTGGCGAAATACTTAACCACTACTTTTTCATTACTGGCTAGCAACTCATTAAAATCTTTATCTGTAGATACGTGTATTGACATGGTGCAAAGTTAACTGGGCCTATCACCCAGCCCACACAAAAAATACTATTAGATTATAAAGGTAAATTATAGAGCGTGACTTGGCACTCTCTTATGAAGTACTATTACGAATTCGTCTCCGTGAACTGGAATTTCAATTTCTTGAGGCTCGTATCCTATATACTCTACCGTAACTTTAGTTTCATACACCGCAGATATTTCGCTTTCTCCATCAAAATTGGTAAAAGAAGATAACTCTACAGAAGGCAACATTACTTTAGCTCCAATTACTGGCTCATTGTTCTCATCTAATACCTTGATTTTCATAGGGTTATTAGCAAATGTCATTAACGATGCGATAAGTAATACAGCGGTTAGCTTCAATTTCACAGTGCAATTGTATTTAGCTCATGTTATCGCAATGTTACCGTTATGCTACTATTAAAAGAAGTGTATAAGTCCTACATTTGCTCGCGATGAAATACAGCATAATCCTTCTTGTATTGTTAGCTTCTTGTAGTGACAAAAACAAAAATGCGCCCAACCAATGGGCTGATGATAAGCTAATTACTATTTATAAGTTGCAAGATAAGCGCGATACCGAAGGACTTATCCCTTTTCTTAAAGCTAAAAAAGAAAGTCATCGAGTTGCTGCAGCATTGGCATTTGCAAGCGCACAGGATACTTTAGCCATTCCTTATTTGAATCAAATGCTGCAAATAGATCAAGATCCTATGCCAAGGAGGGCTGCAGCCTTCGCCCTTGGGCAAATCGGACATCCAAAAGCATTGCAAATCTTGAGAAGCGCATTTGATGGAGAGCTGTTAAATGAAAACAGACGATATATTTTAGAAGCTATTGGTAAATGTGGTGATTCCAGCACACTTAGTTTATTTGAAAATACGGAGTACACCGATTCTAACCTAAACGTAGGATGGTGGTACGGCGTCTATAGACTTGGACTAAAAGGTTATTTTTCTGAATCTTTAGTCGAACAAGCACTATCTGAAATTCGCGCTGAAAATGCTGGATTCAGTAAGCAATTGGCAGCGGCCTACTTACAACGATATCACCGTAAAAATCCATCCGCAAACAAGGAGGAGATAAGGAACCTTATTCAGCTAAAAAATGCCAGTCCTGTCTCAACGCAACTACAATTAATTATACCTAATGTAGAGAAGATAAAAACAGAAAGCGAGATCCTAAAAACAGAACGCTTTGGGCAACCATGGCAAGCAGAATTCGCTAAAAAAGTAACAGATTACGAAAAAGCCATTCATATTGATAATTTAAAAGATGAATCTACTTCTGCAGCAATGTTTCTTTTAAATAAAGTCAAGAGCGACACCGTTGCTGCGGTTATTAGGAATGCCGCATTTGCTAAGTATTGTCAATTTTATCCTAGCCAAAAATGGAATTTGATTTCATATGCGCTTCGTTCCACGGATATGGCTTTGCAAAGCTTAGCAGCTATAGAAATTCAGGGAATTGGCAAACCAAAATACACCCCTGAACTCAATGCTATCTGGAATACATTAGTAATGGAATGCAACCAGGTGAAATCAAAACTTCAGCTACCACAACAAGCTGAAACCTATATAGACATTTGCAAGGCGATAGAAGTATTAGGAGGTGAAAAATTCACAGGTTACAAACCCAAATACAATAACCCTATCGATTGGAATTTTGTAAAAACCATACCTGCCAAGCAAGAGGTTCTTATCAAAACAACAAAAGGCGCTATCACGATTCAACTTTTTGTAAATGATGCCCCCGGAACGGTGAGTAATTTTTTAAAATTAGTAGACTCCGGATTTTATGATAATAAGTATTTCCATAGAGTTGTGCCTCAATTTGTGATACAAGGAGGCTGCCCAAGAGGAGACGGATGGGGCAGTTTAAGTTGGACGCAACGAAGTGAGTTTAGTAACTATCAAACCTACTCAGAAGGAACCGTAGGTATGGCCTCTGCAGGATTGGACACCGAAGGTGTACAATTTTTTATTACCCACTGCTCAACACCACATTTAGAAGGGAGATACAGCATTTTTGCTAGGGTAATAAGCGGCATGGAAGTCGTGAATAAAATAACCGTTGGTGACAAAATCGTCAGTATTAAAAGAAAATAACGGTCCATTCTAATTTGAATCGCAAAGTTTAACGAAGTGAAAATAAATAAGAACCCATTTGATGAAAATTGAAATACGCCTAAATTGTCATTTTGGGACAAACAACCATACATTACGTTTGTTCCTTTTGTAATGCTATTCAAACTAGCTTGGCGTAATATTTTTAGAAATAAGCGTCGTAGTATAATTACCGTTTCGTCCATCATTTTTGCGGTCATTTTTGCTGTATTCATGCGAAGCTTGCAATACGGAGCCTATGGCAACATGCTTAAAAATATAGTAAGTAGTTATCTTGGGTATATTCAAGTTCACAAGCAAGGGTTTTGGACAGAAAAAACCTTAGATAATAGCTTTTCTCCCGAAGATATTACGTACTTACTAGACCATGAGAACGTCAGCTATTTAAGTTATCGAATAGAAGGATTTGCCCTTGCGTCTAAAGACGATAATTCCAAACCAGTAGCAATACTCGGTCTAGATGTACAGCAAGAGAAAAATCGTTTGGGACTAGATAAAAAAGTAGTACAAGGCGAATACTTTACAAACCGTAAGACCGGAATACTAGTGGGCATAGGCTTACGTGATATTATGAGCTTACAATTGGGCGATTCTATTATTTTTTTGAGCCAAGGCTACCAGGGATCTATGGCTTCAGGCTCCTATCCTATTATTGGGTTTATAGATTTAAAAACACCAGAGTTAAACAAGAGAACGGTCATTATGGATCTAGCTCAAGCTCAGGAACTTTTTGCAATGCCGAACATGGTAACCACCGCAGTATTAGGCTTAAAAAATGACAATTGGGAAGAGACCCAACAAGAGGTAATTGCCAGAGTAGACACGAATCAACTAGAAGTATTAAATTGGAACGAAATGCTTCCCGAACTACAACAATTAATTGCAGTGGATAAGGCCGGAGGATTATTTGTGCTATTTATATTATACAGCATTATCACCTTTAGTTTGTTTGGCACGGTGCTCATGCTTACCGAAGAAAGAAGTTTTGAGTACGGAGTTCTAATAGCCGTCGGAATGGCCAAAAACAAGGTGATTATTGTTGCCATCTTAGAAACCATTCTAATGGCTATTACCGGAATTATTGCTGGGTTAGCCTTCGCATTTCCAGTTGTATTATACTTTAATATTTACCCTATAAACCTGAGTGGACAAATGCAAGAAGTGGTAGAGAAATACGGTTTTGAAGCACTAATCCCAACATCATTAGACCCCAGTATTGCATTATCGCATGCAGGCATCATCTTCTTTATTGTGTTGGTAGTGAATATGTATACCATAGTAAAGATTAAAAGATTAGAACCTATTAAAGCAATGCGACGATGATTGTAAAAATAGCGTTTAAAAATATTTGGAGGAATAAGCTTCGGAGTTGGGTGGTAATTATCGCTATTGCACTGGGTATATTCGGAGGATTAGCGGTAATAAGCACAGCTACTGGCCTCAGTAAAATGCGGCAAAACAATGCCATAAGAACGTATGTAAGTCACCTTCAACTACACGATTCTGCCTACTTAAAATATGGAAGACTAGACGACACCATAAATCAGCAAGCAGACATCATTACATATTTAGAAAAAAGTAAAAAAGTAAAAGGCATTAGTCCTAGACTCAAAGTAGAAAGTTTCATACAAAGCGCCGGAGGAACGAGCGGCGTTATATTAAACGGAATAGACCCTGAGAAAGAACGGCAAGTGACAGATCTTGCCGAACAGTGTATTGCCGGAAACTTCCTAGAAAGATACAAGCAAAAACCACCCATTATTATTAGTCAAAAACTAGCTACCAAGCTAAATGCACGTGTAAAAACAACCATT
Source organism: Bacteroidia bacterium (assembly GCA_017857855.1). Classification (GTDB taxonomy): domain Bacteria; phylum Bacteroidota; class Bacteroidia; order NS11-12g; family UBA9320; genus UBA9320. The sequence continues at coordinate 37,966 of JAFMCI010000006.1, read as the reverse complement.
CAATGCTCGTTTACCAATAACATGGGGGTTCCTATTACAGGGATTTTCAAGGTAGTTGATATTTTTAGTACGAGTAATTCTATGTATGACGAGTTAAATGCCTTTGTAAGACTAGAAGACTTACAGCATCTTACGAGCATTCAGGGTAGTCACGAAATTGCAGTGGTATTGCATGAGGAAAAAGAGGTAGAGCAATTCAGAGAAGAACTTATCTCAAAATTTCCAAACCAGCATATAGCCAGTTGGCGCGGAATAGCGCCTGATTTGGGCTACGCAGACAAAATGATGGATTTAGTAATGACTCTTTTTCTAATTATTATCATGCTGGCATTGGCTTTTGGAATTGTAAATACTATGCTGATGGCCGTATTAGAGCGCAAAAAAGAACTTGGCATGCTAATCTCGGTAGGAATGAATAAACGCAAGGTTTTTTGGATGATTATTTGGGAATCTATATTTTTGGCACTCATCGCAGGGCCTTTGGGAATTTTCAGTACGTACTTGGCTGTTAATTTCTTTGGAAGAGTTGGCATTGATTTGTCTTTTGCCGCTCAAGGATTGAGGAGCATCGGTCTTGAAAGCACTCTTTTCCCCATATTAGACGACAAGTATTATGTCATCATAAGTATTCTGGTTATCATTACAGCCATCCTTTCCTGCATTTATCCAGCACTAAAAGCACTAAAGTTAAACCCCGCAGAGACCCTCAGAACGGCATGATTTTATTTGATCCTACCTACAAAAGGCTGTTGGTGAACAGCAATACCATTAAAAGTACTACCCATCAAAGTTGTACCATTTCTTAAGTTATAAAATTATGCATCATAAGAATCAAATATGATAAAAGTTACCCATGTCACTAAAACCTACGACGACGGAAAAGTAAGAGTAGAAGCCTTACGAGGAATAAATGTAGAAATAAAAAACGGTGAATTTACGGCTATAGTTGGTCCATCGGGCAGTGGAAAAACTACCTTGTTAAATATAATTGGTGGTTTAGACACCCCTACGGAAGGAAATGTAATTATAGGTGAAACTAACATTGCCCACCTGTCCGAAAATCAACTGATTGATTTTAGATTGAATCACATTGGCTTCGTATTTCAAAGTTACAACCTGATTCCTGTTCTTACAGCCAAAGAGAACGTAGAATTTCTTATGTTACTGCAAAACAAAAGCGAGGCAGAAAGAGACGAACGGACCACCAAACTTCTAAAAGCCGTAGGCCTAGAAGACCAAATAAATAAAAAACCCAATGAAATGAGTGGCGGCCAACAGCAACGTGTGGCGGTAGCCAGAGCGTTAGCCAGCAAACCCGATTTTATATTGGCAGATGAGCCAACTGCCAATCTGGACAGTGCATCTACCGCTAATTTGCTGGACATAATGTACAGACTCAATCAAGAAGAAAATATGACTTTTGTGTTTAGCACCCACGACCAGCGCGTAATAGACAGAGCCAAGCGGGTAATTACTGTAGAAGATGGTAAGATTTTGAGTGATATTTATGCGTGATACAAATCACGAAATATTCATTTTTTTGAGGTATGAGCATCTTTCAAAACCATAAGTGCTAATATTTCCTAATTTTGAACGTTACTAATCCATGCGAAATCTGTTAAGTCTCCTTATCCTAATCACTGCTATAGCTGCGTCTGCACAAATAGGTGGCACCTCCGCATTCACCTTTGCTTTGATAGAAAACAGTGCTAAACACACCGCTTTGGGTGGTGTTTCTATAACCAATACAGATGCAGATCCCTCATCAGGATTTCAAAATCCAGCACTAATTAATCACGAAATGCATAAAAGCATTTCACTTTCCTATGCTAATCAAGTGGCAGACCTTAACTACGGTTTCTTGAGCTACAGTCATTCTTGGGATACTGCTAGCTCATTTTTATTTAGTATGGGTTTTTATGATTACGGTAAATTTACACGCACAGACGCTGCTGGAGATATTATTGGAGAATTTACCGCGGACGATTACAACTTTCAAATAGGTTGGAGTAAAAAGTACAACGATAAAATAACCTATGGCGTAAACGGTAAATTTTTATACTCGGTATACGAAGCTTACGTTAGTACTGCCGGAGCAATTGATTTGGGTGGGTCCTATAATGATCCTGATGAATTACTTACAGCCGCCGTTCTGATAAAAAACCTCGGTTATCAATTTATACGCTATGGCGATGACAGCCCCAGAGAGCCATTACCGTTTGATGTGCAAGCCAGCGTAAGCAAAAAGCTAGCTCACAATCCATTACGTTTTAGTTTAACCTTACATAATTTACATAGGTGGAAAAACTCGTATGTAAATGTAAACGCCAGAAACAAAGAGATAGACTTGGAAACAGGCATTGTAAAAAATCAAACATTGAATTTTGGCGAAAAAGCCATGCGACATGTTATCTTCAATACCGAGTTTGTATTCTCCAAAAACTTTCAGTTGCGAATGGGATATAACCATCAGCGCAGAGCAGAACTTGGACCCGAAAATCGACGTGCTACTACTGGTTTTAGTTGGGGTGTGGGTATAGGTGTAAAAAAACTAATGATTAACTATGGAAGCGCTGGTTATTTCCCAGGTATCGCTTCTAATTATTTTTCGGTAAGTAGAGATTTATCCTCCATCAATCGGAAGAAAATTAGTCTCGATTAAATTATTTTAAGAAAAATAATACTTCCTTATTTCAAAAAATTCATCAAGTTCTTTTTAAATTAAAATTTTCATTTATGTTTGACCTGTATTGGAAAAGAAAATAATAATAGCCATTGATGGACATTCGAGTTGCGGTAAGGGAACTCTTGCCAAAAACTTAGCGAATGAGCTTGGCTATTTATTTATAGACAGTGGCGCTATGTATAGGGCTGTAACGTTATACCTGACGCGCGCCAATATTTCTTTAGACGAAGTACAAGCAGATCCAGCAATTCTCGGAAACATTAAAATCACTTTTCAGTATGAAGAAGAACGTCATTACTATGAAACGTACCTAAATGGTAAAAATGTAGAAAATGAAATTCGCAGTATGGAAATTGCACGCAAGGTTAGTCCTGTAAGTGCAATAGCAGAAGTACGTCACTTTTTGGTTGCTCAGCAACAGCAAATGGGAGAACAAAAAGGGGTAGTTATGGATGGAAGAGACATAGGAACTGTCGTTTTCCCGGAAGCTGAACTTAAGATTTTTATGACGGCAAGTGCTGAAATAAGAGCCAAAAGAAGATATGATGAGCTTACGGCTAAAGGTATTCATGTGAATTACCAAGAAGTGCTTCATAATATTAAAGAAAGAGATTTTATAGATAGTAATCGAGCAGAAAGTCCCTTGATCAAAGCGGAAGATGCTATTACCCTTGATAATACTTCTATGAGCAAAAAGCAGCAAGCTCAATTGTCACTTTCTTGGGCACGCGGAGTAATCAAAGCGCTGAGCTAGCACCTACAACTATTTTTTTTATTTAACTATAGTTAGGGTACCATTATCTCTGTAGGTAATATTATCCCAACCTTTGTAGGTTAATATCCAAAAGTAAACATTACTACTCCCAAATTCACTTTCCTTAAACTCGCCACTCCAGTTGGCATTTTTATCCGTTGTTTGATATACCTTTTCTCCCCATCTATTAAACACCAACATCTCAAATTCCTTAACAAATACATCACTCCATCGGAAATAGTCATTTAAGTTATCGCCGTTTGCAGTTACGGCATTTGGTACAAAAACCAAAGGAGGCTGTATAAGATAAATGTCGTTACTTCTACTAGTGGCATTGTACAATCCCTGATTTTCGTAAGCGAATACACTATACCAATACCCTCCCCAATCATAATCTAAATCACTATCGGTAAATTCTTGTATGCTGTTATCCACGCGAACAATTGGTTTCAATGAGCCTGTATCGACCGAACGAATTAGTTCATACTCGGCTACCCCATTAGGCCAATCTGTATAATCATCCCAAGTTAAGTCAAACTTAAATCGAGGAACATTTTTGATTTCATTGATAGGGACACCTCGTATCACAATGGTGCACCCTTCGTTACTAAATTTACTCAGATGACCGCAGTTGTCCGCTACCCGTATTTGATAACAGTACGATCTATCATTTACGTTTACATCTGAGTCTACGTAAATAGTATCATTTATATCAAAAATGGAGGTAACATACCGCAACGGAACTCCTTTATCACGACTCCCTTTATATATTTCATAGTGACCAAAATCTTCTTCGGTTGATTTCAAATAAATCACTTCTACACGTTGTTTATTCACCGTAGCTGTTTTGAGATAGGTAGCATCAACAGGAATTTCACTCTCTTTAACACTACTCAACAAATAAGATTTAGAACCCAACTTGCCACAAATATTTTCGACCACTAAATAGTAACTGTAATCTCTGTTTCTAGGATTAACGATATCCGTATCTACATAAGAACCTTCCGATTGACTGTAGGTATTTACAAGAACCGAGCGATTACCGGAAGGATCTATTTTGTAAAGCATCATTCTGTAAAAATACTTGGATGAATCTGTAGCCTCCCAATCTATGCGAAGCGTACCATCATTCACAAAATTGAGGCATAATACATCCGGTGGCGGCAGCACAGGAGCTTCTCTTACCACAATGATAATTTCCCCAAAATTCTCTGTTCGCGTAGGACAACCGTTATCCATAGCATGTACCTTTATTTTGTAGGTCTTTTGAGCATTCTTACACGTAAAAAACGCTCTAAAACTTGCATTTACTTGCTGAAGGCCTTCCAAGGAATCTTGATAATCTAATAAGTCTGGTTTTAAGTCATCTGGTATGTCAAACGTAACAAAAAGGGAATCTCCATCTGGATCAATTACTTTATATGAAAAGCTAAAGGTATCAAACACGGATACCGTAACCGTATCTGCAATGTCTGTCGTGAAAACTGTGGTTGGTGTAATCGGCCTAAAGTTTGGCTCTACCACTGCCATTTTAAAAGAGGCGTTACTGCATCTAGGACTTGGGTTTCGCTGTGAGAAGGCACCTGTAGTAGTCGGGAAATCACTTATTCGATTGGTCGCGGGATAATTTTCTGGGCAACTACTGCAAACACTTTGATAGATAATTCCTTTTTTATCAAATCTACTTGTTCCGCCATCCACATGATCTCCCGTTTTATTACCTCCAAAATAAGTAGCATAAACTATATTTTGAAAATCTGGTTCAAGTACTAAAATATGGAAATCCTGACCATCCGTAGTGCGTTGTTTTGCATCTGAAGTTAGTGGCATATTTCGCAATTGTTTTGAGACTAAATCTTGCTCTGAATTAGTTCCCCAGCCACTCACATATACCTTACCGCAATCATCCACCAAAAATGCATTAATCGTAATATCGGGTGTTGATCTCCCACTTCCATACACGGTACTTACTATTAAATTTTCAAGCGTAGGATCAAATTTGGCAATAAATTGTTTGCCACCAGAATTGCTATATACATTCCCTAGTAATGGCATATCACCTTCTGAATGTCCCACGACATAAACATTATCTGCCTCATCTAGCTCAGCTAGCAATATCTGATCATACGCGCTAGTCCCGAAATATGTAGCATTAAGCACCTGTGAGCCATTTTCGCTTATTTTACAAATAAATCCTTCTGCCTTTCCTCCGTTATTGACAGGCTGAAATCCACTACCCATTCCCGGCATCATGGCTTTACTAGTTGTCCCTCCTGCCAATACCAATTCATTTTGACTGGTAATGTCAATAGAATACAAAGCATCTTTACCGTCGCCACCGTAATACGTGCTCCATGCCATCGTTTTTAAGCTAGGATCTAGTTTGAACACAACCCCAGATTGAGAGCCGAGATAAGATGTTTGAAGAGCATTCACCGTAACCGGAAAGTTAGCTGACTCTGTGCATGTTGCCACAAATACATTTCCATCTTCATCCAGATTTACTTCTCCTCGATAATCATCAGCATAAAAATAATTGGTATTCCTAATTTTATTGGTTGAAGTGCCATCGTACCTGTTTACGCCGTCGTCTTTTGATCCTCCAATAAAAGTGGAGGCCACCAGGTTAGTTCCCGTTGCATTAAATTTTGTGACCAGAATATCTGTTCCTCCATTATAGGTTCTGTCTACCGCACCAGCTGTTGTAGGATAATTAGAAGAAGAAGTAGATCCAAAAACAATTAATTCATTGTTTTCATCTACAATTAAACTATGTGGATAGTCATCTTTCGTGCCACCTAAATAGGTAGCATATATAAGAGCTGAGCCATCTGCAGAGTATTTATTAATGGCAATATCCCACGTACCTCCGTTAAATGTCTGATTATATGCACCGGCTGTGACAGGATACTTCCCAAACGGAAAATCTGAGTACGGAGTGGTTGCAATACCTCCAGAGTAAAGATTACCCGCAGTGTCATACGTCGCGGTAAACCCAAAATTATCTACCGAACTACCCGAATAGGTTGAAAAAATAAGCTCTGGATCTATTACTGTTTTTACCTTATTCTTGAAAAAAGGAGTTTCGAAGCCAATGAAGTCTCCCTTTTTCACATAGCTCATTTTAATCTGCGTTTTTTCCTCGTTATGCACCTCGTAAGAAATAGGCATAACTTCACTATACATGCCAAACCTAGTTGCAACGGAAATCCTTTCGGAAGATACGTGCACGCTGTCTGAGCCTAATATCTCAATTTTTATATCGTTAATATCAGCCCCTGGATGTAATATAAAGTTGTATTTAAAACGGAGGTCAATGGCTTCATATTCCAAATCAATATGGGGATATACATTGGTATAATAAACCTTATTAAAATTTTTGGCCCCTCCCACCCATTTAGACGGGTCATTTCCCAAAAAATAGTTGTAATACTCTAAAAAATCACCTTGCCCGCCAAATCTGGAAAGATCGGCTCCAACAAGTTTATATTTTATAAGATGGTAAGCTAGCGAAATACTGTCATCATTCCGCTTATTGGAATGAAAATCCATAACATATTTACCCCAGGTTTCTTCGTCGTGCAAAAGCACTGAAAACCCTTCCTTGTCCAGGTATATTTGATGTCTGTCAAACTGAGCACGAAAAACAATCGGCTCATCAAATTGCCCTTTATTTTCTATAAAACCTATCTGTGCAAGTGCCGTTACAGCATTTGCTAAGATAAGTAATGAAAACAGTAATTTTCGCGGCATTTGCTAACGTCTGAGTTTTAGACGTGCAAGTTACATCAAAGGTTGCAAGATAACAATTAGCGTTTAGCTGGATCGTAGAAGAATGTGCGCACGGTATAGTTATATTTACGTCCGCTTGACAATGTTACTGTAATATCAAAATTACTTTTATCTGGTAACACCGTTTTATCATACTTAGGTTGAAAAACCAAAGTAGGTGCTCCATAACCCCTGACAAATTTTTCAACGTTAACTTCTAATGGTTTACCATCTTGTTTCACTTCTACCTTTGCATTTGTTAAATCTCTATAAATAGAGAATGTCCAATTGGTGAGAAGCATAAGTTGTGGCACATCATCTTTTGGAGGCCAACAGACAGGAACATCCATAAACTGCACCGTGTCTGTACTTCCACTATCGTCGAGCGCCCAAATCACCGCATAGTCGTTGGTACTTCCATGTCCGTATATTCTACCATTTGGATATAATAACCATCTTCTATTGCCAGCACTAGGACTTTTGTCATCCATGATGTACGTAACAGCCATACTGGTATTGGCATCTTTTATAAGTAGTGAATGTTTTGCTGCATAATTTCCCTCATTTGTCCAGCATCTCCAAGTTGCTGGAGGATCATGTTCTAAGGCTTTATTAACATCCATCATAAGTGCTGCTTTTTGGCAATACTCATTGGTGTTTTCATCAAAAAGCACTTCAGGAACACCTGCATTCCGTCTGAAATAGTTAATTCTATTAGCTACCTTTTCTTGAATTTCTAAATCTATTGTTCCTGGGTTACAGGTAGCTTTATCTCCATTCCACGTAAATGGTTGAATTTCTTTCCCGTTTATATCTGTCCCTTTTGTTCTAGACATAAAATAATTTTGATAAAAATCTTCTCTAGCCAAATAGCGTAATCTATCGCTGTAATCTTTAGTTGGAGCATAACTCATCTGTTCTTTCATAACATCCTTGACCGTACTGAAACGGTTATTTGCTGCCAATTGTCCTACGTATTTATCATTTATTAAAATAAGCTTTTTAAGATTTTCTTCGTTTTTATTATCCTTATATTCATCTTTCATAAGCAAATAAAGAGCTCCTTGCTCCTCGACAGATGTTGCCATCACTTCTTTTTTGGCGATAGCTTGAGTACGTGTGGCTTTTAATTCCTTGTTAGTTGGATATTTGGATATTGCTTGTTGTAAGACAAAACCACCAAAAGCAAAACCCTTGGTATCAAAAGCGTAATTGGTAATGGCATTCCATCGCAAAGCTAAGTCACTAGCAGATGCGCTTTGTGCAGTTAATACGATATATTTATCCAAAATAAATTTTGCTCCCTCCATGTGACTGTATGATTGAAAGTACTCTGCCAATTTCCAAAGTACATTTTCCGGTTTTTTCTCGACGAAAACATCTACTTCAGCTATTTTCTTAGCCTGAGGAAGTTCTGATTTTACTATTTTCTCAGCTACGAATTTATTAATTAAAGTATCAGCCTCCCCCTTCGAAGGTTCTTGTAACTTATTCTTTATCAAAAAGATATAAATTGAATTCTCCTTTTGTAATAAATCCTTGTCTGCCGGTGAAAACTGTAGTACTTCCTGAACATATTCCAGCATTAGATTACTTGGCGGTATATTTTTAATTTGTTCAAGCGTGACTTTTTTGTGGTAAAAATTTAATTTAGCATTATCCCCAAAAATAGCTCTACCATCGGCAATCATAATTTTGGCACTATCTAGTTTACCCCCTTCCCAGAATTTATTGATAAAATAAGTATGTGGATCAATCTCCTTTTCACTCGTCTTATTGTCTGCAGAAAGATCATCATTGTACAAATCAATAAGCGTACGGTAGTACACCTCTCCCTCTGCAGTATCACCCGCAGCTATGGTACATTTACCCACCATAAAGTAAGAATACCTGCTTAAAGTATCCATCGAATATGATTCAGCAAACAACTTAGCTGCTTTTGCCATTTTATTGGAATTATATTCACTCAATGCAACCTTATTATTTGCGATAACTACTTCGGCTTTCACTGCCAAAAATTCTTCTATCGCAGATTTATTGTCATCCTTCTTTAACCCCTTCAACATAGCTCTAGTTGCATTTTTTACAGCGTCAGGATTTTTGGCAAGATAGTACTCATCCTTAGAAAGCTCCACATAAGCTTGAGCTGTATAATAATAGAGTCTTGGATCCTTTTTAAGTTCATTATCCTCTGCCCCATCTACGCAAAGTTTTTCAAGTCTCTTAAAATTGCCAGACTCTACTGCTTCTTCAAATTTTTCGAATTGTGCTGAAGCAATGCTACAGATACTTACTAAAACGGTGATGATTATACTTTTGATGAATGATTTCATTTATACTACAATAATATTTACTTTAATTTCAAACTCCAAGCCATAGGCTCAGATGCAAACAGCTCTTTGGTGTTAGGCCATATTTTTCCGAAGGTTTCAGACTGCCTATAATTATCTAAACTGCTCTGGTTCAACCATGTACTATGTGTAAATAATACATTTGGATCTTTTTCGTCTTGGTAAAGTTTTAAACTTATAATACCAGGCATTTTCTCTATTTGAGCTTTAATAGTTTCAAAGTAAATTAGAAAATCAGCTGTTTCCTCGGCTCTAAAATGCATTTTAACTAACCTTAATATCATACCTTCTGAATTAATAATGGCTTATACTTTCTGAAGTTTAAGAGTCGCTCGGCACTACTTTTTTTAATGGAAACCACCAAGTAACCATGATCCGAGAAATAACAAAGTGGATCACCCTCTTTTACATCGCTAAAATCATTAGAAATTTCTTTCACTTGAGTATGTTTTCCTAGATTAATTATATATCCTGAATTACGGGTAAAATCCGTAAACTCTTCTTTCAAGATGTTGGTGTATGCATTTCCAAAGTGATCTACAAAAAGAACTGTTCCTCGCAATTCTAAACCATCGTTTACAGTAGTTATACGTGTACTAATTTGCACGCTACTCGCCTTTTGTGCTATGTCTATTAGTTGTTTCCCTGCAGCCAATTGAGAAATAAAGGGCATGTACACATTTTGTATATTTTGCTCATAACTCTCGGTAGGTATCAGGTAATAATCATTAAAATGCTCGCCAAAAATCAAACTGAGTATACCATTGTCCGGAGCTAAAAAATAATGTCCGTTGTAATAAGCGGCCAAGTGTCCATTAAACGATGTTCCTACAACATTAGTAGCTAAAACATGTATACTTCCTTCAGAAAAATCAAGGTATACCATTGAACTCAAGTAAGCTGCCTCCACAATATCAAAAGGTTCTATCCTACTGGTAATTTCAATAAATGGAATTTGCAAATTGGCCTTGTACATAGCTCCCCTGAAAGAAGCCATATAATGAGAATCTGCCCCGAAATCACTTAAAAAAGTAAGTACTGCCAATATTTGATATTTTAGCTAATTTAGCCGACGAAAATAACTACATAAAGTAACAATTACATCAAGTACATTGATAGAGAAAAAATTTATAATCACAGACATTGAGCCTTCTCGATTTTTTGGACCTTATAATAGCTATTTCAAAATCTTTAAATCTAAATTCCCTTCGCTTCACCTTTCAAGTAGAGGAAATAATATTAGCGCAAAAGGGGAAATAAAAGACCTCAATGAATTTTCAGAAGTAGTTGATTCTATCATAAAATATTTAAAAATAAACAAAACCGTGAGTTTGGGAGATATGGAACGCATAGTAGAAGGTGAAGAGAATAAAAAAAGTGCAGTTGGCAGTATTATTATACACGGTCAAAGTGGTAAAGTTATTTCTGCACGCACTAAAAACCAGCAGGAATTGGTAGATCAAGTCGATCAAAATGACTTAGTATTTGCCATAGGGCCCGCTGGAACAGGAAAAACATATACAGCTGTGGCACTTGCTGTTAGGGCATTAAGAAACAAAGAAATTAAGAAAATAATTCTGTGTAGGCCAGCCGTGGAAGCAGGAGAAAGCTTGGGTTTTTTACCAGGAGATATGAAAGACAAAGTAGATCCTTATTTAAGACCATTATACGATGCTTTGGGAGATATGATACCACCAGAAAAGTTTAAAGCATACATAGAAAAAGGGATCATAGAGGTGGCTCCATTAGCTTTTATGCGGGGTCGAACGCTCAATAATTGTTTTGCTATTTTAGATGAAGGACAAAATGCTACCAATACCCAATTAAAAATGTTTCTTACCCGAATGGGTCCCATATCAAAAGTGGTTGTTACAGGCGATTTAACGCAAGTAGATTTGCCTGCTCGTATAGAGAGCGGCTTAGCTCCTGCACTCAATTTACTTAAAAATGTAAAAGGAATAGGTATTGTGAAACTGAATGAAAATGACGTGGTAAGACATAGATTGGTAAAAGAAATTATAAGGGCTTATGATACGTCAAAATCGATATCCCAATAATTTAAATTCATCAATCGGGATGTAATAAACGTGAGAGACAAACTTCTAAAAAACGACGACGAATTGGCGTACATTTCTTGAAAAAATATTTTGGTGTTTTTATAAAAAAAACATAGACTAGGTGATTATAAAATTTTAAGGCTTAATTTTATGAAAATCAATGTTTTACATAAATTTTAAAAACCTATTTGAAAGCCTTCTAAATTGAAAAAATGTGCATATCTCAAATATGCTCAAATTAGAGGGTTCATATATTTGCGGCACTCCTGAACGAGCACATTACCAAATGTATAAATTAAAAACACACATAGCCTTAACGGCTTTATTTATATTCTCAAGCACTTTATCATTTTCAAATAATATGTCATCATTTTATTCTGAATCAACCTTTATAGCGTTGGTTATTCTATCAGTAGTTCTTGCAGCTATCGCCGCTTTGCTATTCGGTATCAAAAAGCATCTTACGGCTCTTCAAAATGAAAAAATTGGAACCGAGGATGAACCTTCATTTTACGATAGCAAAATCAAACCTATCACCTCAAAATGGAATCCTACCATTGCTACACTGGTAATTGCAGGACTTCTTATGATAGTATTAGGTGGTTTTGGATATAAATTTGGGATGGATGAAGTGGGCGTACAACAAGGATACTCTCCTACCCAACCCATCAATTTTTCGCATAAAATACATGCAGGTCAGTATGAAATAGATTGTAAGTACTGCCATAGTACCGTAGAAAAATCAAAATCAGCAAGTATCCCTTCTCTGAATACCTGTATGAATTGCCACAAATATGTTAAGGCCGCCGAAAAGTATAATGGCAAAACTTCTCCGGAAATTCAAAAAATATATGATGCTATAGGTTTTGACGGTGACAATATGGAGTATATTAAAGGCTACGACCAAAAACCAATTGAATGGGTGCGTATCCACAACCTACCTGATTTGGCATACTTCAACCACTCACAACACGTAGTAGTAGGTAAAGTTGAATGTCAAACATGTCACGGTCCCATACAAGAAATGGACAAAGTATATCAATATTCTACCCTTCAAATGGGATGGTGTATTGATTGTCACAGAGAGCGTGGCATTGATTCTGAAAACAATGCATATTATGAAGAAGTTCATAAAAATATGATAGCAGAAGGTAAAGACTACGTCACCGTTGCTGAGAACGGAGGGTTGGAGTGTAGTAAATGTCATTATTAATAATTTATTAAAAACAGAAAAAGTAAATCATGTCTTCAAATAAATATTGGAAAGGTGTAGAAGAGTTAGAGCAAACCCAAGAGTTTGTAACTTCTAATGCTAACGAATTTTCAGAAGGATTACCATTAGAAAAGATTTTCTCTAACGATGATGCTACACGAGCAAACAGAAGAGACTTTCTAAAATACTTCGGCTTTGGGCTAGGCGCTGTAACTTTAGCGGCTTGTAACAAAGCTCCTATTAAAAAAGCAATCCCTTACACTGAAAAACCTGACAACGTAACTCCTGGTGTTCCATTATATTATGCGAGTAGTTCAGTAAGTAACAGTGAGGGGTTTCCAGTACTTGTAAAAGTAAGAGAAGGTAGACCAATCAAATTTGAACCCAATAAAGAAGCAACCTACTTTGGTGGTGGATTGGATGGCCTTGGTCATTCTGCTATCTTATCTCTTTACGATACCAACCGATTAAAAGGAGCAATGGTTGCAGGTAAAACTAAACCAGTAGCCTGGGCTGATTTTGATAAACAAGTAATTAAAGCATTAAGCACTACTAATAAAACTATTGCTATAGTTACAAATGGTAGTACGAGCATGGTAACCAACCAAGCTATCGCTGACTTTAAGGCAAAATATACCAATACAGAAGTTGTTGCTTACGAGCCTATTTCGTATTCTGGCATTACACGCGCTAACAATGCCTCATTTAGCAGTGCAGTAATTCCAGCATACAACTTTCAAAACGCAGATGTTATTGTAAGTTTTGGAGCGGATTTCTTAGGTACTTGGATTAGTCCAATTAAATTCCACGCTGACTATAGCAAGAATAGAGTACCTAAAGAAGGTAAAATGTCTAAGCATTTTCAATTTGAGTCGTTAATGTCTCTTACGGGTGCCAATGCCGATGTACGTGTACCTATAAAAATGAGTAATGTAGGTCAACACCTTATTGCTTTGTACAGAGAAATGGGCGGAGCTACTCCTGTAAATGGAATGGAAACCGCAGGTAATTCGATAAAACAAGCAGCTGCTGCACTTAAAGGTGCTCAAGGTAGAGCGTTAGTCATATGTGGTAGCAATAATGAGCAAGACCAGATATTGGTAAATGCCATCAACACTATGCTTGGTAGCTATGGTTCTACAATAGACATTACAAACTACTACAAAGGACAAAGTGCTGATGAAAAGGATTTTGATGCCTTTTTAGCAAAAGCAAAATCTGGGGCTTATGGTGCGGTTATTACGCTAGACGCAAACCCAGCCTATTCTTATGCAGGATCTGCTAATGCATTTGCTAAAATTCCTGTAAGAATCAGCACATCTATTACCTTAGATGAAACTGCTGAAACTGCTACACACATTGCTACCGGACTTCATCCACTTGAGAGCTGGGATATAAAACAACCTTATAATGGTCGCTTTATCTTCTCGCAGCCTACAATCTCTCCTGTATTTGAAGGAAGACATGTGGCAAGTTCTTTAGTTGCATGGACAGGCGTTGATGTAAAAGACACAGAAGATTTTTCACACGCTTATGTTTATGCTAAAAATGTATTCACAAGCTCTATAGGCACTAATTTTAATGAAGCTATAGAAAAAGGAATTGTTGAGAATGTAGCAACTGCTGCTGTTCCGTCTTTCAATATTACAACAGGTGAAGTAATTAGTGAAATAGCTGCTCGTAAAAAAGCAGATTCAGAATTGATTCTATACCAAAAAGTAGGCGTTCGTGACGGTGCATACGGAAACACTCCTTGGGCACACGAAATGCCAGATCCCGTTTCTAAAGTAACTTGGGATAATTACCTTTCAGTTGCTATGGCAGACGCCAAATCTAATGGATGGGAACTTGGTGATATGGTATCTGTAAGTACTGCTAATGGAAAATACGACCTTCCTGTTCTTATTCAACCAGGACAATCAAAAGGAACTTTCGGTATTGCGTTAGGCTATGGAAGAGTATTACCTCCAGAAGTACAAAATGATTTAAAAGATCTAGGCCAAAACGTTTATCCTTTGGTAGATATCAAAGGAGGTTTTGCAAACTACATTATCAGTGGCGTAACCATTGAAAAAATAGCGGGTGCAGCATTACACGAATTTGGTATGACTCAATCTCACTATTCTATTGAAGGTAGAGATATTATAAGAGAAGCTAGTTTAGAAGATTTCAAAAAAGATCCTAAAGCTGGCCAACACGTTCACAAACCAAAGCCAATTACATTATGGGAAGATTACGATTACAGTAAAGGGCACCATTGGGGTATGGCTATAGACATGAACGCTTGTACTGGATGTAGTGCATGTATTGTAAGTTGTAGTATAGAAAATAACGTACCTATAGTAGGTAGAGATGAGGTAAGACGTAGAAGAGAAATGCATTGGTTACGTGTCGATAGATACTACAGCTTTGAAGCTCCAACAACCAAAGACCTTAGCTTAAGTATAGTTCATGGCGGTGACCAAACGGTACAAGCAGGTGAGCAAATGAGTAAAGAAAAAGTAATGGAGGCATATGCTGAAGCATCAGAAGATAAGGCTACAGCTTATGATTACTATGAGAATGTACAAGTTGCACATCAACCTATGATGTGTCAGCATTGTGATAATGCTCCATGTGAGACAGTTTGTCCTGTACTTGCAACTACACACAGTAGTGAAGGTCTAAACCAAATGACTTACAACAGATGTATCGGTACTAAATATTGTGGTAATAACTGTCCTTACAAAGTACGTAGATTCAACTGGTTTAGATACAATGAGAATGAGAAGTTCGATTATCATTTCAGTAACGACCTAGGCAAAATGGTTATCAATCCAGATGTAACTGTTCGTTCAAGAGGTGTGATGGAAAAATGTAGCTTCTGTGTTCAAAGAATCCAGGCTACTAAGCTTGTTGCTAAACGTGAAAACCGTAAAATGAACACGGATGAATTCACAACTGCGTGTGCTCAAACATGTCCATCTAATGCTATCGTATTTGGAGATTTGAACGATGCTAACAGTGAAATAGCTAAATTATATAGAGATGACAGATCTTATCACGTTTTAGAGGAACTAGGTGTAAAACCAAGTGTTCAATACTTGACCAAGATTAGAAATAAATAATAACGAAAGAATCAGACAGTAATCAATATGTACACAGCAGATATAAGAAAACCGTTAGTACTAGGCGGAAAAACTTACACAGACGTCACCAATGACGTTTGTAGGCCTATTGAAAACAAACCTACTAATTCATGGTGGTTAGGTTTTTCAATAGCCGTATTGCTTCTTCTCATCCTGGCAGGCACGCTTGCTTGGACTGTTTGGGAAGGAATTGGAACTTGGAACGTAAATAAGTCTGTAATGTGGGGTTGGGATATTACCAATTTCGTATTTTGGGTAGGTATAGGTCACGCAGGAACATTAATCTCTGCTGTTTTACTTCTATTTAGACAGAAATGGAGAATGTCTATTAACCGTTCTGCTGAAGCAATGACGATTTTTGCAGTATTCTGTGCGGCAATTTTTCCTTTGTTTCACATGGGACGTGTATGGTTAGGATTTTGGCCGTTACCTTTACCCAATGCCTTCGGTTCTCTTTGGGTTAATTTTAACTCCCCTTTACTTTGGGATGTATTTGCAATCTCTACCTATCTTTCTGTATCATTGGTATTCTGGTACTTAGGTTTAATACCAGATATTGCAACTATCAGAGATAGAGCAACTTCAAAAGCAAGAAAATTCTGGTACGGATTTTTTGCAATGGGTTGGAATGGTTCTGCTAAAGCTTGGGGTAGATATGAAGTTGTTGCCTTAATTCTTGCAGGTATTTCTACGCCGCTTGTATTATCTGTTCACACAATTGTATCTATGGACTTTGCAACTTCTGTAATTCCAGGATGGCACACAACCATATTTCCACCATACTTCGTTGCTGGAGCAATTTTCTCTGGTTTTGGTATGGTACTTACGCTTCTCCTTATTGCAAGACACGTAATGAATTATGAAAATTACATCACTTCTGAGCATTTAGAGGCAATGACCAAAATTATTCTACTTACAGGATCTATAGTTGGTGTAGCGTATATCACTGAATTCGTAATCGCTGCTTATTCTGGTTATGAGTATGAGCAGTATGCTTTTGCCAACAGAATGTTTGGTCCTTATGCATGGGCCTATTGGACTATGATGTTCTGTAACCTAATGGCTCCTCAAGTATTCTGGAGTAAATGGGCTAGAACTACGCCTTGGTTCATATTTGTGATTTCAATTGTAGTAAACATCGGAATGTGGTTTGAACGATTTGTTATTATCGTAACATCACTTCATAGAGACTTTTTACCAAGTAGTTGGGTTATGTACCACGCTACATGGGTTGAAGTAGGGATTTTCTTGGGAACATTTGGACTATTTTTCACTTGTTTCTTCTTGTTCGCTAAATTCTTGCCAGTGATCAATATGGCGGAAGTAAAAACTATCATTAAAGACAACGAATAATATGGTTGATAAAAGTATTCTATTAGATAACAAAAAGTTTACAGTTGGTACTTTTACCGACTCGGATAAACTTTTGCACGCAGTAGAAACCCTAAGAAAAAAAGGGGTTAAAATATTTGACTGCTACACTCCTTTTCCGGTGCATCACTTAGATCATGCTCTTGGTTATACAAGAACTAATTTAACTATAGGAGCTTTCTTGTGTGGTATGCTAGGCTCACTAAGTGGTTTTACGCTGGCGTACAGCATGAACGTTGTTGATTGGCCGATGATCATTGGAGGAAAACCTCAAGATATCAATGTATTTACCAGTTTTATACCTGTTATATTTGAACTTACCATTCTTTTTACAGCGTTTGGGATGGTGATCATGTTCTTTGCACGCAACAGAATGATGCACGGCATTAAAGAAGACTTATTAGACAGACGTCAAACGGATGATCATTTGCTAATTGCTATTGATAACAGTGAGGCTCAATCTTTAAGTAACGATGAAATACAAACTATCTTGGTAAACGAAGGTGCTGTTAAGGTAAAAGGAAACGTAGAAGCGTTCAATACATCGTTGACCACTGAAGAAGATTTAGAAATCGTAATTGGCAATAATGAAGGTGCTGCAGTTATTAATTAAACTAGTTCAATCATAGACCAATAATTAACAATTAAAAAAATGAAATTGAATACTATTTTAAAATATTCGTTAGTATTAGGTTTACCTGCTTTTAGTATGGTATCATGTGTAAGTTCTGGAGACAACCCTGGAATAGAATACGCTCCTAATATGTACATTTCTCAAGCTTACGAGCCGTTCTCTCAAGATAAATATTTCGACAACAATCCTTATGGTATGACCATGAGATTGCCAGTGAAAGGAACCGTAGCAAGAGGTCAAGCAACCTTTTACTATCCAATAGCTAACACAGGTGAAGGTTATGCTGCAAGTGCTGCATATACTTCGTGGGTACCTGCTACCAAGGAGAATGTTGCAGAAGGTGAGCGTTTATACAATATTTACTGCTGGCATTGTCACGGTAAAGGCGGTAAAAATGATGGACCTATTTTCAAAAGTAAAAAATTACCCGCTCCATCTTGGCCTAACTATCAGGGTGATTACATTAAAAACTTACCAGAAGGTACTGCTTATCATACCATCACTTACGGTAAAGGTTTAATGGGTTCACACGCTTTTATGCTTAACCCAGAAGAACGTTGGAAAGTAATCAAGTATGTAAAATTGCTGGCTTACGGAGATGCATTTCAATATACAAGCGGAAATTCTACAACTGATACATTAGCGGTTATACCAGCTGTAATTAGCGAAGAAATAGTAACAAATAATTAAACGAAGGAATGGGACATCATACAATTACGGAAGTAAGACAAGAAAAATTTGACTTCTCAACGAGAATAAAACTTATACCTATTCTACTGTTTGTAGTAGGAGCAATTTTAGCTGGAGTAGGCGCGATGCAAGCAAAGGAAAGCTGGGATTCACCGCGTGAAGAAGTAACTAATGCTGTAAATGATCACAACGCAGAAGCTACTAATAGTGAAGCACCAGACGCACATGCTGATCATCACCTAGCATTAGCCGAAGCTAATTCAGATAGTTCAGTACCATCTACACCTGAAGTACCATCTACACCTGAAGAACCATCTGTTCCTGAAGTACCATCTGTTCCTGATGAAAATCACGCTAAAGTTGCTCATGAGGAAGGGGCTCATGCTTCTGTTGAACATGCCGAAGCTCATGGAAATCATCATGAAGTAACTTATATGACACGCGTTTGGGCTAATCTTTTATTAAACAGCTACTATTTTTGGCTATTTGCGGTTTCAGCTTTATTTTTTATTGCCGTAAACTATGTTGCTAATGCAGGCTGGGCGGTTATGCTTAAGCGAATAATGGAAGCACAAAGCAGTTACCTATTAGTAGGTTCTATTTTATTATTTACTATTATATTTTTGGGCAAAGATACTTTGTATCATTGGGTACAATATTTTGATGGATCTGCAGCAGGAAATCCTAATGATGCAGGATATGACGCTATTTTAGAGAGTAAGCATTGGTTACTCAATAACTCCTCTATTTTCTTCTTCGTTCCTTTTGTTCTTATCGTTTGGTATTTAATTAGAACCAAATTAAGAAGAAACAGTCTTGCTGAAGATGAAACTCCTGGCTTAGATATGTTTAAAAATTCAACAAGATGGTCTGCTGCGTTTATTTTCTTCTTTGCATTTTCATTTTCTGCACTTTCTTGGTTAATTATAATGAGTCTGGATGCACATTGGTATTCTACCATGTTCTCCATTTATAACTTTGCTATATCATTTGTATCAGGCCTTTCGGTAATGATGCTAATACTTCAATACTTAAAGTCAAAAGGCTACATGGAAATGGTATCAGATGAAGTGGTGCATGATTTAGGTAAATTTATGTTTGCATTTTGTGTATTCTGGGGATACATCTTCTTAAGTCAATGGTTACTTATTTGGTATACAAACCTTCCTGAGGAAACAGTATATTTCCAAGCTAGACTTAACTCACATTTTAAACCATTATTCTTTATCAATTTGTTTATGTGTTTCTTAATACCATTTCTTACGCTAATGATGAGAGGTGCAAAAAGATCACCTAAAGTACTATTGGCAGCAGGACTAACTATTTTAGTAGGCCATTGGGTAGATATGTATCTACTAATTATGCCTGGTACGGTAGGAGACAAAGCTGATTTTGGATTATTAGAAATAGGTACTACTATGGCATTTGCAGGTATATTTATTTATACTGTGCTTCATTCATTAAGTAAAGCAAACCTATATCCATTAAACCATCCTTATTTACTTGAATCTGCCAACCACGATGTAGGCGTTTAAATAAAAAGTTAACTATTTTGTAAGAGGCTCTGAATTGTATTCAGAGCCTCTTTTATTTTTAGTATAATTGTACTCATGGGAGTCATTCGTTATCTTGGGGCATTTGTATTTATTCTCATTGGATATTACTCATTAACTACTACCGGAATTAGCACCTACAGCCTAGTGATAT
The DNA here is from genome assembly GCA_017857855.1 of Bacteroidia bacterium. Lineage (GTDB taxonomy): Bacteria > Bacteroidota > Bacteroidia > NS11-12g > UBA9320 > UBA9320. Next base: position 17,604 of record JAFMCI010000006.1, on the reverse strand, counting down.
TCTCTTTTGGAGTAATTCCTATACTAGAATTGGTCATTCCACCTTCCGCTTCGCTAAACGAGCCCAAATCCGTTAAAGCTTATACCATTGTTCTATATGCTATTGTTCCTCTTTACTTTGGTTTATTGATCTACTTTTTAATTACTATAGGACAAGACATCAATACCCTAACCATAGTTGGTAAAATAACCGCGATGGGCATGTTGCACGGTATCTTTGGGATTAATATGGCACATGAACTAGGACATAGAAAAAGTAAACTCGACCAATTTCTTGCGCAACTCTTGCTTTGGAGCAGTCAATACACTCATTTTTTTATTGAACACAATAGAGGTCACCATAAGCGAGTAGCCACTCTTGAAGACCCGGCAACTGCAAGGAAAGATGAAACCATCTTCAATTTTTGGAAGAGATCTGTGCGCGATAGTTTTATTTCTGCTTGGAAGTTAGAAAATGATGCGCAGATTAGGGAAAACAAAGCCGTATTCCGATGGAATAATGACATGGTAAAATATATGGTATATCAGACCGCTTTAATTGTAGTTATTTGGTGTACGCTAGGTACTATTACCTTACTATATTATATATCAGCAGCGTTCTTTGGCATACTGTTACTAGAATCGATAAACTACATAGAACATTATGGCTTGCTGCGAAATAAAATAAGTGAGTCTGCTTACGAGCGGGTGCAAGATATACACTCTTGGAATTCAGATCATCTCCTCGGCAGGTATTTACTCTTTGAATTGACCCGACATAGTCACCACCACGAAAACAGTCTAAAAACATACTCAGAACTGCAAAGCAAAGAAAAATCACTGCAGCTGCCTACAGGCTACCCCGGTATGATGTTACTCAGTTTAATACCACCATTATTTTTTAAGGTGATGAATAAGAGATTGGTTTAATTGAAGTAAAGTTTCTGTACGATCTACTTGCGTTTTTTCTTCTTAGGCTTAACTTTATTTTCTTCCCCGTTCATAAGAGACTTCCAGTTATCCTTAGTATCGTCAGCAAACTCAATCGTTTCATTGTATTCCGCCTTTGTTACCGTCGCTCTCGTTATGGGCACTGTCGTGTATTCTTCAATTGCATCAACTAAAGGTTTTTCTTCTTTCGCACAAAAGGATATCGCTCTACCCTTGGCTCTACCCCTACCAGTTCTGCCTACGCGATGTACATAATTTTCTGCCACTTCAGGTATGTCATAATTAATAACAAAATCTATCCCATCTATATCAATCCCTCTGGCTGAAACATCCGTGGCAATCATTACCTTACATGCATTGGTTCTAAAGGCTAGTAAGGCTGTCTCTCTTTCAGATTGTTCTTTATCTCCGTGAATGGTGACACTATCTATTTCGAGACGCTCCATAGCAGATTTTACGCGCTCTGCCCTAACCTTCGTTCTAACGAATACTAAGAACTTGTTATCTTTATTTTCTTCAATTAAACGCTTCAAGAAGAATCGCTTATCGTCCATTTCTACAAAAACAATTTGATGATTTACATTTTTGCTTACTGGATCTTTAGGCGAAACCTGTATACGAATAGCATTACTGCTCACCATCTTATACGCTTGCTGTTTGATCTTTTGACTAATTGTTGCAGAAAAGAACAAAGTCTGTCTCTTACCCGGAATCTTATTAACCAAGTCGTCAATATCTTTTGCAAAACCTAGATCAAGCATTTGATCTGCCTCATCTAAAATGAGTATCTCTATTTTTTTAAGACTTAGATAACCTTGACTAACTAAGTCAAACATTCTACCCGGAGTACTAACTATTATATCCATGCCTTCTAAGAGTTTAGCTATCTGGTGATCCTGCTCTACTCCTCCGTAAACACAAAGTGCTTTTACTTTTGTGTTCTTTCCAATCTGATTAAATACTTGTGTTATCTGTTGTGCTAACTCGCGCGTAGGCACCATTACTATAGCACGTACAAATGCACCTTTTTCAAATGCCTTATATTTAATCTGTTGTATTTTATCAATTATTGGAATTGCAAATGCTGCAGTTTTACCAGTCCCCGTTTGAGCAATAGCCAATAAATCTTCACCGCGTTGTATATGAGGCAAGCACTTAAATTGGATATCTGTAGGACGTTTGAAGCCCATCTCTTCCAAGTTTCGTTTTACTTCTTTAGACAGTCTATACTCTTCAAACTTCATTGATAATGCAAAGGTAGTCTTTTAGGCACTAGATTTACTTGACATTAATCCTATTTGTAAGTCACGTAAAATTAGTCTTAAAAAGCTAAAACACTAATTATTTTTACTACTTACAATTAGCAATTAAGGAGTTTTACTTGAACAAATATTTTACTTTCGTAGGTACAAATGAGTTTATTCGATTTAAGATTAGAAGTAATGTCGACTATAGGTAAATCTATGGACGAGCTTTTAGATAAATATCTAAAACCAATAGATACCAATTGGCAACCTTCAGATTTGTTACCTGACTCTCGTAACCCCGAATTTATTGACCAAATAAAAGAAATACAAGAGTTGGCTAAAGATATGAATTATGATTTGCTCACTGTATTAATAGGAGATACGATAACAGAGGAAGCGCTTCCTACGTATGAATCTTGGCTAATGGATGTTGATGGCGTTAATCAACAATACAACAATGGCGAGCCTAATGGATGGAGTAAATGGGTTCGTGGTTGGACAGCTGAAGAAAATCGTCATGGCGACCTACTTAACAAGTACCTTTACCTATGTGGACGAGTAGACATGCGCGAAATGGAAGTTTCTACTCAGCACCTTATAAATGATGGTTTTGACATTGGCACAGGATCGGATCCTTACAAAAATTTTGTATACACCAGTTTCCAAGAATTAGCTACCAATATCTCTCACAGACGAGTAGCAACCTTAGTGAAACAATCTGGCAATGCTTTACTGGCTAAAATAAATGGAATAATTGCAGCAGACGAGGCACGACATGCAACTGCTTATTCCGCTTTTGTACAAAGGATATTTGAAATAGACCCTAATCAAATGATGACTGCTTTTGAAGATATGATGCGTCGTAAAATTGTAATGCCAGCTCATTTTATGCGTCAAAGCGGAGATAAAGTAGGTGAATTGTGGAGTCATTTCTCTGACGCCGCACAACGCACACAAGTGTATACCGCTCAAGATTATATTGACATATTAAAATCATTGATTAATGATTGGAAAATAGAAGGTATGGGAGATTTATCTGATGTAGGCGAAAAAGCACGTGATTATCTAGTTGCTTTACCCGACAGATTACAACGCGTTACTGACCGTATGAAAGAACCTGAAAAGGAATACGAATTCAAGTGGATTGGTGCCGCACAAGTATGATATCGGATTTAAGATTTAGGACTGTTTACCACAATAGCCTGTATCAAATCCTACATCATATATCCTAAAAAAATGCTCACAGGTCAGTTACTAAAAAACATTAAAATAGGTGCAGAAGTAGAAATTGTACAAAAACACCACCAACGCTCAGGCGAACTTACAGATGGTTTTGTTAAACGAATTTTAACTAAATCTACTCAACATACTCACGGCATTAAAGTCATGCTGGAAACCGGTGAAGTAGGGCGAGTGAAGCACGTTGTCTCACTAGATGACTTTTCCTAAAAAAGAAATACTAACCAATCTTACTTTTAGCTGTTATCTATTCAATGAACACATTCTACGATCTAACTGCAAAAACACCCAGTGGCGAAAAAATAAACATGGCAGACTATAAAGGTAAGCCTGTTTTAATTGTAAATACCGCTACTCAATGCGGATTGACCCCTCAGTTTGAAGGTCTTGAAAAACTACATCAAGCCTACAAAGATTTGGGACTTATTACGTTGGGGTTTCCGTGCAATCAGTTTGCAGGGCAAGAACCTGAAACCAATGAAAATATGGTACAATCTTGTTTGGTAAATCATGGTGTTACTTTTCCCCTTTCCGAAAAAATAGATGTAAACGGCCCCAATGCACATCCTATTTTCAAATTTCTAAAAAAAGAAAAAGGCGGTTTTTTGTTTTCGACCATCAAATGGAACTTTACTAAGTTCCTAGTAGATCAACAAGGTGTAGTTGTAAAGCGTTATGCGCCCACCGTAAAACCTGCTACGATTGAGGCAGATATTAAAAATCTATTTTCCTAAACTTTAACTAAAAAAAGGAGCATGTCAAACGACCTGCTCCTTTTGTATTTTAAAATGCCTAGAGGCAAATGGTGCTAATTACATCATTCCGCCCATACCACCCATATCTGGAGAGTGACCATGGCCTTTTTCATCTTCTGGAATATCTACGATTAGACATTCAGTAGTAAGCAACATACTTGCTACCGAAGCTGCGTTTTCTAAGGCTACACGGCTTACTTTAGTTGGATCAATAACTCCCGCTGCGATAAGATTTTCAAACACATCCGTTCTTGCATTGTAACCAAAGTCTTTTTTACCGTCTTTTACACGTTGAATAACCACTGAACCTTCACCGCCTGCATTGGCAACGATTTGTCTCAAAGGCTCTTCCAATGCTCTACGTATGATATTAATACCTGTATTCTCATCTGCATTAGCTCCTTCTAAGTTTGCAATAGACTCAATAGCTCTTACGAAAGCAACACCACCACCGGCAACGATACCTTCTTCTACTGCAGCTCTTGTAGCAGCAAGCGCATCATCTACACGATCTTTTTTCTCTTTCATTTCTACTTCAGAAGCTGCACCAATGTATAGTACCGCAACACCACCTGAAAGCTTAGCAAGTCTTTCTTGTAGTTTTTCTTTATCATAGTCAGAAGTAGAATTATCCATCTCCGCTTGTATTTGCTTAATTCTACCTTTGATATCCTCAGATTTACCAGCACCATTTACGATAACTGTATTTTCCTTATCAATAGTAATTTTCTCAGCAGTACCGAGCATTTCTAAGGTAGTGTCTTCTAACTTTCTACCTTGTTCTTCACTAATTACAGCACCACCTGTTAAGATAGCGATATCTTGCAACATTGCTTTTCTTCTATCACCAAAACCAGGAGCTTTTACTGCTGCAACTTTCAGAGAACCTCTAATTTTATTAACCACTAGAGTAGCAAGTGCTTCGCCTTCCACTTCTTCTGAGATAATTAAAAGCGGTTTACCTGTTTGAGCAGTTTGCTCAAGAACAGGAAGCAATTCTTTCATGCTACTAATTTTTTTATCGCAAATGAGAATATAAGGAGAATCTAAATCCGCTTCCATTTTTTCTGTATTGGTTACAAAATATGGAGATAAATAACCTCTATCAAATTGCATACCTTCTACTGTTTTTACTTCAGTTTCGGTACCTTTAGCTTCTTCTACAGTAATAACTCCGTTTCTACCTACTTTTTTCATAGCGTCAGCTATTAGCGTACCAATGACTTCGTCATTATTTGCTGATATAGAAGCTACTTGACCAATTTTAGCAAAATCATCTCCCACTTTCTCACTTTGTTTAGCAAGATTTTCTTTAACCGCTATAACGGCTTTGTCGATTCCTCGTTTTAGATCCATTGGATTTGCACCCGCTGCTACGTTTTTAAGTCCGCCAGCAACAATTGCTTGAGCCAACACAGTCGCAGTAGTTGTTCCGTCTCCTGCAATATCTGCAGTTTTAGACGCTACTTCTTTTACCATCTGAGCACCCATATTTTCTACAGGGTCTTTTAGCTCTATTTCTTTAGCTACTGTTACACCATCTTTGGTGATATTTGGTGATCCAAATTTTTTGTCAATAACTACGTTTCTTCCCTTAGGTCCAAGGGTTACTTTTACTGCATTTGCAAGTGCGTCTACTCCGTTTTTGAGTTTGTCACGTGCAACGGTGTCAAATAAAATTTGCTTTGCCATTTTGTTCTAACTTAAATTTTAAAATGATTAAATGATAGCGAGAATATCCGATTCTCTCATAATTAATAAATCTTTACCTTCTACGTTTAGCTCTGTACCAGAATATTTACCGTACAATACAACGTCCCCTACCTTTACGGTGGTTGGCTCATCTACTTTACCTGGCCCTACTGCTAATACAGTTCCTTTTTGAGGCTTCTCTTTTGCAGTATCCGGAATATAGATACCGCCTGCAGTTTTAGTTTCAGCTGCTGCTGGCTCTACCACAACTCTGTCTGATAATGGTTTTATGTTCATTTTATTTAATAAATAATTTATTGTTACAACTCTACATCTTCACACTCTATGCCACAGCGAAAAAAGGACAATTTTACACTCCAAAGGACAAATAGGTATGCCCAAAAGTCAGTTAAACGTTTTGTCGTGCCATTTTTGACAAAAAAAAGGCAGTATCCGTAAATACTGCCTCATCTTTAAGGAATAATTCCTTTAAATAATATTATTCTGGTAATGCTGCGTCTTGACCTTCAGTTGCAGTTTCTGCAGAGGCAGGAGCCTCCTCAGTAACTTGAGGTGAGGTTACGCCGGCAGCAGGTGCTGGCTCTGAAATCGTTGCTGATTCAGCAACTCTCTCTAAGAATGCATTTTGCTCTTCTACCGTTTGCGTATATACAAATCTACTTCCGAGAGCTAAAACAAACATTGCAATCGCTAAAGTCCAAGTAGCTTTTTCAATAAATTCATTTGTTTTTTTGACTCCTGCTATTTGGTTGGCTGCAGAAAAATTAGCTGCAATTCCTCCACCTTTGGGATTTTGAATAAGTACTGCTAAGATTAATAATACAGCAGAAATGCTCGCTAGTATGATGAATGTTGTAAACATATTTTAAATTTCTTTTTGTTGTTGTTCTATCTTCGTTATTCGGGCGGCAAAATACGCTGATTTACTAGGATTTTGCAAACTTAATTTCTCATAGGCAAGTTTAGCCTTATCTAAATGCCCTTGTTTCACATAAAGACTTGCTAATGTTTCACTTAGAACATCCATATTGTCGTGTATGCTTTCTTCTGCTTTTGCCGTTACATTATAAAATGTTGCGTTTTTTATTGGTCGAGAACGCTTTGTGGCCAAAAACTGATCTAATAATTCCTGAACCTTATCTGGTGATTTGAAGTTTTCTTTGGACTTTGCAATAACTACATCATCATGATCAATATTATTAAGCCAATATAAGAAATCATGCTCCTTGGTATCGTGTGTGGCTTTCTCTTCAATAATCCTACTAAGTTCCTTTTCAGGGTCATAAATAACCGTGTCAAATGGTATTTCCACCCTTTTATTATCCCTCGGTTTTTCTATAGAAGACAGCTCTTTTATGGGGTCATATACCACGATCGAATCGAAGTCCACACTGGTTTTGTGGTTATCCTCCGTTTCTATCTCCAACGTTTCATCCGATATTTCTATATATTGCTCCAAATCTGGAACCTGAACCATTTCTGAGGCTATAACAATTTCCTCTTCTGGAAAGCTTTCATTAGCATTGACAATCTCAATGTCTTCTAATATTGATTCTATTAGTTCTTCTTCTACCGAATGATCTTTCACCTCTGAATCCAAATCTGAGATAGCTTGGTCGTCAAGGTGAATTTCTTCCTCAACTGACAAATCCATAGCCGCTACAACCTCATCAACGTCGTTTGATTCCTCATAAAATAATACCTTATCCTCCTTTTCGACCTTACTTTCTTTAGCTGTATTCAATATCAGTGACGGAGTATGCATCAACTCAAAAAGCTGCTCTCTACGGCCAGAATATGTTGCAGCCAAACGTAGCGTTTTATTTTTTAGATATGAATTTTCGTTGGCATAAGCACGTGCTAGCAGCATACGGTAACTTGAACACCACGGCTTATTTTTTACTTCAGTAGCTAAGGCTGCAATTTCTATTTCACCTAGCTCGTCGAGCTTTTGCACATAGGATGATATTTCTAAGGAAGCCATCACCAGTTGATTGCAGCTTTATTGAAAATAGTTTGTATGAGCATATCCGAAATATCATTAACCAATTCCGTTTCAACTTGACTAAAATCTCTAGCAGCATCGAAGTCCTGAAAATTAGTAAATGATTGTTCAAAAGCACTCTTGGGATCTTTATCACTGACTAACTTTACATTTATTGTAATCGTCAATCTATTGAGCGAGGCGTTATCTGTATTTTGTGCAGATATTGGAGCCACTGTAAAACCCGTAATATTCCCCGAAAACTTAAAATCTCCCTCATTTTCTGTGATACTTAAACTGGTTTCAGATATAAACTTTTGTTTTAACTTTTCCGTAATCGTTTGACTTAATAATGGAGAAACTATAGGAGCACTATTCTCAAAAAAAGAAACAGAGAACGTTTTCACTTTAGGATCTATAGATGTTCCACTAAAGCCATAAAAACCACATGAATTCAGAAGCATCATTAATGCGAATATGAAGGTAAAGCGTTTAATTATCGATTTCATATTGCTTTATTTTACGGTACAATGTTCGTTCGGAAATACCCAGTTCTTGTGCTGCTTTTTTACGACGTCCACTGTTTTTAAGTAATGCTTTTCTAATTAATTCTTCTTCTTTAGCTTCTAGTGAAAGTACTTCATTCTCTCCCACCGTGTCGCGATCATCAATAACAAAATGTTCGTCCAAGTCTTCGTTGTGCAAATTCGTATTTACCTTTGGATAAGGGTTACTTGTGTATGATGTTTTTTCTAATTGATTATTTTCCTGCCCAAGAACACGGGTCACAGAAGAGTTAGAATTATCTCTAAAATCTTCATTTGATTGGTTATTATCTACCATACCAAAAACCACTTTACGTAGTTCTGATACGTCTTTTTTAAGATCAATCAGGACCTTGTAGAATATATCTCTTTCAGATACATCTGAGTGTTCAGACTTTTCTCTGTACAATGCAGGCAAATTATTATCTGCTCTCGCAGGCAAGTACTTTAATATAGTAGTTGAATCAATAGGGTGTCCTTGTTCTAGTACGGAGATTTGCTCCGCAATATTTTTTATCTGACGAATGTTACCAGGCCAGCGATAATTCATAAGCACTTGTTCACCATCGAGCGAAAGTTCTAACGGTTCACTTCTGTATCTTTCTGTGGCATCGAAAGCGAATTTTTGGAATAAAAGGACCACATCTCCAGGTCTGTCGCGTAACGGGGGAACGGCAATAGGAAGCGTAGATAGTCTGTAATACAAGTCTTCTCTAAATTTTCCTTTTTCCACCTCTCCTATCAAGTCTTTGTTGGTAGCTGTAATAATACGTACATCAGTTTTCATTACCTTACTGCTCCCTACCCTGATATACTCACCGTTTTCTAAAACGCGCAGTAATCTACTTTGTGTTTCCAAAGGTAGTTCTCCTACCTCATCTAGAAATAATGTTCCGCCATTTACACTTTCAAAATAGCCTTTTCTGCTATCCATCGCACCGGTAAACGCTCCTTTATCATGACCAAAAAGTTCAGAGTTAATCGTACCTTCTGGCAATGCCCCACAGTTGATAGCGATAAATGGCCCATGTTTTCGAGGACTTAATTGATGTATTATTTTAGAAAAGGACTCCTTCCCACTTCCACTCTCGCCTTGAATATAAACTGTGAGTTCAGTGGGAGCTACGCGCATTGCTGTTTGCAGGGCATAGTGTAGCTTAGGTGAGTTACCTATTATACCAAATCGTTGTTTTACTTGTTGTAAATCCATTAATCGAACTGCAAAAATGGCAGATTTTTTTCACAATGTGGCAGTCTTTTCGATTAAATTATTCGTCTTTGGGTATAAACACCATTAAGTAAAATACTAAACTACAATTGAAGCGTTGTTTTTAAGCTGATGTATCTAACATCAATCTACCGTTACGCTTTGTTCAAGGATGACAAATACTTATTGTAGTGAATAATTTTTCACTGAAATATCGAACGGCATGATGGCCTGTACACTGTGTTTTGTCCCGAATTTCTCAAACTCTGACAAATAATGAGCATAGCTCTCAAATCCTGTGTATTTAGCCATTTCTTTTACTTTGGATTGAAATGAAGTATTCCCAGTCATTTTATTGACAATAAGCTCCAACTGATCTTGAACTTTAGGATATTCCTTAAGTTTATATTCGGTAAGATTTGCTTCTTTGGCAGCAATTTCAATGGCTTTCTCAAGACCTCCAAGCTCATCTACTAACCCAACTTCTTTTGCCATAACACCGGTCCATACACGCCCTTGTGCTACTTCATGCACTTGTTCTTTAGTCATCTTGCGCCCTTCGGCAACTCTTGAAAGAAAAGTATCATAAATTTTATCGATGATAGATTCTATGTATTCTCTCTCTTCAAGCGTCATATCTCTGTCTATTCTACCAATATCAGAATGTTTGCCAGTGCCCACATACTCAAACTCAATACCTAATTTATCATTCAGTAATTTCTGTGCATTGGGTATAAGGCCGAATACACCAATAGATCCTGTGATAGTAGTAGGCTCTGCCACAATTTTACTTGCAGGCGTAGCTATGTAATACCCACCACTGGCAGCAACATCGCTCATACTTACGATTAATGGTTTAGCCGCTGAAAGCAGCTTAGCTTCTCGCCAGATAATATCCGAAGCTAGTGAACTGCCCCCTCTACTATCAATTCGAAGGACCACCGCTTTTACTTTATTGTCAAGACGAACATTTTTTAGGGTTTCTGCTAAGTCATCCGCAGCAATTTGAGTACCGTCGCCTTTACCGCCAATAATATCACCCGACGCATATACTACCGCAATTCTATCGCTTCCGCTGCCTACATCTTCTAATGACTTTGCATATTTTTGTTCGGAGATAAGTGGAACTTTATGATCGTCTTTCACTCCCATACGCTTTTTCATAGCACTGTAAAACTGATCTCTGTATGCAACTGCATCAATGTACCCGTTTGATTTAAAATCATTCACCGATTTCATTTTCAATTCATCTGCATCTGCTTTTAATTTGGCAACATCTATTTTTCGTGACTTTGAAATCTTAGCCAATGTTTCGTTAAAAACAGAATTGATGTAAATTTCTATTTGCTCCTTGTTCTCAGGGCTTAAGTTATTTCGTGTGTATGCTTCCACGGCACCTTTAAACTTGCCCGCTCGCACTACTTGCATATTAACACCTAATTTTTCTAAAGCACCAGCAAAAAAAGTAACTTGAGCCACCATGCCGTTGAAAGCCATTTCACCCTCAGGATTTACAAAGACGCTGTCGGCAACACTCGCCATAAAATAGGTAGGAAAGTAATAGTAATCTGCGTAAGCGTAGATAAACTTGCCCGTGGCTTTAAATTCTTCTAGCTTATTTCTAACTTCCGTCAGTTTAGCATAACCTGCCTGAAAGGTTGTTAAGTCAAGAATAATTCCCTTTATGTTATTATCTGTTTTGGCTTTTTCAATGCTGCTTAAAATATCATTTAAACCTAAAGGCGTTTGCTCATTGGGATTTAAAAGCGCTAAAGCGGCTAATGGATTACCATCTTGGACTCTATCCACGATGGGATAATTGAGCTTAAGCGTGAGCACTGCATCACTTGGCAACTCTTCTTGATCTGAGCTACTACTGGCAATGCCAACTGCCGTTACGATAAGTAAGGTTAAAAGAATAACGCCGGCTATTATGTAGCCAATAGCTGATGCTAAAACAACTTTAAAAAAATTCATGCTTTAAAATAATTACTTCGGTTTGTTAAACTAATAAACCAAAAACTTGGAGGTAATAACCTCTTTTTCGGTTTTGATAGCAACGAAGTAAACACCTCCTGCGTGCCCAACGAATGGAATATCGGTGAAGGTTGAACTTAATAAGACCAATTGACCAGCACCATCATATACTTCGAGTTGATTTGCTCCTTGCGGTACATTCGTTAAGGATATAAATTGATTTAGAGGATTATATACAATGGCTACTTTGTTCATTTGCTTATCCTTAAGACCAACCTTTCCGAGGGAATAGGTGATCATAAAATCATACGAAGAGCCAACTTGATTTTGTAAATCCAACGTCACCACGTCTTTATAAGTCCCTTCAGTAGTCTCTGAAAAACCTATGGTTATGGCCACAGGCTCACCTACTGCAGCTGCATTGCTGGTGCTTATAACGGTTACATTCCCGCTTACTGACGTAGCCCCAACGATGGAAGACCAATCTTGATTACCTACATTCATTACGTAAATAACACGTTGATCGCTTGGTGTAACGTTTGTATAGTTAATCGTACTTTGAACAAGATTAGCCAATTTTAACACTGGCTTTGTATCTGTTCCGCCTATTACATTTATACGCTCCATAAACTCTGGGTGATCTACAAAGGGATTACGGTTTTTTTGATACTTGTAAATACTTTCGTTACGTGCTACTTCTTGCGTGTTGGGAGCATAATCCCTGTGCCATTGTTTCAACAATTCCTCTTGCGAATCTATAAAGTTGCTGTAATCTTGATACCGGATACAGAAGTAAAGCATTGCTCTTGCAGTAGCCCCTTTTTGTTCATCTCTAGGCTCAAATACGCTACCACCCAGCTTACTCCCACCTTCCGTCCAGCTTGCGTTGCTTACCGTACCAAACGCATAGTTTGCTCGTTTGCTATTGGCATTATCGTCCGTTGGAAACAAATGATGGATATCTGCTTTTTCAGGCTCTGCCGAGTTAAATAAACTTTGCGGCCAAGTATGTTCACAATTAAAGCTATTGCTTGTGGCTGTAGCTCTTGTATTAAACGTAGCTACACGTCCTGTGTAAATACAGGTAACTTTACCATTTACATTATCTATCTCTCCGTACATTTTATCGCGAGCCCCATTGTAACCTAGGTTGGTATATCCCGATGCAAGAGTTGTTTTCAGAGCGTCTTTAAGATCCTGATAGCTTTTATTAAAGGTAGCATCGTAGTAGGTCCCAGCATATCTGCCATTACCTACGATATCTACTCTATGTTGTGAGCCATCGCTTAGCACCAGTATCACTTCGCCATTATACACTACATTGTGTCTTGGCTTAAAGGTAACTCTTAGTTTTTGACTGCCTGCAGGTGCTAGGGTAGCATTACTCAAGCTATATGAATAATCTACTCCGTACAGTTTTACTTGGTCTATTCCTAAATCAGCAGACGTACTGTTGGTAATATCTACCGCTAGTTCTTTTTCTGTGGTGGTAAGTACATCTCCAAAATCGAGTTTGGCACTTGAAAGAGTAACTTGTGCTTGTGCAAAAGAGATCCAAAAAATAAATAAGTAAACGATATTACGCATGGGACAAAAGTAAGGATATAACCGATACGGATTCTAAGGGGTGTTAGACAGGTGAAATTCGAAACAGAACCGACTTTAACGGGACATTCACATATTCATCGTCATCCATTTTTTTCTAACTTAAAACGAAATTAGAAGTATGGATGTAATCCGTACCCCGTTTTCCACGAGATAAACACCAAGCATAGTATTATGTGTCGGTAAAACTACCTTTGCAGCTATGCTATCGCAATTATCAGCCATTAGCCCTATAGACGGGAGATACCGAAGTAAAGTAAATGAATTGGCTCCTTATTTTTCTGAATATGGACTTTTTAAGTATCGCGTATGGGTAGAAATCGAGTATTTCATTGCCCTTTCTCAATTGAATTTACCTCAGTTTCCTGCCATTGCCGAAAATGATATCACTTTTCTTCAAAAGATTTATCTTGAATTTAGTGAAGTCGATGCCCAAGAAATTAAGGACATTGAAAAAACCACCAACCACGATGTAAAAGCGGTTGAATATTTTATTAAAAAACAACTTAAACATACCGCTCTGGAGGAATACAGTGAATTTGTTCACTTTGGACTTACCAGTCAAGATATTAATAATACCGCCATACCTTTTAGCTTACAGTTGGGCTTGGATGAGGTTATTATCCCTGCCTACAAAAACATTTTGGAGCAACTTAATACCTGTGCTACCCTATGGAAAACCATCCCATTATTAAGTAGAACCCACGGACAAGCGGCTACACCTACCACAATGGGCAAAGAATTTGCCGTTTATGCAGAGCGACTTAGAATACAATTAGAAACCTTGATTAACACGCCAATTAGTGCCAAGTTTGGAGGTGCTACCGGTGCTTTTAATGCGCACAAATTGGCATTCCCTAGCATCAACTGGCCTGAGTTTGGCGATCATTTGGTAGCTGATTTGGGCTTAGTACGAAGCTATCCAACAACGCAAATAGACCATTACGATCAACTCGCTGCTATTTTTGATTGCCTTAGAAGAATGGATGTTATCTTAATGGATTTTGCGAAAGACGTATGGCAATACATTAGCATGGACTTTTTCAAGCAAAAGATTGTTGCCGGAGAAATTGGCTCAAGTGCGATGCCTCACAAAGTAAATCCCATTGATTTTGAAAATGCCGAAGGAAACTTTGGCGTAGCTAATGCCCTTTTGGACCACTTTAGCAATAAGTTGCCTATAAGCAGATTACAACGTGACTTGACAGACAGTACCGTGCTTAGGAATGTTGGTGTACCTCTGTCTCACCTCTTAATTGCCCTTAAAAGTTTGGAGAAAGGAATGAGTAAATTAATTTTGAATGAAGAGGCTATACACGCCGACTTAAACAAAAACTGGGCGGTGACGGCAGAGGCGATACAAACCATCCTGCGAAGAGAAAAAATAGAAGGTGCCTATGAACTTCTAAAAGACCTTACCCGAACCAATAACGGAATAAATGAGGCTTCTATCCAAGCTTTCGTAGCCAAACTTGACGTGTCTGACCATATAAAAATGGAGATTGCTGCCATTACACCATTTAACTATTTAGGGTATGCCGCAGACTAAAAAAACCCTTGTAATAGGTGCTACTCCTAACCCAAATAGATACGCTTACATAGCCACTGAAATGTTGCGTGATTTTGGTCATGAGGTGATTCCGTTTGGCATCAAAAAAGGACAAATTGGGGCAGTTGACATTCTAAATGAGTGGCCTACTAATGCAGAAGTTGACACCATTACGTTATACATTAATCCCAATCTTCAAGAGGGGTTTTACGAGCAGATAGTAGCTCTAAAACCCAAACGTATTATTTTTAATCCCGGAACTGAAAATTCGGTCCTACAAAATTTAGCAACTTCCCAAAAAATCGAGACTATAGATGCATGTACATTAGTACTTTTGCAGACCAATCAATATTAACATTTATCTAAATGAACAAAGTAATCGTTTACGTTTTAGCTGCCTTCGCACTTGTATCTTGTGGCCAAAGCCAAGAATCAATGTTAGCCGAAATCGCAGCATTTGAAAACTCCGAAAAAACAGGAACCAAAGAAGGCTTAGCAGAATTGGCTTTGCTCCACAAGGCCTACGGGATAAAGTATGAGGATGCGCAAGCAAATGACTATCTGTATGCGGCTGCTCAATATTATTACTATGAAAAAAATACTGCCGAAGCAGAATCACTTCTTACGCAATACATCACTAGAGACGACAGTACGGAGCGTTTCAGAAATGCCGCCATCAATTTAGCCATACTGAATGGTAATGCAGGTAAATTTACCGAGGCAGACGATCTTATCTCTGAAGTATTAGATAAAGACCTTCCTACCGCCGCACAGTGGCAAGATGTCATCAAATTATACGAAGACAAGTTAAAAGAAAATAAGAATATCGCTCCAAAAGACTACGAACGATTAGCCTTAGCCTGTACTGCCGTGGGGCGTTTTGAAGAAGCACTAACTGCACTAGACCAAGCGATTAAAGATTTCCCTAAGTATGAGAATCGTTCAGATTTGATATACCGTGCTGGATTTATAGGTTGGGAATATTTAAAAGATAGTAAGGTCGCCTCTGCATACTACAATCAATTTTTGGCAGAATACCCCAATGCAAGTAATGCCGAAGAGGTAAAAATAATCTTAAGCAAAGGTATGCTCACTATGAGTGATGAGGATATTTTAACCATGTTAAAAGGTAAGAATAAGTAATGCCTATTGCGTTAATTACAGGAACCACATCGGGTATAGGCGAAGCAACTGCTCACCTGCTTGCTGCACAAGGTTACGACTTAATTATAAATGGACGTAGGTTAGATAAACTGGAGGTTCAAGCAGCAGAACTCGGTGACAAGTACGGGATCTCTACGCACCTCATGCACCTTGATGTACGCGATGCGGATGCGGTGACCGATTTCTTTACATCGTTACCTGAAGCCTGGCAAAATATTGACGTTGTTGTGAATAATGCAGGGCTAGCAGCAGGTTTAGACAATATAGAAAACGGGAGTATCGATGATTGGAATAGAATGATTGACACCAATATCAAAGGACTGCTCTACGTTACAAAATCTGCTATTCCTTTACTCAAACAAACCAAAGGACATATTGTAAATGTAGGTTCGATAGCGGGAAAAGAAGTGTATCCGAACGGCAATGTGTACTGTGGCACTAAACACATGGTAGACGCGCTCAATAAGGCGATGCGCAGAGAACTCGCTGAATCAGGAATCCGCGTATCTGCGGTACATCCTGGAGCGGTAGAAACCGAATTTTCATTGGTTAGATTAGAGGGCGATACGGTTAAAGCCGCTTCTGTATATGAAGGTTTTGAAAACTTAGTGGCGCAGGACATTGCAGATGCTATAGGTTATATCATAAGTCGTCCTAAACATGTCAACATAAACGAGCTTATCATTATGCCAACAGCACAACCTGCTGCGGGAGTGATACTTCGAAACCAAGGTCTTTAAATTAAGATTTTGGTATATCACTAATGTAGGTTGCTACATTATAATTCAGTGTAAATTTATTTTGTATTATCTTAATAGCCAGCTTGCCCAGCTACACGCGTATCTCTTGAATGAATGCTTAATATTGGCGTAGCACTTTTGTACACTAGCTTTTGAGAATAGCTATCCATAAACAACCCTTCGCTCTCGGTATCTGTCATTATGACCACCAAACCAGCATTAACCTTCTTAGCATAATTCATGATCCCGTCTGAGACCTTGTTGCCAAAAGATGTTTCTATTACATAGTTTAAATTTCTTTCGGCAAGGTAATTTTCTGTTTGCCTTATATAAGACTTTACTTTATTCTCCGTTTCAGCTCCAGTATCATTAGATATACCTAAAATGTGTATAGTTGAGCCAAAATGCTTGGCTATTTCAACGCAGTACGGAACTTTTTGACGTGTTTTATTAGAATCAGCTAAAGGCAATACAATATGAGCCATCCTAAAATCCGGAGAATTTGCCTTGACACTAAGCACTGGGCATGTCGACGTATCTATCACTTTAAAGACATCACTTGATGACCAAAATAGTTTAAATCCCTTTTTATCCCTGGACCCTAAGACAATTAAAGAAAAATCTCCTTTTTTCTCAAACTTGCTTACCTCATCGTAAAATTTTCCCTTTCGTTCTGCTAACTCAACCACTATACCACTGGATGACGTAAAATCTTTAATCCTTTTTTTAGCATCATCAAAAGCACTTGACGTACCCTTAGACACAAGAAGAACAGTCAATTCAGATTTAAATATTGCTGCATAATTACATGCTTGAACCAAAGCAGTATTAGATGCTTTTGTTTCATCAACAGCTAGTAGAATTTTATTAAATGTATTTTCCATGAGAATTCGTTATTTACATTGAATTTTAATTGGCATAAAAGTAGTGTATAATTTTTAATATGACAA
>JAFMCI010000042.1 GCA_017857855.1 Bacteroidia bacterium | reverse complement strand
GGATTTAACTTAGATCATTTTGAATTAAAAACCAACGAGGCTCAAAACGACAAATCTGACGTGCAAAAAATGTTTGAATACCTACATGCGAACACCAGAATAAACAATCCTGCACAATGGAAATCAGACTTAGAATCTATTTTTGATGTGGATGGTTTCTTAAAATATCTGGCCGTAAATACGACGATCCAAAACTGGGATACCTACGGACGAATGACACACAACTACTACTTGTATAATGACCCAACAATGGGTAAGTTAAGATGGATAGTTTGGGATAATAATGAAGCATTTCAATCTGGTAAAATGGGCGGCGCTCTTCCATTTGATATGAGTGGGGTTGGGACTAATTGGCCATTGATTAGTTATATAATCGCCGACGCAGACTATCTTAAAAGATATAAAACTTATATAAAATCCTTTGTAGAAACCACTTACACTACCAGTAGAATGACTAGCATTTTTGACAGTAACGTAAGCTTACTTCAAAGTTCTGTAAATGCTGAACGTACAGGATTCTCTTATGTCAATGGTCAGTTTAACAGTGCTGTTAGCACCTTAAAAACCCACAATAGCAGTAGGGTGTCTGCAGCTAATTTATTTGTCCAGTAAGATTCACTTCGCTAAACTAAAAACGATAAATTCTTAAAAGAGAATATACTTTTTTTTGTAAACATAATTTATAAGTAATACCATTGGTTAAGCTAAATTTGCCTGTCTAAAATAGGCACTTATTATTTTAGGTTTTTTATAAGATATCAATAGCAAATGCATAGAACACATACGTGCGGCGAGCTTCGCACAAATCATATTGGCACCCAAGTTACTTTAAGCGGGTGGGTACAACGCAGAACAGACTTTGGCGCTTTAACCTTCATTGATCTGCGCGATAGATATGGTATAACTCAACTTTCTTTTAACGAAGAGTACAACAAAGAGTTAAATGAAAAAGCCAGATCACTGGGACGTGAATTTGTAATAAAAGTACACGGCGAAGTAATAGAGCGCAGTAGTAAGAATGATAAAATACCTACTGGTCATATAGAAATAAAAGTAACTGATTTTGAAATACTTAACGCTTCGCTAACTCCGCCCTTTACTATAGAAGATGACACAGACGGAGGTGAAGAAATACGATTAAAATACCGCTACCTTGACTTACGCAGAAATGCTATCCAAGACAAGTTAATTTTAAGAAGTAAGTTAAACAAAGCAGTTCGAGATTACCTTAATAATGCTGGGTTTATCGATGTTGAAACTCCCGTGCTTATCAAATCAACCCCTGAAGGAGCACGTGACTTTGTGGTACCTAGCAGAATGAATGAAGGCCAATATTACGCCTTACCGCAAAGCCCTCAAACATTCAAACAACTGCTTATGGTAAGCGGATTAGATAAATACTATCAGATTGTAAAGTGCTTTAGAGACGAAGATTTTAGAGCAGATAGACAACCTGAGTTTACGCAAATAGATTGTGAAATGTCATTCGTAGAGCGCGAAGATATATTAAGCACATTTGAAGGAATGATACGTGATGTGTTTCAAAGCGTAAAAGAGATAGACCTTGGTCAAATCCCCATACTTACTTATGATGACGCGATGAAACGTTTCGGAAGTGACAAACCAGACATGCGATTTGGGATGGAATTGGTAGACTTAGATGACGTAGCTAAAGGAAATGGATTTAGCGTTTTTGATAATGCAGAGAGTATTGTAGCTATAAACGTGAAAGGCGGTAATACCTACACGCGCAAGGAACTAGATGCATTTACGGATTGGGTTAAACGACCACAAATTGGAGCTCTAGGACTTATTTATTGTAGAGTAAATGAAGACGGTAGCCTAAAATCATCCGTAGATAAGTTCTTTGACGAAACCAAACTAAAGCTTTGGGCTGATCAATGCACTTCTGAGGCTGGCGACTTAATTCTTGTGCTTAGTGGCAAAACAGACAAAGTGCGTAAGCAAATGAATGAACTTCGCCTACACGTTGGTGAATTACAAGGGCTAAGACCAAAAAACAAATTTGCCGCTTGCTGGGTAGTAGACTTCCCGTTAGTGGAGTACGACGAGGAAAGTGGCAAATGGCATGCGATGCATCACCCATTTACTTCTCCTATACCTGCGGATAGAGATAAAATGCAAACTGATCCAGGAGCGGTAAAAGCCAATGCTTACGACATGGCCATTAATGGTATGGAAGTAGGTGGTGGTAGTATTCGAATACACGACAAACAGTTACAAAAACGAATGTTTGACTTACTTGGATTTACGGAAGAAGAAGCTCAAGAGCAATTTGGCTTCTTAATGAATGCTTTTGAATATGGAGCGCCACCACATGGCGGTATTGCTTTTGGTCTTGATAGACTTACAGCTATTCTTGCCGGCACAGATTCTATACGAGATGTAATTGCATTTCCTAAGAACAATATGGGTCGTGATATTATGATTGACGCCCCTGCACCGCTTAATGCTGATCAGAAAAAAGAATTAGGTATGTAAAAGATTAATCTAAACGATTAGCCTTAAACATACCTTCCTGATATATACTGTAGCATTCTGCTATTACAGGCAACATTTTTTCACGTTGCACTTCATCTGCTTCGTTATTAATAAGTAGATACTCTGCTTTAGTAAAATGCTTCATCAATGTGTCTGATGTACATGAGCAATAATCCTCGCTTAACAAGGGAAATCTCACGGCATATCCACCTAAATCATCCAAGCAAGAAGAAGTTAGTTTAGCGCGATCTTCTTCTTCCCAAGACACCCTATTTGCTATTACTCGAGTCACAATAAGAATTAGCACCAACGCTATCACTCCTATCGCTATATACTTTTGCCACTTATTCGTCATCGCCTTATTTTTATGCAATATTATTCTATAAAAGTCAAATAAAATACCTTGTTTTGATGAATAAAATAACGCCTTATATGCACGTGATAGCCGAAAATCCTGACCATTATGTCACACAAATCCCAGAAGATCGCCAAGCGGTTTTCAATGATTTAAGGAAAGCTATTTTAGACAACATGCCTACAGAACTAGAAGAATGTATGAGTTATGGAATGCTCGGATATGTAGTACCTAAAAGCGTATATCCCGCTGGCTATCACTGTTCCCCAGAACTTCCACTTCCTTTTGTGAGCCTTGCTTCGCAGAAAAACTTTATTGCATTTTATCACATGGGGATGTATGCAAATACAGAACTATACAATTGGTTTATTACGGAATATGCCAAGCGGTGTAAATACAAAATTGATATGGGGAAAAGCTGTGTTCGTTTTAAACGAATGAACGATATCCCCATAGATTTAATTGGTGAACTAATGACTAAGTTAAGCGTGCAGGATTGGATATCAATGTACGAAACTGCATTTGTTAAAAACAAGTGATTAAGAGTTAGTCTCTCGTGCGCTAATCATCCAATTCATTCAAAAAATCCACTAATTTCTCCAGGGCCTTCCCCCTGTGACTAAGAGTAGACTTCTCTGCCATTGTCATTTCGGCAAAGGTCTTGCTATACCCTGAAGGCACAAAAATAGGATCGTAACCAAACCCCTGAGCTCCTGATCTAACATGTGTTATTTCACCCTCGCATATGCCTTCAAACAGATATTCCTTCCCTCCTAGAATAAGGGCAATTACGGTTTTAAATCTTGCTTTTCGATTAGCTTGATTTGTCAAATTTTTAAGCAATAAGTCCATATTGGCTTCACTGTCACGTTGCTCTCCAGCATATCTTGCAGAATAAATTCCTGGTGCTCCATTTAGCTGTTCCACTTCAAGTCCTGTATCATCGGCAAAAGACGTTAAGTTTATTTTATCATATACCTGCCTAGCCTTTTGTAACGCGTTGTGATCTAAGGTATCCCCAGTTTCTAGAAGCTCTTCGGGAAATACCAAAGGATCCAGGCCTTGTATATCTAAATGAGGTAACTTAGCCCTTATTTCAGCTATCTTATTTTTGTTTTGCGATGCAAAAATGATCTTCATGAACCACAAAGTAAGTAAATCATTGTATTAAGTAATGAATGAATTATAACTTTAGAAACAATCACGCCATGTAAGATATATTTGAGGTAATTTACTCATCTTTGCTTCCTTATCGAACTAAGTACTCATATAACGGCTCCCCCACTTGCTGAACGCATTCGTCCTAAAACACTAGACGAAGTGGTTGGGCAGCAACATATTATTGGACCCGGGAAGCCTTTAAGACGGGCTTTAGACAATGGTGGCATATATTCATGCATTTTTTGGGGACCACCAGGCGTTGGAAAAACTACTTTAGCGCAAATTTTTTCTCATACCCTCAAGACTCCATTTTTTAAACTTAGTGCTATAAATGCAGGGGTTAAAGATGTGCGTGAAGTCATCGAAAAAGCGCAAAAAACCAAATTTATGGGTAGTGGAGGTAGTGCCATTTTATTTATTGATGAGATACATCGATTTAATAAAGGTCAACAAGATGCATTATTAGGTGCAGTGGAGCAGGGTATTATTACCTTAATTGGCGCCACCACAGAAAATCCTAGCTTTGAAATTAATGCAGCATTACTCTCTCGGTGCGAGGTATTTGTTTTAGAATCACTTAAACTGAATGATTTGAAACAATTGGTGCTAAATGCATGTAAAACCGATGTGCAACTCCTTCAAAAAAATATAACCATAAAGGAATGGGACGCCTTAGTTGGCATAAGTGGCGGAGATGGGCGTAAACTATTAAATGCTCTTGAGATAATAGTGAATTTTAAAGGAGGCAAACAGATCACTATTACCAATAAGTTGGTAGAGGATGCAGTGCAAAAAAAGTTAGCCCTGTTCGATAAAGGTGGCGAGCAGCATTACGATATTATCTCAGCATTCATAAAATCTATACGAGGAAGCGACCCTAACGCGGCAGTTTATTACCTAGCTAGAATGATAGAAGGCGGTCAAGACCCTAAATTTATAGCCCGAAGACTACTTATCTCGGCAAGTGAAGATATTGGAATGGCAAATCCCAATGCGTTACTGCTTGCCAATGCTGGTTTTGAAGCTGTAAATAATATTGGTTATCCGGAGTGCAGAATAGTGCTTTCGCAAATCACTATATACTTGGCTACAAGCCCTAAAAGTAATGCCAGTTACATGGCCATTAACAAGGCTCAATCTCACATTAAACAAACGGGTGATTTATCTATACCGCTAAGCTTACGAAATGCCCCAACTAAACTTATGAAAGATTTGGATTATGGAAAAGGATATAAATATGCTCACGATTACCCAAATAACTTTGCTCAACAAGAATTTCTACCCATTGAAATCTCTAACTCGGTTTATTACGAACCTGGGGACAATCCTCCTGAGTTAAAAATAAAAGAAAGGCTTAAGTCTCTTTGGAAAGACAAATACGGCTACTAGATCACGCCGTTTTTGCTAAATCATTTCGCAGGAGATTCGATTAATCTAATAGTTTAAGCTCAAGACGTTCTATCTTTTGCTTACTTGCTTCCACTATTTTGATTTCAAAATTATCAATGATAAATATTTCACCTGCGCTAGGTATTTCTTCCAGGTTGGCAACCACGAATCCGCCAAGCGTTTCATAATCTCCTTCCGGTATATTTAAGTTATACTTTTCATTTATTAGATCAACTTCTGTTTTGGCATTTAGCGAATACACACCATTTTCGTCTATAACTGAATTGGGATCTTCCACTTCGTCATGCTCGTCATCTATCTCGCCAAATATTTCTTCCATGATATCTTCTACCGTAATAATACCCGCGGTACCGCCATATTCATCTACAACTAATGCGATACTTTTTTGCGTTAAACTAAACTCATTTAGCATATCGTTAGCTGATTTTGACTCATTGGTGATGAGAATTGGTATTAAAATAGATTTAATCGTTTTAGGCTTTTTATGTAAATCTAAGTGATGTGCATACCCAATAATATTATCCATATTATCCTTATAGACTAAAATTTTAGAGTGTTGTGAAGCAATAAATAATTGCTCTAATTCTTTCACTGTGCTGGATAACTCAATAGCTGTAATCGCAGTGCGTGACACTAAACAGTCTCTAACTTTTACGTTTCCAAAGTCTAACGCATTCTTTAAAATATCAGTATCTACCTCATTATCTTCTCCTTCATGATTATTATGAGAAGACTGCGAGATAAAATGATCTAAATCTACTTTACTGAATTGTGGCGTTTGCTCTGTGAAATCTGATTTAAATATTTTACTTAAAATCGTATTACTGAGCCATATCACAAACTGTACAAGTGGCCATAATACAAAGTAGAAAACTTGAAACGGGTATATAAGGACACTCAAAATACCACTTGGATTAAGCCTAAAAAGTGCTTTTGGTAAAAACTCTGCAGTTACTACAACCACCAAAGTTGAAATTAACGTAGCAATAATAAGCGCAGGTACAGGACCCACATAACTCTCAATTGTGGGACGCAACAGCTCTTCCATAAACATACCGTATATAACCAACGCAACATTGTTCCCAACTAAAATGGTACTTATAAATTTAGACGGATTTTTAAGATACCCCGAGCATATGCGTGCCCAACGTTTGCCTTGATTGCTTTTCAGTTCCACGCGCAACTTGTTAGCCGTGATAAAAGCAATCTCCAATCCAGAGAAAAAACCTGATAAAATCAAAGTTGTAATAACTATTGCGAGAGGCGACATCTATTGGGCACAAAAATACGTGATTCCTTAATCATTAAGCTAATATATCGAATAGCCTGAATTAAAAACACATGAATAGTCAGCATAAAGCAAATCAAATTCACGGCAAATTTTTAATACCTTCGTTGCTACAACGCATTGAAATACTAGAATTGAAAACGTTTATAGAGAAGATACCTTCATAATAGCGCACATTATAACCTTAAAACATAACGTAAGATCAAAACTTTTTAACTGTCACATGAAAAAAATACTTTACGCCACCCTAATCATATCACTTACAGCGCTCTCGTGTAAAAAAGACGCGCCAGCAGATGAGCCGACCTTTGAAGTAATTCAAATTACGACTGATTTTGGGAACATTTACCTCGACTTATACGAGGAGACGCCTTTACATAAGCACAATTTTGATAGCTTGGTAAGAGCCGCTTACTACGACAGCACTGAATTTCATAGATGTGTCGACAATTTTGTCATTCAAGGAGGGAGTCCATCTAGTAAAGACGATAACAGAAATAATGATGGAAGTGGCGGTCCCGGATATACCGTACCCGCAGAGATTGACTCTTCTATGTTCAAACACTTTTATGGGGCATTAGCTGCCGCTAGAAATGGCAACATGACCAACCCCAGTCGCAAATCTAGTGGATCACAGTTTTACATCGTAACCGACACAAGTGGTGCTCATTTTTTAGACGGGGAGTACACCACTTTTGGCAAAGTTCTAGCGGGCATGGACGTTGCAAAAACTATCGAACGTCAACCTAAAAATTCTAATGGATTACCCAATGAGCGAATTAAGATGTACATCAAATATGTTAGCTTAACGCAAGAAGAATTAAATAAACTTGGAATAACATTAAACTAAAATGAAAATAAGAATTCAAGGAGATTCCGTGCGATTTAGACTTTCACAAACCGAAGTAACTGAGTTAGTAAATCAAGGAGAAACTTGGTCTAAATGCCAATTTCCAACAGGTGAATTAATTTACGGTTTGGTTACTTCAGAAGATAAAGCCATGACTTGTTTTTTTGACAATGGAAAGATGACAGCAAAAATACCAAGATTATTACTGCACAGTTGGGACTCCGATGATCGGGTAGGATTTGAGGCTCAAGCTGACGGGCTTTTTATACTTGTTGAAAAAGATTGGCAATGTCTTAAACCTCGAGCTAATGAAGACGAAACTAATCTTTACGTTAATCCCCAAGCCCTTTAGGCCACGATAGCAGAAAACATGAATGAAGGTTTACAAAATATCAAAATCACCAAGATCAAAAACGGAGAAATCCAAGAACAAGATGATGTAGTCGCAGTAGAAGCGCCATTAGAAATTCAAATTCAACATTTTGACGAGCAGAAACCTACCGCTATTTCTGTAACTATGCGTACTCCAGGCGAAGATGAAGAACTTGCTCTGGGCTTTTTATATACCGAAGGTTTATTGCAAGCATACTCGCAAGTTAAGGCGGTAAAATACTTAGGTGATAACATTGTTAAAATCTACTTAAACAAAGATGTAAAAATTGAACTGCAAAAAACAGATCGAAATTTTTACACAACGAGCAGTTGCGGAGTTTGTGGTAAGGCCAGCATTGAGGCAATACATACCAAAACCCAATTCCAATTTAAAAATAAGTTAGCCCTTCAAGATTCTGTTCTATACGGCTTGAAACAAACATTAACCAAAAAGCAATCCTTATTTACAGCTACTGGAGGAATTCATGCAGCGGCACTTTTTAGTTTAGCCGGAGTTTTAGAAATTATGCATGAAGATGTTGGCAGACATAATGCACTGGATAAAGTGATAGGCGAATCGTTTAGAAAAAATGGGTTCCCCTTAGAGGACAAAATACTTCTTTTGAGCGGTAGAGCTAGTTTTGAATTGGTACAAAAAGCAACTATGGCTGGTATTCCGACTATTATATCTGTGGGTGCTCCAAGTAGTTTAGCTGTTGATTTGACGCGTACAAATGGACAGACGCTAATCGGATTTCTAAAAGAGAATAGTTATAATATCTACAGCTGATTAACATATTTTTTTAAAATAATCCTTTTTAATTTGACATAACACTTCCCTTTTGCTTTTTTAGTGAATCAAATCATTTAACTACTTTTGAAATTCACAATGTCTACCCCCAAAATAGAAATAGAAAACTTTGACTACACTGGTCTTATTCTCAAAGAACCTAAAGAAAAAGCAGTAGGTATTCCAGCTATTATTTCTTCGGTAAAGCATATGGCCAAGTACATGGATCCTATTGATGCATTTAAATTGAGCCTAAAAATAAATCAAAAAGGTGGATTTGATTGCCCCGGTTGTGCATGGCCAGATCCAGACGATGATCGATCTGCGATAGGCGAATACTGCGAAAACGGCATAAAAGCGATTGCCGAAGAAGCGACTAAAAAGTCACTAACAGCAGATTATTTCGCAAATCATTCCGTTGCTGAAATTTCTAAATTATCTGACTTTGAAATAGGCAAGTTAGGTAGGCTAACTGAGCCTATGATATTGAAAAATGGTGCTACACATTATGAACCCATCCAATGGAAAGATGCTTTTTCATTAATTGCTAAAGAACTAAATGCGCTAGCAACTCCAGACGACGCAATATTCTATACCAGTGGCAGAACTAGTAATGAAGCAGCATACTTATACCAACTTTTTATTAGATCCTTTGGCACCAACAACTTACCTGATTGCTCTAACATGTGCCACGAAAGTAGCGGAGTAGGTTTATCTGAAACCGTAGGTATTGGCAAAGGATCCGTTACCTTAAATGATTTATACGAGGCCGAAGTGATTATGGTAATGGGACAAAATCCAGGAACAAATCACCCTCGGATGCTCGGGGCGTTAGAAAAATGCAAAGAAAATGGAGGAAAGATAATTACCGTAAATCCAATCCCCGAAGCAGGTATGGTTAATTTTATAGATCCACAATCCCCTATGAGTATTTTAAAAGGAGGAACATCTCTTACAGATCTATATGTCCCTGTGAGGTTGAATGGCGATGTGGCATTCTTAAAAGCCATAATGCTCATACTCCTAGCAAAAGAAGATGCCGGAGAAAATATTTTTGATCAAGAATTTATTACAAGCTACACTGCAAACTATGAAGCCCTTATCACAGATTTAAGAACCTATACCATCCAAGAATGTGCAGAAGAGAGTGGTGTTGATGTACTCCTAATCAAAGAAGCAGCAGAACTATTGGCTTACAATCAGAAAATCATCATTTGCTGGGCTATGGGCCTAACCCAGCATGAAAACGGTGTTAGCAATATTCAAGAAATTGTCAATCTCCTTTTACTAAGAGGTGCCATCGGTAAGCCAGGAGCCGGCACATGTCCTGTACGTGGACACAGCAATGTGCAAGGCGATAGAACCATGGGGATATGGGAAGCACCAAAACCAGCATTTCTGGACAAATTGGATCAAGTACACAACATCAAATCCCCGCGCGAGCACGGCTATCATGTGGTATCTGCTATCGAAGCCATGCATGCTGAAAAGGGGAAAGTATTCTTTGCCATGGGGGGCAATTTTTTAAGTGCCTCACCAGACACGCACTTTACAGCACAAGCATTACAAAATTGCAGCTTAACTGCGCATGTTAGCACTAAGCTAAATCGCTCACACTTAATAACCGGTCGACAAGCCCTCATTCTCCCGTGCTTAGGCAGAACAGATAAAGACGTGCAAGCAGATGGCGAACAATTTGTGAGCTGTGAAAATAGTATGGGCGTCGTACAAAGCTCGCAAGGGATACTAACACCACCTAGCAAACAGCTAAAAAGTGAAGTTGCCATTGTCTCAGAAATAGCCAATTTTACATTACAAAACACAAATATTCCATGGTTAAACATGGCTGGTAATTATGACAAAATAAGAGACGCCATTGAACAAGTTATTCCTGGTTTCGAAAATTATAATGAACGTATTCGTAAACCTGCCGGTTTTTATTTGCCAAATGGGGCAAGAGAAAGAAAGTTTGACACTGAAAATGGCAAAGCAAATTTTACCATTAATACCTTACCAAAGCACCGATTGGCAGAAGGAGAATATTTTATGATGACCATTAGGAGTCATGACCAATACAATACAACTATTTACGGGCTAGATGATCGATACAGAGGCATATACAATGAACGTAGGATAATTATGATGAACCAAATAGACATTGATGCGAGAGGATGGGAAACACAGCAAGAAGTAAACCTATTTAGTGCGTTTAATGGTGTTACACGAGAAGCTCGAAAGTTTTTAGTGATACCCTATACTATACCAGTTGGCAATGTAGCGACATACTTTCCTGAGGCAAATCCACTTATTCCTATTGATTCATATGCTGCTAAAAGTCACACGCCCACTAGCAAACTAGTGAAAATAACCATAAAAGAAGTATCTTAACACCCTATTATGAGCAAGAAACGTAAAAAAAATCTAGCTGTCAACAGACAGCGTAATAGCTATATCATAGGCGTATCTATAGGGCTATTGTTTGGCATAATATTCGGTTATTCAACAGACAGCTTGATTATCAGCACACTAGTTAGCGGCTTCCTTGGTTTTGGATTGGGTCACGCTATCTATAAAACTATAGGTTAAACTTTGGCAGATTTAATAGGCATTGTGTTGATGGGTGGCAAAAGCTCACGAATGGGGACCGATAAGTCACAACTCATTGCTAACAAGTCCTATCCAAACGAAACCCAGAAAAACTTCGCCCAGCTAGCTCATGCAAAACTTAAATGCTACGTGAATGAAGTTTTTTATTCCATAAATCAAGAGCAAAAAAATCTTAAGATAGATAATATTATTATTGACAAATACCCAGAAGAAGGGCCTTTATCAGGGATAATATCTGCATTGCGCTTCACACAAAATAGCATTGTAGTGTTAGGGGTAGATTTACCACTAGTTACAAAGCAAAGCATTAAAAACATCATTGCACAGCGAAATTGGGATCTGCTAACAACTACGTACTACAATACAGAAACCAAAATTTGGGAACCTATGCTCAGTATCTGGGAGATTGAAACGCTTCCTTGCCTCGAAGAATACTTTACCAACGGTGGCCGATCTATTCAACAATTCTTAAATCAATACGGGAATCAACGTGTCCCAATTTTGGATGGAAATGAATTCACTAATGTAAATACACCCGAGGAGTATGAGCGCTTGCAAAATAAAATTGATTAAATTATGCTATGGTAGCGTCTCACTTGCTACTATCTGAAAACTTCTAATGCCATAATGAGCAATAATATCTTTTACTAAGTTCGTTCTTACGACTAGGAGTAAATTTTGATTATCATTAGACTGATAGTTTCCAATTATATAATTTGCTGCTTGATGTAGGCCTTTACCTTCTAACTCAAGTTTACCCAACTCATCCAACACTAAAAAATCAAAATTACCTTCCTCAAAAGACCTGATAAGTATATAATTAGCCAGTTTAAATGTATCCTCCAAAAAATGAAATTTACCTACAGAAACAGTATTATCTTCTTCTTTTAACCTTTGGAATGAGTGCTTTTCTTGGGTTTCAATATTGTACAAATACCTAAGATTATCGTGACCATCAGGACAAATAATGCCTTTTACGGTATCCCAGGTATCCACCCACTCTTGTAAGGCAGAAGTTTTGCCACTTCTTACGTCACCTGCTAGGATGTAAATCATTCTTCTAGTTTAAGATGTATACTGTATAATATAGTATCTCCCAAAAAGTCTCTAAATTTTATCGGACCCTTAGTGTGTTTATTTTCTTGCCAAGATAAGGCTGCTACCTTCCGTAAATAGGGCAATAAAGTCATGGTCTCATCCACTTCTTTTTGTACTTTGTATTTTTTACGTTCCAAGTATTTTGCAAAATACTTTTTAAAATAACGCGCCAACACATAATACCAAAGTAGTAAAATACCCGCGCTGCGAAGTGTAATATAGAGCCAATTGCCCCAAACAGATTTACCGTCTTTCACAAAAAAATAATACGCAGCGATAAGTGCAAAGAAGGTCCCAAACAGTATCCATTGCTTCCATAGACCTCTTCGTTTTCTTAATTCTCCCAGATTATCTTCGAACTCAATTGCTTGAATTTGATACTTGACGTTGCCTTGATTATAATCCATATATTGGATTATATCATAAATCATATAGCCAATCACTAAGCCTAATAAGGCATACAACCAGAGATAAACAGATATCAATACATGAGATGAAAACAACTCACCAAACATGCCCATCTTCTGAATAACATATTCGCTGAATCCATCAATTGCCGTCCATAAAGAACTTCCATATACAATCCAAACCACTAATATTTTTTGAATAGCGGATTCAATGAGCGTTGTAACACCCAGTAGCATTGTACTCCACATGTTGATGCGCAGTTTGTTAAAAATTAATGCTGCCATAAATGCCTGAAACGAAACAGCTAAGTAACTTGTTGGTGGAGAATGAGGACTCACTGCTAGTTTTATAATTAAAACCACCAGAAGTGATCTGAAAATTGTGTCCCATTTATGATCAGAAAAATAAGCAATGAGACTAATAAGCACAATAGCAAATCCGCCAACCAAAAGTCCGGTAAACGGGAATTGAATTGCATGCAGAACTCCTCCTAATCCAGCTTCGGACAAAGCCCAAAGAGCAGTCAATCGTGTTATTATTTTAGCATTACGTTGCACTTTGTCAAATGTAGTTTATTGTATAATCTATTTATTATTTATATGAAAAAGATGTGAATATATCCCAAAAAAATGCCAAGATTTAGTGAACTAAATCTTGGCATTACTATCAGACTATCTAATCCTTTTATACGGAAAAACTCTCGCCACAACCGCAGGTTCTATTTGCATTGGGATTATTAAACTGGAATCCTTTCCCATTTAATCCATCTGTAAAATCAAGCTCTGTTCCACATAGGTATAGAAAGCTTTTCATATCACAAACCACTTTGTATCCATTGCTCTCGAAAATCTGATCATTCTCCTGTGGTTCATTGTCAAAGTCCATTTTATAACTTAGACCAGAACAACCACCACCTACTACAGAGACACGAATAAAATATCCTTCATTCAAACTTTCAGTCTGCATTAGTACATTTACTTGATTTGCTGCTCTTTCTGATACTGTTATCATCTTTTTGGGTTACTTATTATTGGTTTATTTGCTAATGGTTTTACCCCATCGGCTTCTCACTTTTTAACTAATAGTGCTTTTTATTATCCTCTATTGGTGCCAGACCTTGTTTTACACGGTAATCATTTATTGCCATTTTAATAGCATCTTCAGCCAATACCGAGCAATGAATTTTAACAGGGGGCAAAGCTAATTCCTCTACGATATCCATGTTATCAATTTCCATTGCAGCTTCAATTGTTTTTCCTTTAAGCCATTCTGTAGCAAGAGATGAAGATGCGATAGCAGATCCACAGCCAAAGGTTTTAAACTTTGCATCTTTAATTATCCCTGTTGCGTCATCTACTTCTATTTGTAAACGCATTACATCACCACACTCTGGTGCTCCCACCAAGCCAGTTCCTACCATCTTACTTTCCTTATTAAGTGTGCCAATGTTTCTTGGATTTTGGTAGTGATCGATTACTTTTTCTGAATATGCCATATTTTTATTATTTATGATTTTAAACTCAACACGTATCGCTTTTTACGTTACGTCTAAATTCAACTACTGTTTTATTTATTATATATTTTTTTTCTTCCGGTCCCTATTAAATCAAACTAGTGTTCTGCCCATTCGATTGTCTTTAGGTCAATGCCTTCTTTAAACATTTCCCAAAGTGGACTCATGTCTCTTAATTTATTTACCGCTGTTTTTACGTGATCAATAGCAAAATCTATCTCTTCATCTGTCGTAAATCTACCTAATCCAAAACGAAGCGATGAATGTGCTAACTCATCGTCCAAACCCAAGCTTTTAAGCACATAACTAGGCTCTAAAGACGCACTTGTACATGCACTACCGCTACTCACGGCAATATCTTTTGTTCCCATCATTAGTCCTTCTCCTTCTACAAACTTAAATGAAATATTGGCTACGTGTGGTAGTCTATGCTGTACATTCCCGTTTACATAAGCTTCTTCTATGGTAAGTAGTTCTTTTTCTAGTCTATCACGCATTGCACTTAGACGTACTGCCTCTCCATCCATTTCGTTTTGTGCTATTTCGCAAGCTTTACCAAATCCAACTATACCTGGAACATTTAAGGTTCCACTCCGCATCCCTCTTTCATGACCTCCGCCATCCATTTGACTAGTTACTTTTACACGCGGATTTTTACGTCTTACATATAAAGCACCTACCCCTTTTGGTCCATACATTTTATGTGCGGTAAAACTCATTAAGTCTATTCCGTCTGCTATTACATCTACAGGTATTTTACCTACCGTTTGTGTAGCATCTGTGTGAAATAAGATTCCATTTTTCTTCGCGATAGCTGAAATTGCCTTGATATCTTGAATCACGCCAATTTCATTATTACCATACATTATGGTTATGAGTATTGTTTTATCTGTAATCGCAGACTCCAAATCAGACAAGTTTATCAAGCCATCCTCATTTGGCGAGAGATAGGTTACCTCTCCACCCATTTTCTCTACTTTCTTGCATGCATCTAAAGTTGCTTTGTGCTCAGTAGACACTGTAATCATGTGATTACCTTGAGAGCCATACATTTCAAAAACCCCTTTGATCGCTAAGTTATTAGCCTCTGTGGCACCTGAAGTAAAAATTATTTCTTTGCTCGTACAACCTATCAAGCGGCCTACTTGCTCACGAGCATAATCTACCGCTTCTTCTGCATTCCATCCAAAACTATGATTTCTGCTTGCCGCATTACCAAATTTTTCGTTAAAATAGGGAAGCATAGCATCCAAGACTCTTGGATCCATGGGAGTTGTTGAGTTATTATCTAAGTATATTGGGAAATTCATTCGTTGCTCTTATCTTTATTTAGATTAAATCTATGTGCAAATATAACGTCTTAAATGGAATATGGTTTGTGTCAACGATTGGTTTTTTCGATGTCTAAATAAACAAAATTATATTTGACCTAATTCAAATCATACTATATTGAAATATTTCTACTTTTTCTTATTAAATATTCTCACTATTAATGCATTAGGAGACCTAAGAGTGCCTGATCTTTCTATTAAATTAGGCAGCGAAAGAAACACTTATAGTCGCACTGAAGTGATACAGTTAAATGTCACTTTTACTAATCTTACAGAGCACACCAGCAGCATTACGCTTCCTGGCACCAAGAACGCCGGGAAACGAATGTTATACTTGGCTTACTATGTGGCTGACAGCAACGACTTTTACACCAACATACATACCGAGAGTAGAGAGATGAATATGGACACCTCAATACTTGGGCAGGTTTATTGGAAAAATTTAGACGCACATAAATCTGTCTCCATACCACTATTCCTTAATGACACGAATAATTTTCGAACTAAAAATGCTGCCCACCATGCCTTGCCGAACTTACCAAACGGCACCTATAAAGTAGTAGTATGGTATGCCCCTTTTGATGAACCTTATGTAGATTACATTTTTGGCAAGATTAATCCATTTAGAGATTCTGATGATGATTTCAGCACGCATAAAATATACCTAGAAGAGCAGACAGCAAGCAATTACTTCGAATTAATTCTGACAGATAACCCTAAAATCCCAAAATGGATATCGACATCGCATTGTCCTAAAAATTGCAAATTATGCAAGGCTTCAGATAACTCTCATTGGTCCAAGGTAAAAAAGATAATTTCAAAGCAAACAGACCACACAAGTAAATATAAGAAGGAGAAGACGGACACATCATGGTGTCAACCACATAGAAATATCGTTTGGATATCTCCTCCACCAGATGCCATTCTTTCGTCATTACCTGCTTACACACAAAACTCTATTATTTTTAGAAATCAAAAGGGATATCATTACTTCTTTATTACATGGCAACTTGGAAGGATTTACCGTTTCCGCACCATAGCAGTAAAAATATTATATGCTACCTCCCACCTTAATTTATCAATAACTAGCAGTAATTCTAACTACAAAAAACTAACAGCCTTAAAACTAACGCCTTAATTGCTTTGCATTAAAATTAACAAAACTTTTGTGCTAAACCGCAGATAATTATCGTATCTCATACCAAATGTTTACTTTTACGCATCTATTTTTCTAATGACATTTCTACCAAAGATCTTAACTGTTTTTTTACTGTTACACATTTTACCTAAACTTTATGGCCAGTCTATTAATCATTGGGAAACTGTAGTAAAAAATACAGACACATGGCTTTATCATACAGGGAGTGAGCCAGCTAGCAATTGGATGCAACCTGGTTTTAATGCGACAAACTGGGCGGAAGGACAAGGAGGTTTTGGTTATGGAGACAATGACGACAATACCATTATAGACGCAACAACTGCTGTTTTTATTAGAAAAGTATTTTATCTTGTTGACACTACTGTAATACGTCACGCTATCCTTCATGCTGATTATGATGATGGTTTTGTTGCTTATCTCAATGGGGTAGAAATAGCCCGGAATAATATTGGAACTCCTGGTATACCGCCAGCATACAATTCACTTGCTAATACCTACAAAGAAGCAACACTATACAGCGGCGGCAAACCCGAAGATTACCAATTAGATCAATCTACCTTGCGGAAAATTATTAAGGAAGGGACGAATACACTAGCTATTCAAATACACAATCAGTCTGCGAGTTCATCTGATTTGAGTAGTAATTTTTTCTTAAGTCTGGGAATAACCGACCAAAGTAAGAATTACCAGCCCACCCTTAATTGGTTTACTGCTCCTAATTTAGGGAGTACTTTGCCCATTGTGGTTATTACCACTTCAAACAATGCAGAAATAAAAAACGAACCTAAGATTGCTGCGCATATGGGAATTATAGACCGTGGAATGAATTTACTTACAGACACCTACAATGGTTATAATGGAGCTATTACAATCGAGATACGTGGAGCCTCATCACAAAGTTTTCCAAAGAAAAACTATGGTTTTGAAACACAACTTCCCGACGGGAGCAATAACAATGTAAGCGTATTAGGTATGCCGGCCGAAAATGATTGGGTATTGCACGGCCCATACTCTGATAAATCTTTATTGCGCAACGCATTGGCCTACCACATGGGTATAAGTACAGGAAGATATACTCCTAGAACCCAACTCTGTGAAGTATACATAAACACTGATTACAAGGGCGTTTATATTATGACTGAACGTATAAAAAGAGATAAAAATAGAGTCGATATTGCTAATTTAAAACCAGAAGATATCTCAGGAGATGAGTTAACAGGTGGCTATATAGTACAAATAGATAGAGATGATTTAAGCTCTAACATAGACGGCTGGTATAACAATACATCACCTACGAAATTTTATTCCTATCACGATCCAAAAGCAGAAGAATTGGAAGATGTGCAGCGAGAATATATAAAAAGCTATATCACGAGTTTTGAGAGTGCCATGTCTGACGCAGAATATTATTGGAAATTTAAAAACTTTGTAGACGTATCCTCTTGGGTAGATTATTTTTTGGTAACGGAAATAGGCAAGCACATTGACGCTTACAAGTTGAGCTTCTATATGCATAAAGTGAAAAACTCAGATGGGGGCAAATTGCATTTCGGTCCATTATGGGATTTCAACCTAGCTTTTGGTAATTTTGATTATGCATGCTCACCTGACCCTACGGGCTGGACCTACCAATTTCAAGGGACTTGCGACAACTCACACCCTTTTTGGGTAAAGAAGATGACAGATCTTACAGAAGTTTCCAATTTAATCAACTGTCGGTGGCAACAACTTAGAAACGGACCGTTACATACCGATAGCCTAATACAATTTATAGATAACAGAATAGCTGAAATGGGAGATGCTCCAGCGAGAAACTTTGAAAAATGGGATATCCTTGGTCAATACGTATGGCCAAATGACTATGTTGGCAATAGCTATCAAGAAGAAGTTGTATTTTTAAAAAACTGGTTAAGCACACGATTAACATGGATGGATAACAACATGTTAGGAATTTGTGAGACTCCCGCAACAACAAAGGATATTTCTCTCGTATCACCCATAGGAATTTTCCCTAATCCGGCCAACAGCAGTTTATTTATTGATCTGTCAGAGCTAAATTACAACAACTCTAACCTTAATATTTACAATCAATTAGGTCAAGAAGTTATGGATATTGCCATAAGTTCTGCAGTAGTAAAAATTAATTTAGAAAGCTTAGAAGCGGGTATTTATTGGGTACGAATGTTTGAGAATAGCGGCAAAACGTACCTCACTAAATTTATAAAGCAGTAAACGAGTAAAAACGCGACTCGACCTGTTTTTAAAAGATATTCGTGAGGGTAAAGGTAAAAACCAAAACTAACGTCGAACTCACGAACCCATAATTCATTAACTAAATAAACCCTTATGCTAAAAATAAGATATTGCAAAATTGCAGTAATTACTACCATCATAATTCTTTTTGTATTGCCCACCA
>JAFMCI010000041.1 GCA_017857855.1 Bacteroidia bacterium | reverse complement strand
GGTGATACTTTTGTCATAAATCATCCTATTGTTATCTCTCAAGATTTGATTTTTACTTCCGGAGCATACATTTTGATAACACAAAATGGCGGTATTTGTGGTCACCAAAAAGGAACATTGCTTAACAGTGCAAAGCTTATTACCTACGGAATTCTAGAGTTGGATGATTTAGTTATAGATAACGGCTTAATGCATTGTTTAGCCGGCAATGTTATATTGTCTTCCTCAGCAAAAGTAATTGGGGTAAACGGCAAACTAGAGGTAGAGGTCGCATCCAGCTTTGCAGTCGGTTTTTGGTTCGAGTGTATGTTGCCAGATTACGCATTTGTAACTGAAAAGACATTGAAAATCGATAAACAAATGGTTGAATCAAGATTACAAATTCATCCTAATCCATTTACACATAGTATTACCCTGCAACACGCGGCAACATTTAATAGTCAAAATAACAAACCGTACCGTATTATTATTTATGACTACCTAGGTAAAGAAGCATTTGAACAAGAGTTGCAATCTGTAGACTCGAATCAGATTATTTTGGATTTCTTAAAACCTGGCATTTACGTTGTCGCTATGACCAATGGACTTAATAAATATTACTCAAGGATAGTGAAGCAATAAGAAACCACAAGTAAAGACTCTTACTTCATATTCACATCCAAAGCGTCT
Source organism: Bacteroidia bacterium (assembly GCA_017857855.1). Lineage (GTDB taxonomy): Bacteria > Bacteroidota > Bacteroidia > NS11-12g > UBA9320 > UBA9320. The sequence continues at coordinate 18,845 of JAFMCI010000041.1, read as the reverse complement.
CTTAAGGCATTGCCTAAGAAATTAAAGCTCATAACCAACAACATGATACACACACCGGGTATGACGGCCAGGTAGGCTGCATCAAAAACAATATAATTATAATGTTCTTTGATCATACTTCCCCAACTGGGCATTGGGGGTTGTACTCCGAGTCCTAAGAAACTTAAGCCTGCTTCCAACAATATTGCACTAGCAAAATTGGCTGCACACACTACAATTATAGGCGCCATGATATTGGGTAAAATATGTCTGAACAGAATTTGCAAATTACCAAACCCTAACACTTTTGCAGCTTGAACATATTCCATTTCTTTAATTTGAAGCACTTGTCCTCGCACAATACGCGCCAATTCCACCCACATACTTAAGCCGATCGCTAGAAATACCTGATAAATTCCTTTTTCTTGAAACGCAAAACTAATCGCTATAGCAATAAGTAAACTGGGTAAACTCCATACCACATTAATAAGCCATAAAATAACAGAATCTACCCAACCTCCATAAAAGCCAGCGAGCAAACCAAGTGTAGTGCCAATGACTAAGGTAATTAAAACGGACATAAACCCAACTAACAAGGATATTCTTGCACCGATGATTACTCTACTAAGCACATCCCTTCCATAGCGGTCCGTTCCAAGATAATAATTCTTCGTTATGAGGGTCGCATCTTGCTTGCTCTCTATATTTTGCCATTGTGTTAAACCATTTTTAGTAAATACGGCAAAACTATCTGGCAACGCTGCTACTGAGATTGGGATATAGTTATACTCCAATGGTTTACCATTTAAAATCCAATCGAAAATTCCTACAGATTCCACTTCTTCTTCCAAGGGTTGTTGAATCATTTGCACCTTGAAACTGGGGGGTTGCAACGCTATTTCAAGATGAATATCATTGGCTTGTGGTGTACTGTCGGGTGTGATGAGGTAACCTAATAACGAAACCACCATGAGGAGCGTTATAAAAATAAAACCGGCTAACCCTAGTCTATTCTTTGCTATCTTTTTGATCATGTTGGTATGCAACTTCTATAGCAGTAAGTATGGCTAAGAAGCTATACAAGGGTACTGCAATTTTATCAAACTCTGTATAGTTATTGAGCACGCCATGCGTAAAATACGTTATCAGACCTAAAAATGCTGCCAGGCTTAAATACTTACTAGAACCTTCAAGTACACGTTGATGCTTAAAACCAAGGACAAAAGTATACAAAACAAAGGCTAGATAAAGGAACAACCCAACTATTCCACTTTCGGCTAACGGCCGTAAATACTCAGAATGAACACCTCCTAAAGTTCCCGCATTGGTACTGATAATAGTCATCTCATGGGGTAATTGAAACTGACCGTATTGAAAGGTATAAGTACCTGGTCCCCATCCCATTAATGGTTTTTCCTCCCACAAACGTATAGCGCTGCTCCATCGATTTAATCGTTCTAAGTTACTTGGATCTGAAGTAACATTAGATACCGATTGAAGGTGATTTTCTATATTATCGTCCGACTCTTTTTTGTTACGAGATAAGTCTACCAGCAATGAATCTCGATTCACAAAGATTATGGCAACTGCAAGCGCACCAAACATAAGGATATGTTTTAACCTTACATTTAATAAAAAAAGTACATAAAAAAGCAATGCTGTGGCTAAACTTAGCCAAGACGCACGGGTAAATGAAAGTGCAACCGCGATTACCATGTATACAAAAAGTAGCGCACATACAATCCGTAGTATTTTACCGTAACCTAGGGAATTTCCGTGCAATGCAAATACAAAAAGGATAGGAACAACGAACGAAATACATGCTGCATACATCCCGTGATCAGGTAAAAAGGGTCGCATGGCGGTATACGCATACTCCCTACTAAAGCCACCCGCAGCATGGTTGTACAAGGTATAAAGTGTAAGTATTATTACAGATACAATCAAACACCATAAGTACTTTTTAATCATACTTTTATTTTGGAAATAACGAGATACTAAAAAGTAAAATACAACGATATACCAACTTTTCATAAGAACGTATTTCGCAGAAATAAGCGGAATAGAGCTATTTATAGCAGACACTACAAGCCACGAAAAATCTGCAATAATGAGTAGCGATAGAACAGTTGTCACTTCAGGAACCAAGATTTTTTGAGCACTAAATGCCTTAAAAACCACACCAATAAACAATAGAATAATTAGTGGTTCAGTGGGTAAACTTATATTTATGGTACTAACACGTTCATCAACAAGATGTACGGATAGCGGAGTGGCAAAAGCCAAAAAGTAAAGAATTAACTTAGGTTTAGTGATGGTCAACCAAAGCAATGCAAGCACAACCGGTGCGGCTAGTAAAACCAATAAATCGAAGTACACTGAGGCTAAGCAGTAGACAAAAAACAACCCCGCGAGGGCATACAAGCGCTTTATGTCAAGCGATAGCTCCACTACTTCTTAAGTAGATTCAGTTGATTTAGAATAACTAACGCCAAAATACTAAAAAGCATTACAGCCCCCGTTACTATGAGCGTAAGCAATGTGCGAAGTGGGTACGATTTCTTTTCTGCTGGAGAAGCACTCGTTAAAATAAACTTTTGAGGAAGTGTCTTTTCTACGTCCACTTTTGCCTTTTCAAAACGTTTTCTATGCTCACTTAAGCTCTCAAGTTCTAGGATTAAAGTCTCATTCAGGTATGTAAATTCCCCTGCATACTTAGCTAATTCTTTTTGTTGCAATTGCAGTTCTCTTCTTTTAGCTCCATCGGCAGCGGTTTTGTATAATTCCTCTGACAAAGCTCGCGATTGTTCTTCGTAATTAGTGATACCCTTCTCCCCTAATTTTTGAAGTGCTATACGTAAATCCCAAACTTGTTTTTCTTTACTTTCAAACTCACTTTTTACGATTTCAAGAGCTTCTAATGAAACCTGTTTTTGAATTTCGGTTTTAACAGAATCATAAATAGCACTTATGCCATTTGCTATTTCTGCCGCTTTAACAGGATCTTCGTCTAATACCGTTATCTGAACAGCCAAGTGACGTGTGCGAGAGAACTGTATATTCTTTTTCATCTTTAGACCTAAGTCAGTCTGAGGACTACCCTTTTGATCTATGCCATAATGGTTCATAAGATCGAAGTTTTTAACAATACGGCCTTGCAATGCAGAAGAATTAAGCAACTGCAGGGCATTTTCTGCTTCCTCTTCTTCTCCAAAAGCTAAAGGATCACTTTGTCTCATATTGAGATCAGTAAAAAGCGCATTACCTATCGAATTATTGGTGGTAGGATAAAAGATAACCTCTGATTCGTATTTAGGTGCTATGATAAATGGTGCTGTGAATAAGCCCGTTAGTAAAATACTGACAATAGCTATTATAGCAAGATGCTTTCGGTATTCCCAAACTAACTTTATAATTTCTACAAAGTTCAAATCAAAATCTTTGTTTTGGTTCATTCGATAATTTTAAAAAATAGATTGGCAAAGTTAATTTAATAGCTAATATAATGTCAATTTCTAGTCAACGTCTTTAGGTCTTTCACTTGAAATAACTTAAACAGGTAAGCTGCAATTAGTACGGTTATAAAAATCATTAATAAATGAACGGACACACTACTGCAAAATTGTTTACCCCAAAAAATAGTCAAACATAAAATGCCAATAGCAAAAAATTGTTTAATTATATTAACAAGTAAAGGCTTAAAGTTAAACACCATAAAACTAATAGTATAGCAAATAGTACCAAATAACACTTGACTTATGGCCGTTGCTATAGCTGCTCCTGTTGAGCCATAAATGGGTATTAGCTGGGTATTAAGCAATAGATTTATGCACAAGGTAATGAAGGCTGCTGTATTAAGGTACTTTAACTCTAATGCCGCTGTAAGAAGTGTACCGTACACTAAAATCAATACTGATCCGATAAATCCAAACATCAAAAACGAGAATGAACTGGCACTTTGTGATGTTGCCTTTTCGTGATACATTACGTCCATAATCTGATCGCTGTATGCGGCACTAACCAATGCTGCTGAGATGGCAACCAAAAGTAAAAATTTAGCGGTAAAGGATGCAATTAGATTTATTGTCTCCTTGTCTTTGAGGTTTTTACTAAAAAAAGGCAATAATACTCCACTAAAAATCTGAGCAAACATAAGAATGGCGTAAAACAACCTATAACCATGCGCATAAATACCAGCTTCTGCATTACCCACCATGGTTTTAAGCATAACACTATCTACATAATTATAAAGACCCATAAGGGTAATGAGTAAAGCAAAGGGCCAAGATTTTTGTAGTAATGGACGTATCGTTTTTAAATCGAATGATATCCGAACATCGCGAAAGTAATTTCTTAGAAAAAGAACTAAAACAAAGGTTACCAAAAAAACTCCCGCTAGTTGAGCGAAAATGAAGCGCTCAATGGTTAGACTCCAACCTTCTATACCTCCCCAAAGCAGAAAAGCACAGAGTATTACAACCAATATTCTGTCCAAGACCATAAATATGCCATCCCACTTGAATTGTTGCAAACTAGCTACAATAGTTCTTAGGTATTGATTCAGTGAAGTAAAGATTTGTAAGATGCACAAAAAAACAAGCAAGAGAAACTCCGCTGTACCATAACCTAATGCAGCGCCCACGCCAAAAACAAACAACACGTATATAGCCATAAGTATCATTTTTAAACCCAGAATATTACCCGTTAGTGCTACTATTTTATTTGTATCTCTTGAGATCTGAGTGGTATTATACCCATTAAGTCCCAGATCGAGAATGATAAAAAACATGAGACTAAAATTAAATAGCGCTGCATAATTACCGTACACTTCAAGTGACAAAGTATTCTGCACAGCCCTATCTATTACCAATATCCATATGGGCTTAATTAGCAGATTTAAAATCTGCATAAAGGCTATATCCGTAAGATACTTTTTGAGCATTTAGACCGATAGTCCTTGTCTTTTTTCAATAGTATAGGTTTTCAGAAGTAGGAAGAATCCTACGATAAAGAAAATCATGAGCATTAGCACAGATACACGCATATTTCCAAAAACACCCTCTAACAAACCAAACATAAGGGGACCAAAAATTAAACCTACTTTTTCCATAACATCAAAAAAGCTAAAAAAGCTAGCATTGTCATTGGTAGGTGGTAGCATTTTACTGTACGTTGATCTACTTAAAGACTGAATCCCTCCCATAACAAATCCAACTAGCAGTGCCAACCCGTAAAACTGAAGTGGTTGATCTATTAGATAAGCTATTATAGTACATAACACCCATATCATCGTGCATAACATAAGTGTTCGGAGGTTGCCTAGTTTTTCTGAAACTCGAGACAACACTTGCGCACCAACTACGGCCACCAGTTGTATTAATATAATACTCACAATAAGTCCTGTCTCTTTAGTTTGCCACCAAACACCACCAGAAACCCATAGAATTTCTTTACTCGCAAATAGTACTGCCAACAGCATAACCGTTTGTACGCCCATGTTATAAACAAAATAACTGAGTAAGAACCATTTCACCCTGATATGTGCAGTGAGTTGCCCCCATACCTTTCGTAATTCACTATAGCCGTACCAGATGATATTATGCTTTTTTTCGCGAACCTTATAATGGGATTTACCAGGCAAATAATAGTAGGTATATTGAGCAAAACCCACCCACCAAACGGAAACCATAAAAAATCCGTACTTAATGGGCATCCCTGCAGCTCCATTCAGAATAAGAATAGTAACGAGTAATAGAACACTCCCTATGTACCCCAGCGAGAATCCTCGTGCGCTAATTTTATCATGCTGTTCTTTATCTGCTATTTCAAGAAGAAATGAATTATAAAAAACCAAACTTCCCCAAAATCCAATGCTCGCCATAAACACCGAAAACATGCTAAGTTCGAGGTTATGCACATCAAAGAAATAGAGCGATGCACAGCCTGCAGCACCTAAGTAACAGAAAAATTGCATGAAACGCTTTTTAGTTCCCGTATAATCTGCTATTCCGGAAAGAATAGGAACAAGAAGTACAATTAGCAAAAATGAAGCAGAGTAGACATAAGAATACAGCTCAGTATTTACAAACTGACGACCAAAAAAGGAAACAGCATCTACCTGTTCACCGTTAATTATTTGACGATTTCCTGAAGTTACCTTTTCGTAAAAAATTGGGAAGATTGCAGTAGAAATAATTAGATTATAAACTGAGTTTGCCCAATCATAAAAGGTCCATGCTCTTATAACTTTAGGATCGTTTTTTTTAAATATCCGTGCCACAACTTTTTTTCAAAAAAAGTTAAAAACTACCATAGTTATACTATACTCTTCAATAAATAATGCTAAAACAAGAATTCCTGACGGATTAAATCATAAAATTCATTGTTAAAACAAACATCTGCTGCCACTTAAGAAGTCTTAGTCTGAAATATAAAAGAACTAAACATCCTTAATATTCTTAATAAAATACGCGTATTTGCCTTTACGCTGCTTTTAGACGTAACCTTTCGATTACTTTTTGGGCTTCATGCAAGCCGATTTTTATTTCTTTAATGGATTTATCTGAAGGAGCTTCAAACATATAATCGCTTAGGATAGCTTCACAAACTGACCTAAGTCCTCTAGCTCCTAATTTAAATTCAATAGCTTTCTCTACAATATAATCTATAACTTCATCTGAGATAACAAGCTCAATTCCTTCTAATTCGAAAAGAGCAATATACTGACGTATAAGTGCATTTTTAGGTTTTAGCAGGATAGCTTTTAGCGTAACAGCATCGAGAGGCTGCAACGCAGTAAGAATAGGAATTCGACCAATTATCTCGGGTATTAAACCAAATTGCTTTACATCTGAAGGTATTGCATATTGCAAGTACATATCCTCTGTAAACTCTACATCAGAGCTTAATGCTTTGAATCCCAATGAATTAGCCTGCATTCTGCGAGATATTATTTTTTCAATTCCGTCAAAAGCACCTCCACATATAAATAGAATATTTTTGGTATCTATTTGAATCATCTTTTGATCTGGATGCTTTCTTCCACCTTGCGGAGCTACATTAGCAACTGTTCCTTCTAGTATTTTAAGCAGTCCTTGTTGAACGCCCTCCCCACTCACATCGCGTGTGATACTCGGATTATCCGACTTTCGAGCAATTTTATCTATTTCATCAATATAAATAATTCCGCGCTCGGTTGCTTCCACATTGTAATCTGCTGCTTGGTAAAGTCTAGAAATAATACTTTCTACATCTTCTCCTACGTAACCAGCTTCGGTTAGCACTGTAGCATCTGCTATGCAAAATGGAACATCCAAAGAGCGTGCTAGGGTTTTTGCGAGTAACGTTTTGCCCGTTCCTGTTTCACCTATGAGAAGCACATTTGATTTATCAAGCTCTACTCCTCCTTTTGCTGAATCATAATTTAGACGCTTGTAATGATTGTATACCGCTACGCTGAGTGTCTTCTTTGCATTATCTTGTCCGATAACATATTCATCCAGTAAAGCTTTGATATCTTTTGGCTTTTTAAGATCAAGAACCTGCTTTGTATTTTTTTGACTTTTGCCCGCCCCTTCGCTTAATACGATTTCGTTGCCTTGCTCAATACAATCTTCACAGATATGAGCATCAATACCCGAAATAAGAAGACCTACCTCTCCCTTGCTTCTACCGCAAAACGAACAGGTTAATTGCATATTTTTTGCCAAAATTATTTTGTTTTTCTTTCCAGTACTTCGTCAAGCATACCGTATTCTTTGGCCTCTTGAGCGGTCAGCCAGTAGTCTCTTTCACTGTCTTTCTCTACTTTAGCATATTTCTGACCAGAGTGATGAGATATGATATCATATAACTCTTTTTTTAGTTTCACAATTTCTCTCACGGTAATTTCCATATCAGTTGCCTGTCCAGAAGTGCCTCCTAGTGGCTGGTGAATCATAACTCTACTGTGCTTTAAAGCAGTACGTTTACCCTTTGCACCTGCGCACATAAGCACTGCTCCCATACTTGCCGCTATACCTGTACATATAGTTGCAACGTCTGGCGCTATGTATTGCATTGTATCATAAATACCAAGACCTGCATATACAGAACCCCCTGGACTATTAATGTAAATTTGAATATCTCGTTTGGCATCAGAGCTTTCTAAGAACAAAAGTTGCGCTTGAACCACGTTAGCTATATAATCGTCAATCCCTGTACCTAAGAAAATTATTCTATCAGCCATCAATCTTGAAAAAACGTCCACTTCTCTAAATGGCATTTGTCTCTCTTCGATAACGGTACGGGTCATATCTTGAGGAGAATGAATAGAACTTCCTATGTAGTGATCTACCTTAGTGCTACTTATACCATGATGCTTAATTGCATATTTTCTAAATTCTTTTCCGTAATCCATATTATTTTTATCTGTTCAAAAGTAAACAAATCCCTATACAAATAAGTTCAATACCAACTTAAAAGTACAGAGAGGTAGGCAATAAATCTCTTTAGCTTATTTGCTAAAGTCTTTTACCATGTCATAAAATTTATCGACATTTATTTTTTGAGTTTTGATCGTGATGAGATCTTTTACAGAATTCAGTACTTTTTTCTCAACAACCACATCTCTGATACGCATGAGGTAATTTTTGTCCTTTCTATTACTAGTTTCAAAATTTTGAACCATCGCAGGATCTGGGTTATTTAAGCCATACTGTCTCAACATTTGAGCTGTGTATGCAAATGAAGCTTGATTAATATCTTCATCACTTACTTCTACATTATGTTCTTCTGCTACCTTTTCACGCACTAGTTGTTTGCGCAAAATCACACTTTCTTTAGCATATAACTCTTCTACATTATCTGCGGTGTAAGTTTCTGGCTTGGTTTCTTGTAGCCATTTTTTCAGAAACTCGTCAGGCATACTAAAGGTATGATTTTTATCCAATACCGCATTAATTTCTGCTTCTAATTGACGCTCAGCCTCTCCAGCATAATATGAGCTTAGATTCTCTTTAATCTTAGCCTCAAACTCCTCTACTGTAGCACAAACATCCTGGCCCATTACCATATCAAAAAACGCCTTATTGAGCTCTGCTGCTACAACAGCTCTAATTTGCTTGACTTTAGCTGTAAATGTTTTATTAAGCGTGCTTATTGCTTCTTTTTCGATACCTAATGACTGCGTTACAACTAAATCATTGTGGTTAAATAAATCAAAAATATCTAGTTCTAAAACATCGTCAACAGAAACACCTACCAATTTTTTCTTGGTAGCTTCGTCTTTAACTACCTCTGGGAGGACAGTAACTTCTTGCTCAAATATACCCCCATCTTTGTGTGCCCCATTCTCATCTACTTCTGTCACCAAAAGAACAAGAGAATCATTGTCTGTTTCCGATTTATCTTTATTCTCCAATGTCCCATTTTGTCTAGCAAGATTTTTAATCTCAGTATCTACTTCCTTTTGATCTACTTCAATTTCATAACGAGTTAAGGTATCTTTAGTTGATACATTTAAATCAAAACTAGGAGCTAGACCTAAATCAAAGTGAAATGTAAAATCTCCATAGTTGTCAAAATCAGTAATACTTTCTTTTTCTCTACTGGTCATTGGTTGACCCAGAATATCTAGGTTATTTTCCTTTAAATATTTATACAGATTTTCAGAAGTCAGCCTATTCACTTCTTCAAATAGAACACTTCTACCTATCATCTGCTTCACCATACTAAGAGGCATGGTTCCAGGTCTAAAACCAGGCACTTTAGCTTTCTTACGGTAATCTTTAAACTGCTTGTTTATGCTTTCTGAATAATCTTCATTTTTAATTTCTACAGAAATGATTGCATTTAGCTCGTCTTTTTTTTCGAAGGATACGTTCACGTGATATCTAATTAGGAAATGTTATATAATCTTGATGTTTTTGAATCTTCGGGAAAACGAATTAAGCTTAAAAAACAAAACCCTGTTGGACCAGGGCTTTGTTTTAATTTACTCAGTGCGGGCGAAAGGACTCGAACCTTCACACCGCGAGGCACTAGATCCTAAGTCTAGCGTGTCTACCAATTTCACCACGCCCGCTTAATCCTTTTCCTAAAGGGCTGCAAATGTAAAAATTAATTTAAATCTTTTCACTTATTTTTAAAAAAAAATGCGACCACCACTGGTGATCGCATTTTAGATTTTATCATTAATCTAATTTATGAATTAGTTTACTTGCATTTTCTTCGTTACGCTATGATCTTTAGTACTTAATGTGTAGAAGTATACACCTGAAGTGAGACCTTTTGCATCTATAGATATAGTATGATTACCTGCACCTAACAATCCAAGATCTCCTTGATTGATTACATTACCTAATATATCTGTAACTGTAAGACTTAACGCACCACCTTCTCTTAGGTAGATTATAACATCAGAAGTCTCAGTGAAAGGGTTTGGCTGATTTTGACTTACTACGAATACCTCTGCTTTTTTCGGCGCTTTTGCAGAACTAGCTGTATTTTGACCAATAACGTCATTTAATATATCTGAAATAGGAATTGCCGCATACATCATTTTATTTTCTTCTGCTGGGTGAGTACCTGCACTTATAGAATGATTCTGTAAGTTAGTTCCAGGAGTTAAATCTTGTTGCCAAATAAGGTGTAGGTAGTCATTCGATGCTTTTGCTACACATGGGAAATTATCTTCTAATTGACGTGCTTGCGTAATGTTTTGAGGGCCTTCCCAAGTTGCACCGCCATCTTTAGAGTATGATACTAATATATCTCTAAAGTTTGCATTCAAGAAATGTAAGTCAAGTTCAGTAGGTGCAGAGTATACTACGAATAAATTACCATTCGCATCCACACTGGCAGAAGGCATAGTTACTAAAGAAGTTGAACCTGTTCTTGTTGCTGAACTTAAGGTGCCGGTTAAATTGCTATTCGCATCAAGTGAGCTAAAACTTTCAGAAGAAATAGTTAATGCTCCATCACCATCAAAATCAATCATACCACCGCAAATTGCAGGTGCAGCATCTCCTTCAGCCCAATGCATCATAGCAGTTTGAGCTGGGAAAAAGAAAAATGTAGAATCGCCAGCATCGGAGATACCACCTACTATTCTACCACGACCATAAAATGCATGTACTTTACCTGAAGCATCCACCATAACATCAAGTGAACCGTCGTTGGTAAATACCGTATCCCCAGAAATAATCATTTCTGCGTTTCTTCTTACTCCTTTGTATGGCATGTTATCCACGTCAGTGTAGGTCCAATTTTGTCCATTATCTGTAGATTTCCACAAAGACACTGGATCACCTAAACCACCTATTAGTATTGCTATAACATCACCTCTAGCATCCATAGCATAGCTATCTCCGCCACCGTTAGCATATAAAGTACTATCGTAGCCAGGTAATAAAATATGAGATACTTCTATAGAACCGTCTGCTTGATTTATTCTACTGTAAGATGTTGGACTAGAAACTCCGTTTCGAACTACAACCGGAACATTTCCAGCAACGTTTGACCAATAATTTGAAATTACATGTATTTTACCATTAGTTGCTACACTTCTTCCCCAAATAGGAACTCTGTCAACATTTAGTTCAGAAACGTCATCTAGAATTGCCGCACCTGTAGTAAATGCAGTACTTCCTTTAGATGAATTTTTAGAAAATAAGAAACCTCCAGTGTTTGATTCGTGCGATAAAACGCCTTCAGTACCGTCGTCTAGTAACATAATATTTGGCCAGCCAGATCTACCATTGCTTTCTAATTTTTGACCTCTACTTGGTAAAAAGTTTGACCCATCAGAGTAATTATACCCAGAACCTCTATCTGGATATCCAGAGGTAACATTAGGGCTTGTAGTCCACACTGCAGAAACACTTCCATCTGCATTTAACATTACTCTTCTTCCTGGACTTGAGTTGGTTTGCAAATCATAATAGGTAGTTCCTATCTCAATGAAGTTATAGTTGACTGTTTTTTTATTTTTAGGAACATTCGCACTTTTATCACTGACAGGCCCTATTGGTCCTTGTGCTTCAATTGCTTTAGTTGGCATCACAGCTTTAGAAGCCTCAGGATTATTAACTTTAAAATCCTTAATAGATTGACTAAAAAGCCAAAATGGTGATGATAATAAGAGGGTAAGTACTGTTTTTTTCATTTGTTTGTTATTATTTGAGGCCGTGAAAATAAATAAATCTTTATATAAGATGCACATTACAATGCAATAATTAACTAAAGACTTAGTATTTTAAGAATAGTTTCTTCAAAAATACCAGCGTCATCCCCGGTATTTTCTTTGATTCCTTTAATCTTTAAATCGCAATCATTTATTGCTTCTATCACTTTCACTATTTTTTTGCCGCTATAATTGGCTGCTGCTTGCCTAAACTCTCCAATAGCAAAAAACGGAATTCCGATTGCACTCATAATTTCTTTTTCAGTGCTTCTTGACATACTTTGCATAATAGCCACTTTTCTGAAGTAATTGAACAGTGCTCCATTCATCATAACCACTGGATTGTTCTTTATATTGGCAGTAAAATAATTGAGCATTTCAATGGTTTTTGCTTTTTGCTTTTGTGCAAGCGCTTTTTGTAATGCAAAAATGTTATACTCCTTATTGATTCCTACATATTTCTCAATGTGTTCTTCTCTTATTTTGCTACCTTTTTCAATATTACTGAAGACTTTATCTAACTCTTTAACAATAACTGAAAATTTAGCACCACTGTTTTCAACTAATAATTGCAAGGGTTTTGGTTCTATATCATAGCCCTGTTCCGTAACATAAGTATTAATAACCCTAAGTATTTCGCTTTCAGCAATTGGATCAGCTGTAAAAATAGTAGCTGACTTTTTAAAACTGGTTCCAGGCTTGCGATTCATCGGAAGGGTTTTCCCTGGATGATACCAGACTAATACGGAAGTAGGTGCAGGATTTTCCAAATAGGCTACAATGTGATCTGGCGTTGTACAATACTGAGCTTCTTTATACACAACTAATTGCCGCTCTGCCATCATCGGAAATCTTCTACAAACATTTATGATATCGTTTACAGAGGTCTCTTTGCCATAAAAAAGATGATGATTAAAACTCGAAGTACTTTCGTCTAGTACCACCGACTCTATCTTGTTAAGCAGTATTTCTAAAAAATGATACTCCTCGCCGTGCAATAGATACACGGGTGCTATCTGTTTTTGATCTAATTGCTGCAATAGACTTGCAAAATCGTTGTACGTACTACTACCTTTGGCCACCTTATAAATTAAGTAGTGCAATTAAAGTTCGATAATTTTAACTTTCAAGTAAAATCTGAAAATAATAAAAACTTCATCTTCGATGTAGTACGTAAAAAGTTCGTAAGACTAACGCCCGAGGAATGGGTTAGACAGCACACTATTCATCAATTAATTAAAAATGGTTTTTCGGCAAACAGACTCAGTGTAGAGCGCACCTTACCTCTTTCCAAAAAGAGATATGACGCTGTTTATTATAACGATGATGGTAGGCCCTGGATGCTAATTGAATGCAAAGCTCCTAGTATTAAAATAAATGAGCAAACTCTTAATCAAATTGCCAGCTACCTACAATTAGAAGACGTACCATTTGTATTAATTACCAATGGCGTCGATCACTACACTATTAAGAGAGAAAATAAGATAGTAGAAGTATTTCAATATTTTCCTAATTTTTCAAATGTTAGCGATTAAAAACTCTTTTATTTGCGATTATAAATAGAAGAAAATGTCATTACTAATTATCGTCGTTTTTGTATTGGGTTATGCTGCTATCGCATTTGAACACCCGCTTAAAATAGATAAAGCTGCAAGTGCATTAATTACGGGCATGCTTTGCTGGACGATATATGTTATCTCACTTAATGGTGGCCACGATGCAGTGCATATCATCGAGCATGGTGCCGATGGTCATGGTGGACTCTATCATCATTTGTTCGACATAGCAAACATACTATTCTTCTTGATGGGTGCTATGACCATAGTGGAGCTTGTAGATGCTCACGAAGGATTTGCTGTAATCACTGACAGAATTAAAACGACCGATAAGACTAAATTACTTTGGATTATAGCCATACTTACCTTCTTCTTTTCAGCAGCGTTAGACAACCTTACTACTACCATTGTCATGATTTCTTTGCTCCGCAAGTTGGTAAAAGACAAGGAAACCCGATGGATATTTGTAGGTATTGTTGTTTTGGCTGCTAATGCCGGTGGAGCGTGGTCTCCTATTGGTGATGTTACCACTACCATGCTTTGGATTAAAGGTCAACTTCCTGATGTACCTAGTCTTATGACTGAGCTTTTTATTCCTAGCTTAATTTCAATTTTAGTTCCAATGATCATCTTAAGTTTTACGTTTAAAGGAAACGTAGAAAGACCACAAACTATAGAAAGTTCTAATCATAGTCTTACTTCAACCTCTGATAACGAGCGTATACTGGTATTCGTATTAGGTATTGCGGGCTTAATTTTTGTACCTATTTTTAAAACCTTAACGCATTTACCACCATTTATGGGAATGATGCTGAGTCTGGGTATAATTTGGGCTATCACAGAAATAATGCATAAAGGAAAAAGTAAAGAAGACAAAGAGTCTCTTTCTGTAATTAGTGTATTACAAAAAATAGATGTTGCTAGTGTTTTATTCTTCTTAGGAATATTACTAGCTGTAGCAGCTTTGCAGGATATTGGTCATTTGCGAACTGTTGCGTCCTATTTGGATAAAACATTTGCTGGCAATATCTTCTCTATCAATATTGTAATTGGATTACTTAGTAGTATTGTCGACAATGTTCCACTTGTTGCTGCGGCGCAAGGCATGTATGATATTGCTCCAGTGGGAGAGTTTGCAGCTAACGGTCACTTCTGGAAATTCCTCGCTTATTGCGCTGGTACAGGCGGAAGCACTTTAATTATAGGTTCTGCAGCGGGTGTTGCTGCTATGGGACTTGAGAAAATAGATTTCATGTGGTACCTTAAAAAAATTAGCTGGTTAGCTATAATAGGATACTTCGCTGGAGCAGCCTCTTACTTTTTACTGTTTTTATTATGATAGACGGCAAAAAAGTAGTTGTTGTATTTCCTGCCTATAATGCAGCTAAAACGCTAGAAAAAACATACAACGAGCTACCTTTTGACATAGTAGACGAGACCATACTGGTAGACGATGCAAGCAAAGATGACACTGCGGCATTAGCCAATAGAATTGGGGTAAACCATGTAATCATTCACGACCAAAACAGGGGTTACGGCGGCAATCAGAAAAGCTGTTATAACAAGGCTGTAGCTATAGGCGCAGATATCGTCATTATGGTGCATCCTGATTACCAATACACACCGTTACTTGTAAAAAGTATGTGTAGTATTATTGCTAATGGAGTATTCCCCGCGGTATATGCCAGCAGAATCTTAGGCAAGGGAGCACTTAAAGGTGGTATGCCATGGTATAAGTACGTGGCCAATAGGATTCTGACTCTGTTTCAAAATATACTAATAAACCAAAAGTTAAGCGAATATCATACGGGGTATCGCGCATTTGACACTAAAATATTTAACAAAATCGATATAGAAAAGAACTCTGACGATTTTGTTTTCGACAATCAAATGACTGCACAGGTATTCTTTGCGGGTTTTGAAATAGGTGAAGTCACCTGCCCAACCAAATACTTCGATGACGCTAGTTCGATTAACCTAAAAAGAAGTTCTATATATGGACTCGGGGTAATCTTAGTTTCGGTACAATACCGCCTAGCTAAATGGGGCGTTAGTAAGTTTGGCATTTTTGAGCTAAAAGGGACGCACTAGCATTTAGAGTTAGCGCTATCAATAATGCTCTAAAACTTTTGAGATATTAGATTTGGCTCTTTCGAAGTTTCGCTTTACACTTTAAAATATTAAATGAAAGTGATAGTATATTATTTCTTGTTTGGGAATAATCTATAAAAATTATGCATACTAAATACATGTGGTAAACTAAGACATGAGAGAATGATAAAGAATATCCCAATGTAATTTCCCGCCGCAAACCACAAGAAATAGAAAATAATAAAAGCGCCTCCCAAGGTAAAAGGAAGTGAGTTTACCCACATGGTAGATGATCCTTTTCTTAGACCTACTGAAAGGTGTTTCCAGCCGCTTATGCTATGCTGTCCTACGAAGTAAATTCCAAATGCCATTAATAATGGTAACATGCTTGCCAATAAGAGATAAATTAACGTAAGTAAAATGTATTTTGATTTATAAATCATAGCTAAAAAAAGACCACCAGAAATAGTCAATATCTGTAACCCTAAAAATAGCTTCTCAGACATTTTATCTACGCTTAAGTAGGAAAGATTAGGAATTTGTTGAAGGATATTTATAAATTCTTCACCATGAAAAAATAGAATCATCATCAATACTACTAGCCCCCAAAAAAAAGAAGACGAACCCTCTTTAAATCTCCACTCTTTAAAATCTGCTTGTCCGAAATGCCATGCAGAAAAGAGAATAAAAATAACTAAACCTGTATCTGAGGATAACCACCACACTAAAGCAAAAAGTACCGCTTTGGATAAGTAACCAATAACAAAATAGAACAGTTGTTTGCTATTCAGTATTTTCTGTGATGTAAGATGATCCAGAGCTCCATGGGCTAATCCAATGGTTAAAAACCCTAATGCTAAAACAACCCAAGAAATGAATTCTATGTTATACCAAGATAATAAAATTGTGATAAGTGTAAAAGCAATGGGTAGCGTTATTATAGGTAAACGAAAGGTTTCCTGTATGATATCCTTAACGGCTGCTTCGATAAAAATTCTCTTGGGTAACTTTGAAAAAATTAAAAGCTCTTCTGAGAAATTTGTCTTTTCTCTCATAAACTTCAAAACATTAACCATTGGGACATTCTTAAAAAGGGTTTCAAAAATATTTTTTCCTTGTTCCGATGTTTTGCTCAATAACTTTAGAAGTAATCTGTCGTAAAACACAAATCTGCCCTTCCTTGATACCCTTACTGATAATCGATTGGCTTTTATCGCTTCCGTTTGCATTATAGCATCTTCAGCCATCGCATGAAATGCATAACCAGTAGAACACTTTAACAAGTTTGCACGTGTTCCCATATTGATCCAATCAAGTCCTAAATCCGGGACGTCTATTTTACCCGAAGACATGGGAATAATCCCAACTTCATGTTCAATAATTTCAAAATCTACCCCCAGTTGCTTCACGTAATCTGACAGAATGGTTAGCGACTCTTCCTTGGATAACTTATTCTCACCAAATCTAGTGAGCTCTACCAATGCCCTATCTTCTTCAAATGGGAGAATATAAATAAATTGGGTAGAATCACTTTGAGGAATTTTAAAATCCATCATGACCATAGAAGTGGTATCAAAAATATTTCTAATAGTTTTAATTTTCCAACCAAAAAATGACTGATAAATATGACTTTGATTTTTTTGTAATTTACAATAGGAAGGCGGTCTACTATCAAAAACCTTAGCGCAATATATTAAGGAATCTCCGACTGAAATATTAAAATATTCCGGTTTTGTCTTTTCAATAACACCTATAGAATAAGGATAATAAATAACCTCATTAAGGCTTAATACTTCTTTGGTTTTGTTGGATAGATCTACACCTCTAATGTGATAATATTTTAAAGGTTGTATATTATGTTTGGTGACACCCGCTATTTCAATGTTATCCCAACTAGCGCTGACCAACTCTTCAAGATTTAAGGCAACGAGTTCTTCGCGTGTAGACCAAAAACAGAAGGTTCGGTCATCAGTAAATTTAGAGCTTGGGTCTATAACCGCTATAGTTTTACCGTCAAGTAATCCATTTTTATAAAGATTTAAAATCAACAAACTATTGGCTGCACCAAGTCCTATAAATAGGTAATCATATACAGAATTAGCGTTCGCGTTAGCAGGCTGTTTCACTTATCTTTTAATAAATTTGATACAAAAAAAGGATGATAATCGCTAAACTATCATCCTTTTTAAGAATTATTTTTTTGTTAATTAAGCTGCTGACTCATCTGATCTGCTTAGTGCATAAATCACTAAACCAAAACCGATTTTGTTAATCGCATCTGCAACGTTATAAACGATATCCATTGCATTAAGTGCTGCAGCAGTATCTTGAACTAACTGAATACCAAATAATCCACCTGGAGTACCAAGTATGTAACCTAATGGATAAATAGCCCATCCTACTAGAACAAACCAACCAAGTACTTTTGTTGCTTTTGCAACCTGAGCACCTGCAGTTTGAGCAAGTTTAGAAACTTCTCCAAACCATACTAAGTAAACGATGTAGAAGTAAGCAATACCAGAGATAACACCCCAAAGTACACTACCGTCTCTGTCCAATACTTCACCAACGTAACCTGTTACTAGCATTACTAGTGAAGCGAAGATCAATTTCCAAAGCAAGGCAATTTTAGCACCTGCTTTTTTAGTGATTAAATAAAACTCTACACACATCAATGGAACAGTTAAGATCCAATCAACGTAGCGGAAGAAAGTTGGAGATTCTCCAGTCTCAAGGTTGTAACTTCTCATGTAGTAGTAATGTACTGCTGCAATAAAAGTGATTAAACCAGATACTAACACAGATGTTCTCCATTGCTTAGAGGTGTTGTTTAACTCTAAGAAGAAAAATACTGATGCAGCCATCATAGCCATAGTTCCGATGAAGAACGTAAATGCGACGTAATTGTCGCTTGCAATTTTTAAATGTTCCATTGTTTAATTTAATGATTTAGTTGTTTAATTTTTTATAGTTGTGTCTTCAAATAAACAATATATTTTTTGGAATGTTTATCGATTAATTGCAAATATTTGACAAAAAACAGGAAATTAAATTTA
>JAFMCI010000093.1 GCA_017857855.1 Bacteroidia bacterium | reverse complement strand
AAATTACGTAGTTTTGTCCCATGAACGTAATGAAATACATCGGCATTTTTATGCTATTTATAGCTGCCGGATTTTATGGATTGATTTTACTTTCTCCATCAGAAATTACATTTCAGGTGAATGAGGATGTAAGTGCTCCTATACAGTCTGTGTTTGAGGCACTGCACGAACCACAAGCCTTGCCCAACTGGATGCACGGACTAGATATCGCAAAACAAACAAAAGGGGACGGAGTAGGCATAGAAAGTGAATACGATTTATTTTATCCAAAGGAAATGGTTATGCACCGTGTAATAACTGTTTGTGACACGTTTACCCGATTGGCTGTGGTTGGTGATGTGCCTGATTTTTTTAGCCGAACAGATGACTATACCCTCGAAGTATTAGACAGTAACCACACTAGAATATCTGTAATGGTTAAAATGAAGGCATTAAGCATGGGCAGCAGAATGATGTTAAGAACCGAAGAAACCCATAAAATAAATACAGCGACCAATCTGTCGGCGCTTAAAAAATACATAGAGAATTAAATACCAATTCTAGAAGTTGATTGGTTTGGACTGAAAAAAAGGCGAACCTTTAATCTAAGCTATGCAATTTTCTCCCAAGCCTTATGTCCTTGTCGCATTGACATGTGTTTTTTGAGGTTTTGGTGTTCGCTTAATTCCGGATCTACTTCTAATAATGCAATTATTGCTTTACGAGCTTCTTCGGCGATAGGAGCGTCTGTGCTCAATGAGGCGAGTGTCAATTGATCTAGCCCACTTTGCCGTGTTCCTGCTATATCGCCAAAGCCTCTTAGCTGCATATCAATTTCACTTAATTCGAATCCACTTGTGGTATTTACCATTGCCTTTAAGCGGGTTTGTGCGTTCTCGCTTAGATTTTTATTGCTAAGCAATATGCAATAGCTTTGTTCTGCGCCACGTCCTACACGACCTCTTAATTGGTGCAACTGTGATAAACCAAATTTCTCTGAACTCTCTATAACCATAATGCTCGCATTAGGTACGTTGATGCCTACTTCTATTACGGTGGTGCTAACGAGTATATGCGTTTTCCCATCGGAGAAGTCTTTCATCTTGGCTTCTTTTTCGGCAGGTTTCATTTTACCATGGAGCATTTCTACTTGGTATTCTGGCCTAGGGAAGTACTCCAATAATTGATCAAATCCATTATTTAAATCTTTGTAATGAAGGGTCTCACTTTCTTCTATAAGTGGGTAAACAACGTATGCTTGTCTGCCTTTGGCGATTTCTTCTTTAATGAAAGCCCATACTTTTTCGCGCGCAAAACCAAATCTGTGTGCGGTGCGAATCGCTTTTCGACCTGCGGGCATTTCGTCAATAACACTGTAATCTAAATCGCCATATACGCTCATAGCCAGTGTACGTGGAATAGGTGTTGCGGTCATTACCAGTACATGCGGATTTAGCTTGCCTTTATCCATTAGCTTAGCCCGTTGAGCAACTCCAAAACGATGTTGCTCATCTATAATAGTAAGTCCTAAATTCTCAAATTTAACCACATCTTCTATCAAAGCGTGTGTGCCGATAAGCAGTTTTATCTGTCCATTTTCTAATTTCTCATGCAAAATTCGGCGTTCTTTTGTTTTGGATGAGCCTGTTAAAATACCTATTTCTATACCTATTTTGTCGGCTAGCTCTTTTAAACCAATATAATGCTGAATGGCTAGAATCTCTGTAGGCGCCATTAAACTGGCCTGATAGCCATTATCCACGGCCATTAACACGCTTAAAAACGCAACTATGGTTTTTCCGCTTCCAACATCACCTTGCAGGAGTCTATTCATCTGCTTACCTGAACAGAAGTCTGATTTAATTTCGGTTAATACTCTTTCTTGAGCGCCTGTTAAAGCAAACGGCAAGTGATTCTCGCAAAAAGTTTCAAAAAGACTGTTTTGTTTGCCAAAGGTTATGCCATCGGCGGCGTCGCCTCGTTTTAATTTTTGTTGTATGAAGGGAAATTGTAAGAAAAATAATTCTTCAAACTTAAACCTATAGGTTGCGGCATCTATATGTCGCGCACTTGGCGGATGATGAATGAATTTATAGGCTTTGTCGCGGGGTATTAGCTTGTAGGTTTCACAAAATGCAGCAGGGAATATTTCTGGCACTGCAAAGTGCTCATGGGTTAACACATTTTGAATAGTTTGTCGAATGGCTTTACTCTCTACCCTGCGGGTTTTCATCATTTCGGTAGTGTTATATACCGCTTCTAGCGCGGCTGCATTACTTCTACCATAAACGGTGTCTACTTCTGGATGGGTAATATTTATTTTTCCGTTAAAGAATGTAGGCTTCCCAAATACGATGATTTCTTCTCGCAACTTAAGGTTACTCTTAAAATAGCTCACACTCTTAAACCAAAGTAGTTCTATCTCTTCTTTACCATCTGTAAACGTGGCCACAAGCCTTGTTTTACGTTGGTCTCCTAGCTCTTTGATGTGGGTAACATATCCCTTTAATTGAATATAGCTTGAGTTCGAATCTATCTCGCTTATAGCATAATACTTTGATCGGTCTACGTAACGAAATGGATAATAAGACAGTAAGTCTGCAACAGTAAAAATGCCAAGTTCCTTGTTGAGCACTTCGGCACGCACGGTACCTACGCCCTTTATAGTTTTGATATTGGTGCTTAAGAAGGTGTTCAAGGGAAAAAGTATTTACTGATAAAAGCGCCAAGTTCCATCATCCAAGCTATGCCCACATGAACTATAATTCCACCAACGATACTTCTGCTGTAATAGGCTATTATTCCCAAAAGACTGCCTCCAAAAAAAGAGCTTATGAGTTCGCCCATAGGTTTGTTCCAATGGATAACCAAATATACATAAGCCATAGGAAGTATAGCTCGTGGTCCAACTATGCCCACAAATGCTAGTACCATAAAACCCCTAAAAAAGAATTCAATACTGAAAAAATCGAGGCCATAAAGGAGTTCGTATAAAGCTAAATGCTTAAAATGAGAGGCGTTAGAAAAGTCAAGAGATTTAAAATCTTGTACTTGCGGGTAGGATGCTAAAAAGTCGGGAAGTGTGCTGGCTACACCAATAAGCGGCAACATAATAGCCAACATAACAAGATACGGTTTTAGGCTGTAGTTTTTAACTGTAAATCCGTAGAACGGTTGTTTACCCTTGTCTGCAAAATACCAATAAATCCATATCCCTAGAAATAAAAAGGTACCCCTTGCTACAGTTCCTACAATGCTTCTAAGCCAATCAATATGCGCATAGTTTTCAAAAGGAATAAGCCATTGGTCTACGTGATTACTTAATACGCTACGATACGAGAAAACCGCTATCCCAAAACAACAAAGAAACCAAAACTGAGGATTAGACCAATTACTCCAATCCTTATGAAAATAACTACTGAAGAAATAGCCTATAAGTAGCGGTGAACCGTACAAAATGAGATGAAATGAGAATTTATAATCTGCTAAATAAGCGGTATACCACCATCGGGTAAGTAACGATTGTTCACCCCAATCCGAAGGAATGTACTTGTAATACTTAAAAAAGCAGAAGCCAATGAGAAATAGCAGTGCTACAGTAAACTCACCCCAACTAAAGTGTTCACGATAGAATTGCTTGATATATCCAACTATTTTTTTCAAGAGGTCTTACTTGGAGACAATATTAAAGCAAAGAAAATAAA
>JAFMCI010000092.1 GCA_017857855.1 Bacteroidia bacterium | reverse complement strand
AAATCCATAGATTCTAATACAATAGGTGCATTTTCAGCACAAAGCGTATCTCCTGTTCTAATATCTTTAAACCCAATAAGAGCAGCAATATCACCTGCTTGTAATCTCTCAATTTGGTTTTGTTTGTTGGCGTGCATTTGGAAGATACGTGATATACGTTCTTTCTTATCTGTTCTTGTGTTTAACACATAAGAACCTGATTCTAACACCCCACTATATGCTCTAGTAAAGCAAAGTCTTCCCACGAAAGGATCTGTAGCTATTTTGAATGCTAAAGCAGCGAATGGCTCATCCGCACTTGGTTTTCTGAAAGTAGGCTCATCCGTTCTCGGGTTAACACCTTCTATCGCGTCAACATCCATAGGAGATGGAAGAATTTCCATAACCATGTCGAGCATCGCTTGAACTCCTTTATTTTTAAAGGCAGAACCACACATCATTGGTACAACTTTACCAGCGATAGTAGCAGACCTCAATGCTGTTAATATTTCTCTTTCTGTCAGCGACTCAGAATCTTCAAAGTACTTATCCATAAGAGTCTCGTCAAACTCCGCAACAGCTTCAAGAAGTTCTTCTCTCAATTGTCTTGCTTCATCAACGATATCTGCTGGAATTTCTATTTCTTGGAATGTCATACCTTGGTCTTCTTCATTCCAAGTTATACCTCTAAAGTTAATTAAATCAACAACACCAACAAAACCATCTTCAGCACCAATATTTAATTGTAGTGGTAAAGCGTGGCTACCTAACATTTCTTTAACTTGGCTACAAACCTTTAAGAAGTCTGCACCCTGACGATCCATTTTATTTACAAATCCGATTCTTGGAACGTTGTAATTATTGGCAAGTCTCCAGTTGGTCTCAGATTGTGGTTCAACACCATCCACTGCACTAAACAAGAAAACAAGACCATCTAATACCCGTAACGATCTATTAACTTCAACCGTAAAGTCAACGTGACCTGGGGTGTCAATAATATTTACATGATATTCTTGCTCTCTGTAATTCCACTTGAGTGTAGTAGCAGCAGAAGTAATTGTGATACCTCTCTCTTGCTCTTGCTCCATCCAATCCATAGTAGCAGCACCATCATGCACCTCTCCTATTTTGTGGCTTACACCACCATAATAAAGAATACGCTCAGTGGTTGTAGTTTTACCTGCATCAATGTGAGCAGCTATACCTATGTTTCGTGTGTATAATAAATCTCTTTTAGCCATCTTAGTTATACTCTGAAGTGAGAGAATGCTTTATTCGCATCTGCCATCTTGTGCGTATCTTCTTTTCTTTTTACCGATGCACCTTCGCCCTTAGAAGCCGCAATTATTTCACCAGCTAATTTATTAGCCATTGATTTCTCGTTTCTTTTACGAGCAAAGTTTATCATCCATTTAATTCCCAAAGAAACTTTAAGATCCGGTTTGATTTCCATCGGTATCTGGTAAGTAGCACCACCTACTCTACGGCTTTTTACCATTACTGACGGCATAACATTATTCAACGCTTTTTTCCAAGTTTCGATTCCTGCTTCCTCTTCGATTTTAGCATCAACTAAATCAATTGCTTCGTAAAATATTTTACGAGCAGTTTCTTTCTTCCCTTGTAACATCATGTTATTGATGAACTTAGAAACCAGCTGATCGTTAAATCTAGGATCTGGACTTACTTCTCTTTTTTTAGCTCTCGACTTTCTCATTATTTCTTAGCTGCTTTTGGACGTTTAGCTCCGTATTTACTTCTTCTTTGTGTTCTTCCTTCTACACCTGCCGTATCTAGAGCGCCACGCACAATATGATAACGCACACCTGGAAGATCTTTTACTCTACCTCCTCTAACTAAAACTATACTGTGCTCTTGAAGGTTGTGACCTTCTCCCGGAATGTAAGCGTTCACTTCATTTCCATTGGTAAGTCTAACCCTTGCTACTTTTCTCATAGCTGAGTTTGGTTTTTTAGGAGTAGTTGTATAAACTCTTGTGCAAACACCTCTTCTTTGAGGGCAAGAGTCTAATGCTCTTGATTTGCTTTTTTTGGTGAGTTCCTTTCTCCCCTTACGTACTAGTTGTTGTATTGTAGGCATATGTTTCTATCCAATTTCTAAAAAGGTCTGCAAAAGTAGTATTAATCTATAAGTTTGCAAGACCTAATTTGAAAAAAAAGGAATAATATTTTTCAAGATCCGTTTTAATCAAAGTAACGCACATTATATATTGTACAATTAACCTACTTTAGCCCGCTACAATATGAATAAACATCACGCTATAGCTTAATGTACGATCTTAGATACATAGAAAATGAAAATGTGGATAAGCCTAAGTGGGACGCATTGGTTTCTTCGAGCGATCACTCTTTGATTTTTAATAATTATGATTACTTAAATGCTTTTTGCGTGTGGGATGCACTCGTTTTAGAAGATTATGCTGGAGCTATACCTCTCCCACGAATGGAAAAGACTGGATATTTAAAACTATATCAGCCGCCATTTATCCAAAAATGTAACTGGATAGGGACTGCACTTACCCCCGAACTAATAGCGCAAATATGGAACATAATAAAATCAAAATTCGCTCACGTACATTTTAACAGCAATATCATATTTGGTAATATATCTAGTCCCCGTATTAATTTAATACTACCCATTAGTACGCTGGACAAAAACCAAAAAGAATACTCTAAAAGCTTAAGAAAGAACATCATAAAGGTAACATCGCTTAATTTAATTACGGACCAAAGTCAAGTAAAAATAACAGCTGAGCTTTATAAAAACGCCTATGGAGATCTTAACAGACAACTAAATAATGAGGCTTATGCCAGTTTGATTTTGCTGGTTAACAAGAAGCCTGAAATGTTTCTTAATTGTATCGTTTTAAACCATGACAAAACAGTAGCAGCATTATTATTTGCGAAATACAATAATAGGCTTCACTATATATTAGGCGCTCCAAATGAGCAAGGCAGAAAGCTAAATGCTTTATCATTTGGCATTAATCACGTAATTTCTATGCACCAAAATCAAAACTACATTCTTGACTTTGAAGGATCCATGATACCTAGTGTAAAAGACTATTATAAGTCTTTTGGCAGTTTTGATGAGCCATTTTATGAAACCAATTGGTGTACTCCCTGGCTAAAGCTATTGCTAAAAACCTATAAAAGGTTAAAAAGATCATAGGTTAAAGGGCTGTCTGAAGTAAAGCCTTCTCCAAATTCCACTTCAATAGCTGCTCCCATTTCTCTCCCTCGCGCTTCCACAAACTTTAAAAATTTCTCTGAACTAATCAGCGTCTCTGGTTCGTCAGACTCTGGATTAAAAAATTGGGTTTTGTATGCACGAATGCTTTCATTTTTTTTCTCCTGAAAAGGCGTAACGTCTACTATAAAGTGCGGCGTTACATGGTAGTATTGAATATAATGGAAGACGTATTTAGGTCTCCAATTCCCCTGTTCTCCATTTTCATCTTCTGTAATTATTTTTTTCAAACCAGCTAAAAAGCAAGCCTCTTTTACCAGCTGCGCTCCTCGTGCGTGATCTGTATGCCTATCATGGAACGAGTTGGCCAAAACGATTGTAGGTTGGTACTTTCGGATAGCTTTAATTACGGCTAATCTATTCTCTTGATTAATTTCAAAAGAGCCGTCACCTAGATCCAAATTATCGCGCACATCCAACTCTAGTATGGATGAAGCGTCAGCAGCCTCCTGCTTCC
>JAFMCI010000040.1 GCA_017857855.1 Bacteroidia bacterium | reverse complement strand
AATCTGCTTTTAACCAGTCATCTATTTGAAGATGAGCTCCTTTAAGGCCTTTGTCATCTCCGTACAAAATGCTTTTCATTCCTGCCTTCTTAGCTGCGGTTAGTCCAGCTTGCGAATCTTCTATAACCAAGCAATCACTCGGATTACACTGTAATTTCTCAGCTGCGAGCAAAAATATATCTGGTTCAGGCTTACTATTCTCGGTCATTCCTCCATCTACAATTGCATGAAACTCCAATACTAGATCTAGTTTATCGATAATACGTATTGCATTTCTGCTGGATGATCCTATCGCCACTTTAATGCCTTCTGCCTTGGCTAAGTCATTGAATTCTTTAAAACCGGGGAACACCTCATCTGGAGTCATGGTATCAATGAATTCTAAGTACATGGCATTTTTTTTCTGGAGATACATCTGTTTATCGGCCTCAGATATTCTATTGCCGCTCCACTTAATTATTTTTTCGAGTGACTCTTTACGACCAACTCCTTTTAATTTCTGATTTTGCTTCTCAGTCAAGTGGTATTCAATCTGCTCGGCAACCCATTTCCAACTACGGTAATGGTATTTTGCAGTGTCTGTAATAACACCGTCTAAGTCGTAAATACAGGCTTTTAAACTCATTTGGTTAGTTGGTATTGATTAATATGGTAATCTGCTAGGGGTTCTACTGGGCGTTTCTCTATTTTGCCCACGGTAAAGCTATGTTTTTTGGCTACTTCTTCCAAAATATCTTTAAAATAATAGGCTACACTCCCCACAAAATGTACAGGAACCTCACGGTAGTTATCGTAGCAAAGTACATGTATTTCTACAAATCGGTCTAAGCCTTTAAATAGTATATCTTTAAGATATGGATGTTCGGCATTTTTACTAAAGAAGTGCATGAAACTAGCAAGATAGACATTTGCATCTGGCAAAATATAGGTAGCTTCAAATATTCCTTCTTTTGTTAGGTTATATTCAGTCTCAAATGCATTAGCCAAATCGTCTGGCATGCGGTGGTATAACCAATCAGATAGCAGTATTTTGCCAAAATAAGCACCACTCGCTTCATCCCCCAATACATAACCAAGAGCAGGCACTTCTTCGTGTACTTCCTCTCCATCAAAATAACAAGAATTAGAACCGGTGCCTATGATACATGTAATTCCTTTATCTCCTTTTGAAGTAGCTAAGGCAGCTCCTTTTAAATCATGGTCTACTAATATGAATGATGCATGCTCAAAAACACGTCTTAATCCGCCTTCAATGATTATATTTCGTTCTTTACTTGAACAGCCTGCGCCATAAAAGTATACTGCATCAATCTTGTTTCTAAACGTTTGAAACAAGTCGTTTTCCATCAACTTTTTGAAAACTAAATCTCCGTCATGAAAAAACGGATTAAAACCCATACTATGAGTCTTATGGTGTATATTTTGGTCATCTATAAGAATCCAATCGCACTTGGTTGAGCCGCTATCGGCAACTAATATCATATCTAGTTTTAATATTTTCGAGCAAACTTAGTGTAAAATTTACACTTTGAAAAAAATAGCTAATTTTACCACGCTAAAATAAAGTAGAATCGCATAACATGATTGAAAATAAGCCAATAAATTCTAACCCAAATGTTTCTGTAGACTGCGTTGTATTTGGTTTTGATGGCTCAGATCTCAAGGTGCTTTTAGTTGAGCGATATAGAAGAGATAATCTTGATTTTCAGGATGATACACTCGTTCTTCCAGGTGACTTGATTAATAATAACGAAGACTTAAATGAAGCTGCGTCACGGGTGCTTTATGACCTTACTGGATTAAAGAAAATATTTTTGCAACAAATAGGTGCTTTTGGTAGCCCAAAGAGGCTAACCAAACCAAAAGATATCGTTTGGTTAGAAGCGGTAAGGATGAATCCTGAAGCACGTGTAATCACCATCGGTTATTATGCTTTAATTAATATTAAAAATTATAAAGTAAGACCTTCCAGCTTTGCAAAACATGTGGTGTGGAGAGGCTATGATGAGGTTGGAGAACTTGGATTTGATCACAATGAAATCATAGTAAAAGCTATCCATAATTTGAGAGATCAGCTTTACCGAGAGCCTATCGGATTTGAATTATTGCCCAATCACTTTTCCTTACACCAACTATACAGTTTATATAATGAGATTATGGGCGGAGGGATAGATAGAAGAAATTTTAGACGTAGAATGTTAAAAACAGGTTTCTTAAAAGAAACAGAAGAGTACCAAGAAGGTGTGCCACATAAGCCAGCGAGATTGTACACTTTTATTCCTGAAGAATTTGAAAATGCAAGCAAGAATAATTTTAAATTTTATTAAATAAATGAATACGAATTCAGTAAAACCAAAGTTAAGTTTTTGGCAAATATGGAATATGAGTTTTGGGTTTTTGGGAATCCAGTTTGGGTTTGCACTGCAAGGCGGATTTATGTCCCGTATTTTTTTAACGCTAGGAGCGCAACCTCACGATATCCCAGGATTATGGCTAGCTGCTCCTTTAGCAGGGCTTATTGTTCAGCCCATTATTGGATACATGAGTGACCGCACCTGGAGCGAACGTTATGGTAGAAGAAAACCTTTCTTTTTTATTGGCGCTGTACTAGCATCTATAGCATTAATAGGGATGCCTCATTCGCCATTGCTTTGGATAGCTGCGGGAAGTTTGCTTATGCTAGATGCATCTATCAATATTAGCATGGAGCCTTTTAGAGCGCTTGTTGCAGATAAGCTAGACGAGTCACAACGTTCTTACGGTTTTATGGTGCAAACACTTATTATTGGTATAGGAACATGGGTGGCAAGTCAGTTGCCACGTCTTCTTAATTTAATGGGTGTGAGCAACGAAGCCGCTGATACTGTCATTCCAAATAATGTAAAACTTGCGTTCTTTATTGGAGGTATAGTTTTTCTGGGTTCTATCTTATTTACCATATTTACTACCATTGAATATCCTCCTGAGGATATAGCTGAATTCGAAAAAGAAAAGAAAGAATCTGCAGGATTTATAAATGCAGCAAAAGAGATAATACACAACATTATCGCTATGCCTACTACTATGAAAAAATTAGGTGTAATTCAATTTTTTTCGTGGTTTGCATTTTTTACCATGTGGAGTATGGCAACGCCAGCACTCACGGAACACGTATTTAACGCGCCCAAACCTGACATAAGCATCATTGATAAAACGAACGATGTGGCCATGGCGGCCTATACTACTGCAGATGCTAACTTTAATAATGCTGCAGACTTAGTAGGCTCTGCCATGGGAACGTACGGTTTGAGTTCTATGTTATTTGCTTTTATGTTTGTGCTTATTACACGTAAACTTACAATTAACCGTAAGTTGGTGCACATGTTTAGTCTCATAGCAGGAGGGCTTGGTTTTATTCTGATGTATTATGCAGATAGCCAGAATATGTTGCACGTATGCTTTGGCTTAATAGGTATCTCATGGGGCAGCATTTTATCCCTGCCTTATGCCATGCTATCTAGCTCTATAGATCCTAAAAAAATGGGTATTTTTATGGGACTATTCAATATGTTTATTGTCATTCCTCAGATAGTAGCCGCCTTAGGGGGTATTAATTTCTTGTCAAGTACGCTATTTGGAGAAGCTACTATCAATACCATGCTACTAGCAGGTACTTGTTTGTTTGTTGCTGGGATTAGCAATCTTTTAATTACAGATGCAAATGCCATTAGCTATCAAGGTGATAAAGTAGCGTAAATGAGAATTTATTCATTCTTAACTCTACTCTTAATAGTAGGTATTAACGTTCAGGCGCAACATAACCTTCCAGGCAAAGGAGAAGTGTTTAGAGATGATATTCTTCCAAGTGTTTATATTACTATTCCTGCTGATTCTTTAGCTGCTATTTTAGATTATAATAATAGATTTAGCGACTATGAATACCATGCTAACTTTGTCTTTGATAACGGAACTGTTCGTGATTCGATAGCTAATGTAGGGTTTAGATTGCGCGGTAATACATCTCGAAATGCTGCTAAAAAGTCTTTTAAAGTTTCTTTTAATACCTATGAGTCGGGCAGAAAGTATGACGGTTTAGAGAAAATGAATATCAATGGCGAACATAATGACCCCAGTATAACCCGGACCAAGTTGTGCTTTGATATGCTTGATTACTTAGAAGTTCCCGCCTCTCGTACTAATCATGTAAAACTCTTTATTAACGGAGCTTATTTTGGCTTGTATATGAATGTAGAGCACTACGACGAAGAGTTTACCCAAAGTAGGTTTGATGGACAAGGTAATTTATATAAATGTACGTATGGAGCAGATTTGAGTTATAAAGGAACGAATCCTTCTGCCTATATGTTGGCTTGCTACGAGTTACGTAATGCTAACTCACCTACGGCGTACCAAGATCTTGCTCATTTTATAGATGTTTTGAACAATACGTCAAGTGCAGATTTTGAATGTGAATTAGAACATGTTTTTAATGTAAACTCATACCTCAAGTGTATGGTTATGGATGTGTTAACGGGTAATTGGGATGGGCCTAATTATAACATGAATAATTTCTACTTGTACTTTAACAATGCTACAGGTCAATTTGAATATATTCCGTTTGATTTAGACAACACCTTTGGTATAGACTGGCTTGGCAAAGATTGGACAACCCAAAATATTTACAATTGGAGCAAATCGGGTGCTAAGCGTCCGTTATATACCAAGATTCTTGCAAGACCAACCTATGCCAAACGATTTACATATTTACTCGATAAAACCCTAAACGAGTATTTCAATAAGGCAGCATATACCACCAAGTTTACACAGATTTTAGGGTTAATAAGTAATGCTGCTTCGGCCGATACCATTAAAAAATTGGATTACGGTTTTACCCAAACGGATTTTATAAACTCATATACATTTTACAGCAAAGATCACGTGAAATATGGTCTTCAGGATTACATTACAAGGCGTTCTAATTCTGCTAATACACAGCTTAAAACACTTGCGTCAGTTGGGTCTCTACCTTATTGGCATTCGGTAAGTACAGATTATACAACGGATTCTATTTCAGTTACGCTCAATACGAAAGGTGATTCAAAAGTAGACTACGTGTTGTTAACGTACAATTGGGGAAGTCAATCTGCGATTTGGACAGATACCTTAAGACACATAGGTGCTACGGATGATTATACTGCTAAGATTGCTTGGAATCCCTCTGTGCTCGCGGTTGCTTATTCATTTACAATAGTTACAGAAGACAATACGCAAATTTCATATCCTGTATGTGATATGTTCAGCAGCACGAAAAGTAGAACAGATATTAAGTTATACCTGAATGAACTCATGGCAGATAATGCTACAATTTATTATGATGAAAACGGGATGTACGAAGATTGGATTGAGCTATTTTATGACGGAGAAACCACACTTAACTTAGGAGAGTTTTATATTACCGATGATATTACCAATCCACAAAAATATAGATTGCCTAGCGTAACTATTTCTCCAAAAAGCTTTCCGATAGTTTGGGCAGATAATGTGGGAGAGGGAATGCATGCCTCCTTCAAACTAGGCAAAGCGGGAGAAACGTGTGCGATTTTTGACAAGAATGGAGCGCTTATAGACCAAATAACCTTTGGTTTGCAAACAAAAGATGTTTCCTATGGTAGGCAAAATGATGGCGAAACACCTTGGGTAAGTTTTTTAAAACCTACGCCTGGTGCGAGTAATAATGCGAACGCTTGGATAGAAGAGGCAGGGATGCAACTAGGTCTTTATCCTAATCCTACCTCGGGAATAGTTTACTTAAACCGTGTGCCCGCAGAATCTACCTTTAAGGTAATGAGCATGAATGGTACTAGTTTAAGGGAAGGGACAGTAAATTCTGAGCTTGATTTGCGTGATTTACAGAATGGAATGTATCTTATCCAAGTAAACACAGGTCAAGCTGTATTTACAGAAAAGCTTATTCTGTTAAAATAAGACTAAGGCATAGGTAATTCACATGGGTCGCACACCACGTGAATGTTCTGAACCACTTTAGATGTCTTTTTATCTATCGAAAAAGACACATTAGGTGTACGATTATGTTTTAACTGACACTCTAATTTGACCATAGCTTCCTTCGTAAATGGTAAGTTTTGTGGCGGTTGCATAAGAGGTGCAATAAATATATAGTATTTACCATCGGCTAGTCCCGTAACATTGCACTTACCCTCTATAGCATTTAGTGTTATCGCATCGTCTGCTCGAGTTTCCGATTTATGCAGATAAATAAGGCCATTATATGGTTTTGCTGCGCGCAATTCAGCAACGATTTCAGCAGTAGGGTAGGCGCCACCACAATAGTCGCGGGTGACGGTTAGGTTGAGTTTTATAGAGCGATTTTCTATCTTTTTAGTTTTACAACCTAGAAGGGTAGAACAGACTATAATGATAAGTAAAATATTATTTTTCACAGGGCAATAATAATTGAAAAGGAGCAGAGACCGGGTACTTCTTTAAGCAAAAAAAAAGAGGTGCACAAACGTGCACCTCTTTAAAATAGACTTTTGTCTTTTCTTATTTTTTAGTAAATGAAACTGATTTAGTTTCTGCAGCTGCGTCTACAACAAATACGATGTCATAAGTACCATCTGCTTTTACTTGCATGTTACCACCTGCATCTTGAATGTCACCAGCTGCTGGTCCACCAATGATGTTACCATCGTAACCTAAGTTAATGTCATCCCAAGTACCTTCAGTTCTGATTTTGAAACCTCCAGTAGCTACAAGAGCTACATTGCTGAAAGTCCAAGTGTAAACGTCACCAGCTTTTGCAGGAGTAGACGCATAATCGTCTTTATCCCAAGCATTTCCTGGTACGCCATCGCCGATAAGACCTACAGAAACTGCAGAGTAATCTCTTGCTGGAACGTCTCCAGTTCTAGTAATCATTGCTTTGTGACCTTCGCCAGCTGTCCAAGTGATAGAAAGGTCATAGATACCGCTTTTATCAGTAGCCATGTTGTTTCCACCTGGTACAAGCATGTCAGGAGTACCACCAAAGTTAGTGTTAAATTTAACGCCTTTAGCACCGTTACCTAAGTCTTCAGTTGAATCTAACTCAACTTTCCAACCTCCAGAATATCTAAATTTCCACTCACCAGCAGACAATTGAATACCTTTAGCAGAGAAAGTCATAGAAGAAGTACTGAATGCAGAAGCTTCTAGTTTAGTGTCACCAGACCATCCTGAAGGAGTAGCTTGGCCAATGATTCCCCACTCAACAGGAACGATAGCTCCTTTACCAGTTTTAGTGTCAATTACTACGTGATAAAGTCCATCACTAGGTACAGTAAATTTAGTAGCTGTAACTGCGATAGCACCTCTTTGAATAGCTACTTGTGGCTCTTCGTTTCCGCCTGTAGCAGAAGCCCAATCAGCACCTGGTCCCCAAGTAGTTCTCTCAGCACCCGCAACTTGTACGATGTTAAAACCTTCGCTACCACCTTTTACAGCAACGTAAAGTTCTAGTAATGTAGCTCTGTCTTCTTGAAGTACTTCGTTTTTAGCTGTTTGTAACGTAGCTTTTACATCGAAATCAGTGTAAGCAGTAGCTCCACCTTGTACATAAAATCCATCCTCTACTAATGCTGGAGTAATTGGATCTTCTTCTTTGTCTTTACACGAGTTAAGTGTAACGACACCAAAAAATGCGGCAAGTATTGCCACTGTTTTAATTGATTTTAGTAATAAATCTTTCATTGTTTTGTTTGATTGTTGTTAATTTATAAAAAAAAGTTAATTATAAGCCTAGGTTAGGGTTGGCATCTATCGCCCACTGTGGTATTGGAAATATAGTTCGTTCAGATCCACTTGCTGGTTTTTCCCACCAAGCATTTCCAAATTTACCAAATCGTATTAAATCTTGACGTCTGTGCCCTTCACAAAATAACTCACGTCCTCGTTCAGCTAAAATCTCATCTAATCCAAAGCCAGAAGTAGGGCCAGCATTTGCACGATCACGTATCATTTGTACCCATGCGTCTCCAGATCCAGCACCTCCATTACGCACAGCACACTCCGCTTTCATGAGCAAAACATCTGCATAACGGAAAAGAGGAAAATCGTTATTTAGATTTTCCAAAGCACCTTCTTCAATTTCATATTTTTTAACACGAGCACCGCTCATTCTTATTTCTGCCGAGGTGTTTCCAGAACCCAAAACAAGGGCAGGAATATTAGGTGTAAGTACTAGGTCTTCTCCTGCAGTTTCGTCAAATAACTTGACATTGTTTTTATCGTACTGCTGACCTACCATAAACCATTCTTCTTTACGCTTGTCGCCTGTAGCATAACTGTTGTAGTGACTTTCTAACGCCGCAAATCCATTCCAAGGGCCTACTTTCATGCCAAATGTTTTGTCACTTAGGTAATGCAGGGTACGCATGTGAATTCTAAATCCTTGTGCGTCAAATTGATCAAATAAGATTGTAAATATGTTTTCAGGAACGTTAACGTTATTAGCGGCAAATGGAGCCGTTACTGTATTGTCAAGTGAATAAACGCCAAGTTGAATAACACTGTCACACATCGCCTCTGCCTGAGCGTAAGCAGCGGTGCCAGTATACACTTCTGCATTTAAGTATATTTTAGCAAGTAGGGTATAACCCATGCCTTTATTGACAGCAAATTTATTGGTGTTAATAGGAAGTAGAGGTACTGATGTTTTTAAGTCGTTTACCAAAAAATCATACACTTCTTTTCTTGTGGCTTTAAAAGGGAATTCTGGTGCACTTGTAAATGAAGTAATTAAAGGTACATCTCCATAATTATCCATGAGCATATATAAGAATAGGGCGCGTAATGTTTTAAGCTTGGCTATGCTAAGATCAATTTCAGGGTCACCAGCGTTTGGTAAAAGGCCATCTATTAATTTATTAGACTCTCTCACTCCGTCATAGAGATGGCTCCACATGGAGTTCACTGCATCCACGTCATTAGTCCACTGATGTTGGTGTAAGACTCTCCATTTTCCTCCGTCATTCCAGTCGTTACCACGAATAGGAAATGCAATTTCGTCAGAAGGAACTTCTTGTGCCCAAAACCACCAGCCATTATCATCTATAAGATCTCTTAGTTCTGCGTAAACAACTCCGGGATCAGGTTTGTTGACAGCTGAAGCGTCATATATTTTATCATCAAACTTGGTGCACGCTGCGATAGTAAGAACGGCGCCTCCTAGTAATATTGATTTTAAATGCTTTTTCATGATTGTAATGTTTTAAAAAGTAGTGTTAATTCCGATGCTAATACTTCTGGTTCTTGGGTAAACATCGTATTGATCTCTACCAAATTCAGTTCCACTAAAATTAAGCTCTGGGTCTAGACCAGAATACTTAGTCCACATCCAAACGTTATTACCTGTTAGATAAACGCGTAGGTTTTTAATTTTGCTTTCTGGGCTAAAAGGAATGTTATATCCAAAGGATAGGTTATCTAGTTTTACAAAATCACCATCTTCTAAGTAGTAAGTACTGATGGTAGGGTCGCTTGTAATCGTTGCACTTTCTCCTACGATAGCAGAAGCCAGTACGTTTTGATTTGGAGCGTCGGCAGGATTACTAAACACCATTTTAGTTACGTTAAAAATCTGATGACCAAAAATACCACGTAAACTAAAACTAGCATCAAAGTTTTTATAAATCTGAAAGTAATTTGACCAACCAATGATAATATCTGGTTGTGCACTTCCTACAAATTGTCTTTTTGCTTTTGTTACATCTCGCGTTACACCTCCTGCTTCTGTTTCAAATAAGAACTTACCGTCACTGGTTAAGCCTTTATATACGGGTAAAAAGAATGACCCTATTTCATAACCTGGAAGAATTACTTGTGTATAGTTGTCGCCACCGACTAAGCCTCTACCAGATACATATAGTTTTTTGATACCCAGACTATTCGCTTCGAGGTTACCAAGAGTTATGGTTTCTTGTTTGTTTTTAGATGCGACGAAAGTTGTTTTCCATTGGAAATTTTTCTGATCAAGTACAATACCATTCAAGGTTAACTCTATACCGTTATTTTTTATCTCGCCCGCATTTTCATATTTCTTTGGAGCAATATTAGGTGGCACAGGCACAGATACTTCCATTACAAGCCCGTTAGTGTTCTTACTGTACAATTCCACAGAACCGGTGATTCTGTTTTTAAAGAAACCAAAATCCAAACCTAAGTTAAGTTCTCTTACTTCTTCCCAGGCTAAATCTGGATTAGGAATGTTACCTCTGTTATTGTTCCAAATAATAATCTCTTGACCTGTTTCAGAATCAATGCCTTTGCTGGTTGGCTCATAGCGCACACGGTCGATGTTGTTGGGTATGTCTGCATTACCTGTAAGACCGTAACCTACTCGCAATCTTAGGTCAGACACATCATTCCAATTTTTAGCAAAATTTTCTTTCTTGATATTCCATGCAGATGAAAGTGCCCAAAAAGTACCCCATTCTACATCGTCACCATATTTACTCGACTTATCTCTTCTAAGCGAAGCAGTCATGTAATACTTTTTATTAAAGTCATAAATTGCTCTTGAAAATACAGAAGCTAATCCTTCAGGTGTACTACGGTACGATGAAGCGTAACCCCATTCTAGCTCACTGTAAGCTTTTAAGTTATCGGCTCCAACACCTTCATAAAACGGGTCAATATTTCTAGCTTCTGTTCTAAAACCATCGTAAGAAACAGATTGCCAACTGTGGCCTCCTAATACATTTAAACTATGCTTTTCATTGAAAGTGTTGTTGTAGGACAATATTTCAGATATGTAATTATATGATTTGTTGTTGTACGATCTACTTGCCAAACCATTGGTAGTATTACTAAATGCGCTAGCTGGTTCTGCATACCAAGACTGGTCGTCATCACGACCTAAAGCTCCGGTTACTCTCGCTTCTAGGTTTTTGGTAATGGCATAAGCTGCATCAACGTTGGTTAAATATCTTTTGGCATCACGGGTATTAGTAAACTGGTCTATAATCGCGACTGGATTGTTGTATTGGAAATTTCTATCGGTTTCAAAGAAACTTCCGTCTGCATTGGTAATAGGATCAGTAGGCGCTCTTCTCATGGCCTGGTAAATCACATTCTTAGGATCACTTCCTCCATCATACTTTACGTAGTTATTGGTTTCTAGCGTGGCACTAAGTCTGGCAGAGATGGTAAGCTTGTCATCTAGCGCCTTCTGAGAAATGTTAAATCTAGCAATATTTCTAGTTTTATCAGTTCCCTTCAATACTCCTGTTAATTTGTTGGTAGACAAAGAAAGACGATAGTTTGTATTCTCATCGCTTTTGCTCACAGCTACGGTATGTTGTTGAGATATGCCTGTTCTGTATATGGCATCCATCCAATCGGTGTTGGCTCCATTATCTTGGAAGTTTGCATTGTTTGTTTTGATGGCATAATCTCGAAGCTCGTCTCCACTTAAGAAGTCAAGTCTGTTAGCTACTTTATCAAAAGCAACAAAATTGTTGTATTCTATATTAATTCTGTCTGAAACAGCACCTCCCATAGACCCACCTTTTGTGGTTATGATGATGACACCATTACTACCTTGTGTACCATATAGCGATGTAGATGCCGCATCTTTCAATACGTTAAAAGTAGCGATATCGTCTGGGTTGATAGTAGTAGGATCTATACCAATTACGCCGTCCACCACATACAAAGGTCCTGTGCCGCCTGTAATACTAGCACTACCTCGTATGTTTACGCTAAAACCAGCATTAGGGTCACCACCTTGTTTTGATACGTTAACTCCCGCAGCCTTACCTTGTAGTCCTTGAATAGGATCAGTAATTCTTCCTTTATTTAGTTCATCAGCGGAAACTTGCGTTACGGCCCCTGTTTTGTCACTTTTCTTTTGAGTACCATAAGCAATTACAATTACTTCGTCTAAATCATCTTGTGACTTTAGCAAAATAGTAAATTGAGTTTGGTTTCCTATTTCAATAGTTTGTTGGGTATATCCAATAAAACTCACTTTGAAAGATTTTACATTAGCCGGAAGGTCAAATGAGAACTTACCCGTACCATCTGTAATAGCACCGCCTTTCGATCCTATTAACTGAATGTAAGCACCTACCAAAGGTTCTTTGGTCTCATTGTCTGCAACTGTACCCGTAATTTTAGTTTGCCCAATCGCTGCACTTGAAAATAGAACAGCAGAAATAAGGAGAATGACAACTTTGCTTTTTAATATGTTCATATATTATTTAACTATATACTTAGTGTAATATTTACGCTAAGTCTTAACGTGGTACAAATATATAAATTCAACTAATTAATGCAATTAAATTTGAAATGCCGTTTTTTATGATAAAATAATTTTGTGTTAATGCGCTGGTAATGAATGTTTAAAGGTTGTTTTTATATAAATTTCAGCTGATAAATTTTGATGTATTACATGTATGAATCGAACTTTCAACAAGAGGCATAATTCACTGTATTTTTCCACATGTTATTTTTTTAAGTTCTATGTTAATGTATTTATAAGCGATTGATTATGAATATATCATGGCAGATTTGTACTTCTAAAAATAATTTTATTGTAACGACTTAGTGTCATTTTTACACTACTGATTCGTTTCGTAAAATTCTTTTCTGCAACTTTGACCAATGTTTAAAGTGTTAAGTAGATTTTTACTGCTATCATTAGTCCTTATTCTAAGTTTTTTAGATCTAAAAGCGCAAGTCGTAACTGTTTCTCCGTCCTTTCCAACAGAAAGTAGTGCAATCGTAATAACCTTTGATGCAAAAGAAGGTAATGGGGGTATGTCAGGATTTGCAGGAGTTGTGTATGCACATACCGGTGTAATTACCAATAACAGCACTTCTAATACCGATTGGAAATATACCAAAGGAACGTGGGGTACGGCTAATGCACCCGTTTTAACTAGTATTGGAAATGATAAGTATACATTGAGTATTTCAGATATACGAGCATACTATGGCGTGCCGTCTGGAGAATCCATAGAAAAAATAGCCATCTTGTTTAGAAATGAAGCTGGCAACATATCTGGACGCAATGCCGATGGTTCTGATATTTTTATTCAGCTGTATTCAGGAGGGTTGTACGCAACTATTGCCTCGCCTAGTCAAAATAAAATATACAGTATAGGTGAATCAATAACGATAAACGGTGGCTCATCCATGAGTGCTACGTTAGCCGTTAATATTAATGGGACTGATGTAGCTTCCAATGTGGGGACATCTATTTCATACACCTACACAGCCACAACACCAGGCGATTATCAAGTGATTTTAGCTGCTGACGCTGCTGGAACTCTTGCTTACGACACGGTCAATTATGTGATTAATCCCAGTTTAGTTATTGAAGCATTGCCGACAGGTGCCAAGTTGGGCATAAACAGAACGACGTCAACCAGTCTAACTCTTGCTTTGTTTGCTCCCTACAAAAAGTATGTTTACGTGATTGGCGATTTTAACAACTGGACGGTAAGTACAGACTACTTTATGAAACGTGCCAGCGATGGAGCTACTTGGTGGATAGAAATACCAAACCTTCAAGCGAATGAGCGTTATGCTTTTCAGTACTTGGTAGATGGCGAAATTATTATTGCCGATCCCTACAGTGAGTTGGTTTTAGATCCCAATAATGATCAGTACATCGCAGCAGAAACCTATCCTAATCCGCATCCATATCCAC
Organism: Bacteroidia bacterium; assembly: GCA_017857855.1. GTDB lineage: Bacteria > Bacteroidota > Bacteroidia > NS11-12g > UBA9320 > UBA9320. The sequence goes on along the minus strand of JAFMCI010000040.1, from coordinate 6,087 downwards.
AAGGCAAAACCTCGGGGATAGCATCATTGATCGAAATGACCAAAACTCCCTACACTTGGGAAGTGAGCGATTTTATTGCTCCCGAAGAAAATAAGTTAATTGTGTACGAAATGCTCGTTAGAGACTTCGTGGCGAAGCATAATTACAAGACCTTATTGGACACTTTAGATTACTTGGTTAATCTTGGGATAAATGCAATAGAGTTAATGCCTATCAATGAATTTGAAGGTAACGAGAGCTGGGGCTACAACCCTTCGTATCACATGGCTTTGGACAAATATTATGGGACACCTGCTTCACTTAAAGCTTTTGTAGACGCCTGCCATAAACGAGGGATAGCGGTGATTGTAGACGTGGTATATAATCATGCTTTCAGTCAAAATCCTTTGTGTCAATTGTATTGGGATGCTACTACCTTTAAGCCAACAGGTCAAAATCCATTTGTCAATACAGATGCCAAACATGATTTTAATGTCGGTTATGACTTAAACCATGAGAGTGTGGCGCTAAGAGCTTATCTCAAACAAATTATGGAATATTGGCTAACTGAATTCAAGCTAGATGGATTTAGATTTGATTTGTCTAAGGGATTTACCCAAAAAAACACATTGGGTAATGTAGGAGCATGGGGTGCTTATGATATAGACCGGGTAAATAACCTGAAACGAATTTACAATGAAGTAAAATCCGTAAATCCCAATGCCTACGTAATTCTTGAGCATTTTGCAGATAATAGTGAAGAAAAGGATTTAGCTAATTATGGTTGTATGTTTTGGGGCAATATGAATCACGAGGCAACAGAAGCAAGTATGGGCTATACCTCTAATTTTACGAACGCTTATCACCAATCACGGGGATGGAATAACCCTAAACTTCTGGCGTATGCAGAAAGTCATGACGAAGAACGTATGCTTTACAAAAACCTGCAATATGGAAATTCAAGTGGAAGTTATTCTGTGAAAGACATCAATACAGCCTTAGATCGAAGTGAGCTTACTTGGGTAATTTTTAGTGCTATACCTGGGCCTAAATTAATGTGGCAATTTCAAGAATTAGGCTACGATTACGCCATTGACTTTAACGGAAGAGTAGGAAATAAGCCTATTAAATGGGATTATAATACTGCTGGAAACAGAAAGGATATTTACCGTGTAATGTCAGAAATGAACCAACTTAAACTCACTTATAAAGCCTTTGAAGGAAATGACGTAAAGCTAGATTTAGGAGGAAAAGGCAAACGAGTACATTTATCGGATGCAAGTCAAAATTTTGTGGTGATGGGTAATTTTGATGTTACAACAGCAGATCTGATTGGCGATTTTCAGCACACGGGAATGTGGTACGAGTATTTTAGTGGAGATAGTATTAATGTAACCGATATCAAAATGAGTATTAATTGCGCTCCAGGTGCCTATAAAGTCTATACCGACAAAAGTATCAGAACATCGCAACGCATAGGAAGTATCTCTCAAGTGTCTCATCAGATGCTTATTTATCCTAATCCTTCACAAAACGAACTACGTGTAGTCCTAGAAAAAGCACAGGCGACAAACTATTCACTCGTTGATGCCCATGGCAAGTCTTTGAAGGCTGACGTATTGCAGGGCAATCAATCATCGTTTTCAATCGATATTAGCCATTTACCAAGCGGTGTCTATTTCTTACAAGTAAATACCAACTGCGGAATGCTTATTCGCAAAATAGTGAAGTAGTAACACAGCTTATTATACAGTTTGAATTTGATAAACGACTAACTACCTTTGCAGGCTCATAGTTAACATGGCAATAAAAATAAAAACGAAAGAGCAGATTGAAGGTATTAGAAAGAGTTCCATACTCGCGGCCAACGTGCTTAAGTACTTAGAGCAATTTGTAGTGGCAGGTAATACCACCAAATTCATAAATGATAAAGCATTAGAATACATCACCGATCATGGAGCTAAGTCTGCAACCTTAGGCTATAAATCTCACGGCTCACCTGCATTTAGTGGAGCTATTTGCGCAAGTCCTAACGAAGTGATTTGTCATGGTGTGCCTAACGACTATGTGCTGAAAGAAGGAGATATTTTGAATGTTGATGTAACTACTATCTTAAACGGCTATTTTGGAGATACGTGTAGAATGTATGCGGTAGGTAAAATTGCGGATAATGCACAGAATCTGATTGACGTAACCAGAGAGTGTCTTGCCATTGGCGTAAAACAATGTAGACCTGGGAATAGATTTGGTAACATAGGCTATGAGATCCAACGTTATGCAGAAAGCAAAGGATTTGGGGTGGTATGGCAATTTTGTGGGCATGGCGTGGGACTTCAATTTCATGAAGAGCCTGAAGTGAGTCATGTGGGAGAAAAGAATACCGGAAAGAAAATGAAGCCAGGAATGGTATTTACCATAGAGCCAATGATTAACGAAGGAGTGCCCGAATGTATCGTAGACAAAGGTGACGGATGGACAGCACGCACACGTGATCGTAAACTATCGGCTCAGTTTGAACACACTATCGTAATTACCGAAAACGGATGCGAGTGTTTAACCGATGTATTTGGAGAATACTAAGTGCACAATAGGATAATAATCGTTTCCGATTTAGGTTCCTGAAATACGAATACCTTTGAACATCCAACATGAATGCTTTCCTCATCGAACGACTTGCTATACAGCTCCGAGCTAAACTAGTAGGTAAGCCACTTTCAGAACTCTTTACCACGTCTCAGTTTGACGTATACTTAATTTTTGATAAGGAGGGTGTTAAAGTAAGTTTTTTTCAAGGACAAGCTTATTTTCAAACACCGGATTTAGAAAAGCTTCAAAAGAAAAATAGGCTTCCAGTATTTCGAAGTTTGAAAGGGGTAAAAGTAACTGAAATACTCACTTTCCCGTATGATAGACGGTTTGATATTGTATTTGAAGACCAACAGGTTTTGGCCTTTTATCTGTTTGGGAAGTTTGCGCAACTAACACATTACCAGTCTAATAGTTGGCAAGAAGCATTTCCCGTAAAAACCAGTAAAGTAGAAACGTATGAAATCAATACATGGCAGTTGGAAGACAAAAAAGTAAGTGATTTGCGGTTTCTAAACGAGAATGAGCGACTACAACTTACCCATTTATCGTTTGACGAAATGACTAGTACGGAGAGAGTAATTGCACTCGATAAACTCAAGCAGCAAGTTTTAAAGCAACCGCTATTTTTAAACAAAGGCGTAAAGAAATACACGTTAGATTATGAGGCAGGAGCAGAGCCTATTGCCCAGTTCGAGGAGATTACGCAAGCCTTAGATCAACATGCACGTTTATTTATATCACATCAGGTATACGCCCAAACCAAGGGTTCTCACCTTGGACAACTGCACAAAGAACTCTCTATGCTGGAAAAGAAGGTGAAGTCTGCTCAAAAACGCTTGGAAGAGCTCAATAGAGCTAGTTCCTACAAAGAAAAAGCTGATTTGCTCATGGCAAATTTATGGCAAATCAACAAAGGAGCATCAGAGGTTAAACTACTCAATTTTGAGGGTACACATGAGGTGATTATAAAACTGCAAAATACCCTACGCCCACAAGCAAACGCCGAGCGTTACTATACCAAGGGTAAAAACGAAAGTAAACAGAGGGATTTTGCGTTAAAACATCTTACAGAAGTAGAACATAATTTTCTTGCAAAAGCAAAGGAAATTGAAAGCTTTGAAAGCGTAGATAGTCTGAAAGAAATTCGAAAGACAGCGGATCTTAAATTAACGCAAAAAGAAAAACGCGTACCTTATAAAACCATGCATATAGATGGCTTTGAGATTAGAATAGGGAAGGGGGCTAGAGAGAATGATGACTTACTACGTTACCACACTTCCAACTCGGATACGTGGCTGCATGCCAAGGACGTGAGTGGTAGCCATGTCATTATACGCAATCCCAATAATACGCGCATATTACCTTCCACTATAGAGAAAGTAGCCAGTGTCGCAGCATTTTACAGTAAAGCAAAAAGTGAGTCACTTGCAGCCGTGATGTATACGTCACGTAAATACATACGTAAGCCCAAAGGTGCAACGCCAGGCTTGGTAAAAGTAGATAAGGAAGAGGTTATTCTCGTAGAACCTAAACTTGACTTTTAAGCGATAGATTAGCTATCCATTGCCGGGAATATAAGTGAGTATTCAAGGTATTACCTACACTAGATTTAGTCTGTGCAGGTTTAAAAGGTAAATTTGCACCTCATTTAGAAAAAATCATTTATGAAAAAATACCTAAATCTATTCGATTTCAGACAAAAAGTAAATTATGCCACCGAAGTGCTGTCGGGACTTACCGTAGCATTGGCTTTAGTTCCTGAAGCGGTAGCATTTGCTTTTTTGGCTGGTTTATCGCCGCTTACAGGGCTTTATGCAGCTTTTAGCATCGGATTGATTACGAGTATATTCGGTGGTAGACCGGGCATGATTTCGGGAGCCACGGGGGCTATTGCCATCGTTTTTATAGGATTAATACAGGAGTTAAAGCTTGCAGATCCAAGTATAAACACAGACACGATTACACAGTACATTTTTGTTACCGTAGTGCTTGCCGGTATAATCCAAATGCTAGCTGGTTTTTTTAAGTTGGGTAAGTTTATTCGTTTAGTGCCTCAATCGGTCATGTATGGATTTGTAAATGGATTAGCTATCGTTATTTTTATGGCTCAGTTTAGTTCGTTTAAGACAGAGGGAGAATGGATGAGCGGTTCTTCGTTGTATATCATGTTAGGATTAGTGTTGTTAACCATGCTTATTATTTTTGGATTACCTAAAATAACCAAGGCTATTCCTTCTTCTTTAGCGGCTATTCTTGTTGTTTTTGGCTTGGTAAAATTCTTTGATTTACAAACTACTTCCGTAGGTGATTTGGCAAGTATAAAAGGAGGTTTTCCCCCATTTAATATTCCCAGCTTACCGATGGACTTTAAAACCTGGATTATTATCATTCCATACGCCTTTATTGTCGCTGCCGTTGGATTGGTAGAGAGCTTACTTACGCTTAATCTAATCGATGAGATCACTGAAACCCGTGGAAATGGGAACAAAGAATCTGTAGCGCAAGGTATGGCAAACATCGTAACCGGTTTTTTTGGAGGTATGGGAGGCTGCGCAATGATTGGCCAAAGTTTAATTAATATTAGCAACGGAGCAAGAGCAAGACTTTCGGGCATAATAGCCTCGGTTATGTTATTGGTTTTTATCATGTTTGGCAGTAGTTTGATCGGGCAGGTACCATTGGCTGCACTTACAGGATTAATGATTATGGTGGCTATTGGTACGTTTGAATGGGTGAGTGTACGTGCATTAAATAAGATGCCCAAGCATGATATATTTGTCATGATTGTGGTGATTCTGGTTACCGTTTTCATGCACAACTTAGCTTTAGCTGTTTTTGTAGGGGTTATTATGTCTGCGTTGGTGTTTGCCTGGGAAAGTGCCAAAAGAATACGAGCGCGCAAGTTTGTGGATGCAGAAGGGGTGAAGCACTACGAAATTTTCGGTCCTTTGTTTTTTGGTTCTACCACACTTTTTAGTCAGAAATTTGATGTTGCCAATGATCCAGAAAAGGTGGTAATCAATTTTAAAGAGAGTAAAATAGCGGATATGAGTGCAATAGATGCGGTAAATAAAATGACAGAACGCTATGCAAAAGTGGGTAAGACGGTTCACTTACGTTATTTAAGTGCCGACTGCAGAGTATTATTAGCCAATGCAGATAAGCTTATAGACGTAAATATTATGGAAGATCCGACCTATAAGGTAGCCGTGGATAGGTAAGAGGGTTCACTGAATATTTTTAAAGATTAACTACGCTACTCATAAATATTTTTTTATTATTGCACCCGCTTTATCGCAGTGATGTAAAAGGTACATGTAGGCTAATGTTTATGTGTTTACATTACTTAAACGATAGCGTACAAAGTACTTCAGCGTACTTGTTTTAGTTAAATGGCGAGATAGCTCAGATGGTTAGAGCACAGGATTCATAACCCTGAGGTCGGCAGTTCGATTCTGCTTCTCGCTACCAGAGCGGAATAGTTGAATTTAGGTTCACTATTCCGCTTTTTTGTTTGAC
>JAFMCI010000039.1 GCA_017857855.1 Bacteroidia bacterium | reverse complement strand
TTTTCCGGTCCGTAACTAAGTTGTATGTCGAATCTAAAATATTCCAAGAATATCCGGGAGTTCCTCTAAATCCGGTTACCGGATTACTTTTTACGGCGTAGACTCCACAAGGAAGGGTGTCTCTTGTTCTTGTTGCTTTAGCTCTATGTTTTACCGTTACACGGAATGCACGTACAGCTACTGCATTCAATGGGCAGGCGTTGTCGCGAGCAGTTACGGTAAAGTTATAAGGCAGATCACTTGCGGTACCGGCCCCAGGGGTCCAACAGAATTGTCCTGTTTGGTGTAGGCCTGTTGGATTGAGTATGGTAAATGAAGCTCCCGGTATACCTGCATTCCAAGTTGTCTTAACAGTATCGGCAGGGGGTGCAGTAGCTGGTGGTGGTGGCTGAAATGTGATGTCATTGGTGGTGACATTAAAACATAACTGAGATCCCTCGCATACGCTATATGCATAAGGTCCGTTTACGATAGGGGGATTATTGTCTGCACATGTTTTTACAATAAACTGTAAGTCACGTTGCGTACGGCCAATAACTTTATAAACACCGGCGGTGTCTTTTCTCCATTCGGTCACATTTATCACTGCAACAGTTACTTCAGAACAGTTAACAGGGGTGAAAATAATATCTCCAGTTTCTGGGTTTAGGTATAATCCGATAGGCGGATTACTGCTGGGTATTGGATTATTGGGTTGTATAGGATTACGAGGGTCGTAAACACTGAAGGCATAGTTATAAGACCAGTTTCCTCCATAACCAGTATTGGTAGAAACGGCACTTCTTGGGTGTCCCCATGAATACGAAAGTGAATCGTTGTCAATATTATCTACTGCACCATTATTAAAAAAGAAAGGTTGATTACAGCACAGAATTGCGATGGGCTCAGAAGTAAGTGTAGGTGAATTATTACACGGCACATTTTTCAAATCTAACTCAGCATCTGTCCATAAATTTTGATTTGCAGCTCCTGTTGTAATGGAGCCGTTACGGGCATAGCCAACAGAACCAAATGTAATTTTGCCAGTACAATTTTTCAGTGAACTAAGGGGAGACGTATTAAAATCTAAGGTTCCTCTGTAAGTATGCTCTTCTACACCTTCTCCAGTTCCGTATGTATTTTGGGGTGAACACCCCCCTGTAGCCGTAGCGCAAATAGGAGTTATTTCTCTAATACTTATTAGGGTTAGTGTTACGTTTTGAGAACTACCGTTAGAACATTTTACTTGAAGCGGACTGTTACTTAGAGAAACACCTCTACAGTCTCTATACCATTTTAGGGTAACTTCAAATTTGAAAGAGTCGATACACTTGTAGGTAATATCGGCGCCCATGTAGTGGGTTGCTTCTGCTTTTTGGCTTCCGACTAGAAATGGAAGAATAAAAAATAAAGCTAAAGCACTCTTTTTAAGTAATTTAAATATCTTGTTTCTGTTTGTAAAAATGTCATTAGTTTTTGCTGGAGCAAGATAAATAGATTCTATCGCTTTTCTAAAACATGACGCAGTTAGTAGTGTTCTTATCATATATCTTCTGTTATATTAGAGTAGTTCTTTATGGATTTATTAATATATCTTATGTTTATCTATTTGTTGTCTGTCAAGTTAATATTTTGGATAGCTATTGTTCTGAAATCTATATTTTTGTGATTTGCGATTTCGACTATGTTTCAATTTTGAAATCTTTTTAACAACTTTTTTTGAAGCCTTCTTCTTTTGACTCGTAAAATCTGTCTTTTGAATATCGAAAATATTCTCATGATTTAACTCTTCGTTGTCTTTAATTAAATCTGTATTGTGTTTGTTAGAAATCTCGTTTCGCTGATTTACAACATTTGGTGTGCTTGTAATTTTTCTGTCTACATCTAACTCACCTATGGTTGTAAAAATTCTAATTTTGGAAGGATCAACGTTTTTATTCTTTAGGTATAATTCAGCAAATTTATCGGCTAGTTTTTGATTAACTATTGGAGAAACGGGTAAAGGATTAGCTTGTTTAATTTTAGAAGTGGCATTAGAATTAAGCTGTTTTTTATCCCTTTGAGATATGTTTATTCTGGTCTTAATATTAACCATTTCCTCTTCATCATTAAATGCATGGGTACTTGTATTGCTTTTTTTATCTTCAGCATTTTCACGATTTTTTGTTGGTTGTGTCAGTAAATATTCCGCATGTTGGTGCTGTTTTTGAATGGTTAACCGATTTTCAACTTTTGATAAGTAAGCAAAAGAAGAAATAATTATGACGGACATTAAACCAGCTAAAGCCCAATACCATTGAGACCGCTTATTTTTTGCCCTTTTAATCTGAATAGTCTCAAATAAATCAGCGCGTGGCGTTGATTCATAACTATTAAATTTTTCCTTAAAGATATTTTCGATCTTGTTGTTCATATTCTCTTTATGCCATACTTGGCAAGTAGTTTTATTAGATGTTGTTTCGCTCTACTGTATTGAGTTCTGGATGTAACTTCAGACATTCCCATGATCTCACTTATTTCTTTGTGACTATATCCTTCTATTGCATATAGGTTAAAAACGGTTCGATATCCCGCGGGTAATTCTTGCAATATTTTCAGAAGACTTTCTGTCTCCATGTTACTTATTGCTTCGGCATCAAGACTTTGCTCTGAAGTATTTTCCAAATTTCCTGGTTCAAACTTCGCAATTCGTTTATCACTACTTTTAAGAGCAGTAAAAACCACAATTTTTCTGATCCATCCTTCAAAAGATCCTTCTCCTTTGAACGTATTTATCTTGTCAAAAATTTTGATAAAAGCATCTTGCAGAACATCCTCTGCTTCCATTCTACTGTTGCAATATCGTAAACTAACACCCATCATTTTAGGAGAAAACTGTTCATATAGCTTTTGTTGACAAAATACGTCATTTCCAATACATCCTTTGATAAGATCTGCTTCATTCAATTGGTTCGGTTTAGTAAAATGGCTTTTTTGGTTCAAGGGATAGACTCTGTACGATGCAAATATGTTGCATTCGTCTTGAAATATTTTTTTTATTCAAATTGGTTTATTCTAAATAAGTTAATGTCAATGGTTTATGGAAGCTAAAAAAAGATGCATTTTTGTGCCGAAATGCAACTATTTACCAAAGATGAGCTAAAGAAATTAGCTGTAAATGTTTTTACCGCCATGGGGTGTGACAGGCAAGATTCAGAAACAGCAGCTGATGTTTTAGTGAGTGCTGATATAAGGGGAATTGACAGTCACGGGGTTTCTCGTCTCTCTGGTTACGTTTCTCTTTGGAAAGCTGGACGAATCAATATGTCTCCCAAAGTGGAAATTATACGTGAGCGTAAGTCTACTTTTACGATTAACGGTGATGGAGGATTAGGTTTAATAGTGGCACCTAAGGCTATGAATATAGCCATAGAAAGAGCTAAAATATATGGTAGTGGATGGGGCGCGATTAGCAATTCTAATCATTTTGGGATAGCGGGCTATCATGCTATGATGGCACTTCCTCATGATATGATTGGAATGGCCATGACCAATGCAACTCCCTTTATACCGCCTACCCATAGCAAGCAGGCAATGTTAGGTACAAACCCTATTGCATACGCATTCCCTACTTTAAAACAAAAACCTCTTGTTATAGATTTGGCAACTGCCTCTGTGGCCCGGGGAAAAATTGAGATTGCCAAGAGAGAAAATAAAGAAATACCATTAGGGTGGATGGTTGATAAAGACGGTAATCCCAGTCAAAATATTGATGAATTACTAGACGGAGGTATGCTTACCCCCTTGGGTAGCTTAGAAGAATTAGGGAGTCACAAAGGATATGCTTTAGGAAGTTTAGTAGATATACTAACTGGCGTTCTGTCTGGAGCTAATTATGGTAAGTGGGTTCCTCCATTTGTGCCATTTTTACCTTTGCTTCCTGATTTGCCTGGAAAAGGGTTGGGGCATTTTGTTGGCGCCATGGAGATTGAAGGTTTTAGACCTGCTAGTGAATTTAAAGATAGTATGGACCATTGGATAGAATCATTTAAAAATGCAGAAAGGATAGATGAGTCTCAAGAAGTTTTTGTGCCTGGGGAAAAAGAATTTTTAATGGAAGAAGAACGAAGTTTAACTGGAATTCCGCTGAATGACAAGGTAGTTCAGGACTTAGAAGGTTTATGTAAAGAATTGACTATAAATTGGCTATAAGTTAAAATAAAGTACTTTAATTATTTTCATGTTTTAACAAAGAGACTTCAAATTAACGGTTAAATTTGCCCGCAATGAACCGGTTAATTATGAAACAAGCAGCACAAAAGATGTGTCTTCTCTTGTCATTCTTTTTGTTAGTTTCTAGTGCATCTCTAGCACAAGTTGAATTTGAAACATCTCTCCCTTATGATTATTTTGGAGCCATTAAGTCTAGTAAGAATTTCCTTTTTACGATGACGCCCTTAAAGAAGACCTATGACCAGAGTGAATTGATTATTTTGTCTTTTGAGGGAGAAGAATTGAGTCGGTTACAATTTCAGAATCGTAACAGACCTACAATTACTAAATTTGGGATGATGGGTGAAAGTACAGTATTTATGATGAGTACAGGAGAATTTGTCCTGCTAGATGCAGATGGGAAAGAAACATCAAGGCATACGCTTACGTTTGAAGAAAAGATTAAAGGTTCGAAAACACTCATTAGTGATAAAGGAATAACGGTTATACAAGAAGTAAAAATACCTAAGGTGGGCTCCGCACTTAGGGTTACCCAATTTTCAACAATGTTTGAGGAGCAATGGAAATATGAAAAAATAGCGGAGAAAGGTAAATATGATATTGAACAGGTTGTTTTAAGTAATAATGGACAACTGGCAATTTTATATAAAAAAGGAATGAACGCAGATCTTGGCTTGTGCTTATTAAACTCCATAGGTCAAGAAAAAGCATTCGTAGATGTACCTAGAAAGACGGGTCAGTTTTCATCATATTATTTCGAGTATAAAAGTAATGGTGATCTGTTGTTGGTGTCAGACTATGGGTCTACAAGTACCGAAATGTTCAAGGGTATTCCTCTCGCTATGAGTGTAATTACTTTAGACGGAGTGAGTGGCGCTGTTAAGAGTGATGTATTGGTTGATTTCCTTGAATTACAGCAGAAATTAGGCGATAAAACGACAGATGACAAACCTGTTTATAGCCAAATAGCCCCGGCTTTACATATGCTCGAAGTGGTACAAGTAGAGGGAGAGTCCTACTTGATATGTGAGAGCTATTTATCACGAGATAGGAAGCAGAATGTACCGTCTACCACACCAGGAAATCCAGGAACAGATACTTATTACACTCAAATGGAGTTACTCGATTATTATTTAATAAATCTAGATAATCCTCTGGAAAAACAAAAAAGAATCTGGAAACAACCAAGAACGATAGAATTAGAACTTGGGAGTTTTGGCAGTGCGAACAGCGCTAGACCAAAAATGCAGCAAAATGGACTTTTTAGTTACCAAGGAATGTATAACGGTAAAATAGTTTCTCGGGGTTACGGTCAAATGCATAATTATTTTACTCTCATAGATCTTAACAAAGGCAAAGAAGAACTAGATAAGCGCACTTTTTGGGGAACACCTATTGGGACAGATTATAATGTGCTTCCTCAGCGTAAATCATATAACGTTGGATTTGGTTCCACTTTTATGGAAGACTATTTTGCTAGAGAAGGCATGTTATCTTTAGATGGATACTTTACATTGTACCAATATGATGTTTCTGCAAATACATTAAATCTTGCTAAAATTAAATTTTAATAAAATCAAGCCATGAAAAATACTTTACTTATTTTTTTCTGTTTAGCTATTGCATTTACGGGTAATGCACAAATAGCTTCACGGAAACAATATATCAATCCTGCGCAAGTAATAGGAGTTTATAACTTTGGTAAATATCCTGCAGCATTATCTAATGAAGGTGTACGAGGAATGAATCAAACACAATTATTTACCTTACATTTTCTTGCAAAAGGGGTTTCTGACCAAGAAATAGCCGTACCTAGTGGGAGTTATATTTTTGATGTTGAAACTTCTGCGAGCAATAGCGTGATTATTTTTAACGGTAGAAAAGAGGTTACTTTGGTTAAAGTACATCAAGGAGAACAGCCAGTTTACACTACCATTGAGACAGCGCCTAACTTTAATTTTTATGGGATAAATAGTTCTGCTATGGATCAAAATGGCAACATGGTTTTAGTTCGAGGATATGCTGAGAATGGCTTTGATGCTAATGGAAGAAGTACAGTAATATCACGTGGGATGGAATATATTCATATACTAGCAGATGGAACAGTAACTCAAAAACGGTTGGAAAAAATGGAAGATAAAAAGGCCTTCTCATTGGTTAATATTTTTCCAACTAAAGGTGGTATGGTCTACCTGATGGAACACAACAATAGAAGAGAAAGTGCTTACGAGTTAAAACTAGTAATGTGCGATCTAAACGGAAATGTTTCAGGAGAGTATACATTATCAGGAGATCAAACTTTTTTTCCATCTGACATTTTAAATGACAACGGTAAGCTCATAATTGCAGGATACTACCTAAATGGAACAATATATACCGCCAAAAAAACAGAAGGATTGTTTCTAACAATAATGGAGCCCGATGGCACTGTCAAAGCTAAAAATACATTTGATTGGAGTGTCATGAAAACAAAGTTGAAAAATACCAAGCGTAGTGACTTTGTGTTTAGTGGTAAGATGAATGTTATGGTTGAGAAAATTGCCGTTACTGAAACGGGATATGGTATCATTTGCGAAAGCTATTCTACGGGAAGTGGTATTACAGGGGCTGAGCTACTCATTGGAGGTAACTCTGGAAGAGAATTAGTACTTACTGTTTATGATTTTATACTTTTTGATACAGATGCCAATGGTAGTTTATTGAATGTAAATATATTAGAAAAGGAAGCATCCAATATTGAGATGGCTGGATCAAGTAAAAATATGGGAATAGTTCAAATGACCAGTTTGCTCAAAAAATTTAATGTTTTGCCATTTAGAGGATATGACAATGGGATAATTTCATTTATTAATTACAAGGCTAAGAAAGGGTTTTATAGTACACTAAATACGGGAACAGGTGAGCTTTCTGAAGGTAAGTCTATTGATCTTACTATTGTAAAAACTAAAACGGTAGATAAAGATGCAGAAGCTTTCATTGCGGGGAGTTCAGCGCTTAGCAAGTTGGAGAGAATGAGTTCTAACCTTGATAAATTTGCGGATAAAACCGAAAATGCTATGAAAAAATTAGAATATGGAATCGAGAAAGTAGATGTGGTTTTTAGTCCTTATGCTAAATCGAACGAGGGTTTATTTATACTTTCGGATGGTAAAGTTTTAAGCTACAAAATGGATCAAGACGACTATAGTATTTATTATGACTTTTTAAATTAAGCCTCCTCATTTCTTCCTTCAAAAAAGGTCAAGTTGTTAAATTACTATAGGTGTTGGCTACTTGACCTTTTTATATTAAATAAATCTATCATTCCCCCAAAATATAAAAGCTAAACGAGAGGTGTATTTGCTCTGTGTTTAAGCACTATAAAAGTCTTTTGCATATATTCGCCTTTCAATTTTTTAAAATAGAATAATGAAAAAAATATATTTAATAGCAGCATTGATTGGGTTTTCTAATCTAGTCATTGCGCAAGAATTACCACACGAGAAGCAACAACAGGAGGGAAATCAAGGGCTACTTCCACTACCTCCTCACTTAGATCCTAATATTTTTGCAGATCTCAAGGTATTAACATATGATGCAAGCTCTATAAACGAGTTGACCGTTAAACAAAAGGAACTAGTCTATTACCTGAGTCAAGCAGCATTAAGTGGTCGTGAAATTATTTATGCGCAAAACTATAAGCATAATATATTGATAAAAAGAACTTTAGAGGAGCTTTACGCTAAGTATGAGGGTGATAAAGGCGGTGAATGGATGCTTTTTGATACCTATGTGAAACGTTTTTGGTTCAGCAATGGTATTCACCACCACTATGCTGAGAAAAAGTTTGTACCTGAATTCCCACAGGAATTTCTGAGACATATGATTAACGAAACTCCCAATCTAAACTTACCTAAAGAAAAAGGAGAAACGGATGATCAATTCATCGAACGAATAGTTACTATTCTTTTTGATGAAAGTTTAGACGCTAAAAAAGTTGTTAAAGATAAAGGGGTAGACAAAGTAGCTTTGTCTGCTAATAATTATTACGGAGACGGTGTTACTGAGGAAGAAGCTATAGCACACTATGCTAAAATGGGCAAGCCTGGAGATAAAACACCGGTAGAATATGGCCTGAACTCTAGATTAGTAAAGAAGAACGGTAAACTAGTAGATCTAGTTTATAAATCTGGAGGACTTTATGGTACGGCAATGGATGAAATGATATTCTGGCTAAAAAAAGCCAAAGACGTGGCAGAAAATCCTGCACAAGCAAAACACATAGCCATGCTAATAGAGTATTTTAAAACTGGAGATCTTAAGCAATGGGATGCAACTAATATTAATTGGGTAAATAGTACGGAAGGTGACATTGATTTTATTTTAGGCTTTATCGAGGTTTACGGTGATGCCATAGGTTATAAAGGTGCTTTTGAAGGCGTAATACAAGTTAATGACAAAGAAGCTTCAAAAAGGATGGAAGTCTTAAGTAAAAACGCACAGTATTTTGAGGACAATAGCTCTATCATGCCAGAGCACAAAAAAGCAAATGTGGTAGGCGTAAGTTACCGTGTAATAAATGCAGCTATGGAGTCTGGTGACGCAGCTCCTGCAACTCCAATAGGGGTTAACCTGCCCAATAGTAATTGGATACGCAGTACACATGGTAGTAAATCTATAAGCTTAGGAAATATAGTTGAAGCATACAATGCTGCTGGAGGAAGTAGCTCACTTAATGAGTTTTATTATGATCAAGCGACACGTGATAGAATCGTAGCTCACGGAAAACTGGGAAGTAAAATGCATACTGCAATGCATGAGGTAATAGGGCATGCAAGTGGTAAAATAAATGATGGTGTAGGAACTCCAAAAGAAACCCTTAAAAACTATAGCAACACGCTAGAAGAGGCTCGCGCTGACCTAGTAGCACTTTATTATATTTATGATTCTAAATTAGTAAAACTTGGTCTTATGCCTAGCTTAGAGGTAGGGATGGCAGAGTTTGATACGTATATAGCCAACGGCATGATGCTTCAATTGAGCAGATTAGATTTAGGTGAAAATATTGAAGAAGATCACATGCGAAACCGACAATTGAATGCTTCTTGGGCATACGAAAAAGGATTAAAAGACAATGTGATTGAGAAAAAAGTAATAGAAGGTAAAACGTACTTTGTGATAAATGACTACGCTAAGTTGCGCGTTATCTTTGGTGATTTGCTTAAAGAGATACAACGAATTAAATCAGAAGGAGACTATGCTGCGGCAGAAGCTCTTGTAGAAGGATATGGAGTAAAAGTAGACCAAAAGTTACACCAAGAAGTGATCAAAAGATATGAGAGCTTAAAACTAGCTCCATATTCTGGTTTTGTGCAACCTAAATTGGTTCCTGAGTTTGATGCTAAGGGTGACTTTAAAAACCTAAAAGTAGAAAAAGAAGGCTATGTAGAGCAAATGCTCAGATTTGGAAAGGAATATCCTTTTGTTAACGTTGGAGAATAGATCTACACTATAAAATACGGAGGAGTATTATGGAGTTAAATCCTATTTACTCCTCTGTTTTTTTTATGATTATGAAGAATAAATTTATTAAAATACTGATACTTTTACTGTTTGTTGGAGGCTTCATTGGATCCGCAGTATGGATGTTTAAAACCTATGTTAAACCCAATAGTCCATACAATACAGAGATTAAATTAAGAGGCCAAAAATAATGAGAGCATGGGATTTATTCCTTGAAGCAGAATACAAGAAGCCCTATTTCACCAGTTTACATTTTTTTTTAGCGGCAAGAAGAACCGAAGGTGTCATTATTTATCCATCCGAAAAGGAATTATTTGCTTCTTTTGAGCTTACCCCTTTTGAAAAAATAAAAGTAGTAATCTTAGGACAAGACCCATATCATGGCGAGGGACAAGCCCATGGTCTATGTTTTTCGGTAAGAGACGGATATAAAATTCCTCCTTCGCTTCGAAATATTTTCAAGGAACTACATTCAGATTTGGGTTTGCCAATACCTACCAATGGTAATCTTACCAAATGGGCACAAAATGGCGTTTTCTTGCTCAATACTATTCTTACTGTGGAGCAGAAAAGTCCTGGAGCACATAAACAAAAAGGGTGGGAGACGTTTACCGATGCGGCTATTCAACATATCTCAAGACATCAGGAAAAAGTAGTTTTTATACTCTGGGGAGCATTTGCTCAACAAAAAAAGAAGCTAATTGATTGTTCTAAACATCTGGTGCTAGAATCTCCACATCCGGCAGCGGAAGTGTATGCTGGGGGTAAAGCTGGATTTTTTGGCAGCAAACCATTTAGTAAAGCAAACGATTATTTAGGTAAGAATGCGGTAGATTGGCAGTTATAGCTATTCTACTACTTCTACCTTGGTTAAGAAATACTTGGTGTCTCCTAAAAAAGGAATGATGACAAACTTTTCATCGTAGTATAAGCGCACCATTGACTTGTTGGCCTGCTTTATTTGTTCAAGTAACTCAGCATCTTCTTTCTTTACAGAAAAATTCCATATACCGCTAGCTGTATCTCCCTCGCTAAATCCTCCAGTATTAAGTTGACCTTCGTTTGTTTTAAATAGGTAGCCTTTCTCAGATATTTTAATAATTCGGCCAACGTTATAACCGCTACTGTAGTTTGCGAAGAGAGCAAACAGTGTTACGAGAATAGTGCCTGTAACGATGATACCGATTATCCAAAGTACTAATTTTTTAAGAAAAATCATATTGTTGTTAAGTTGGTTGCAAAGCTATTGCATTATGCCATTGTCGCTCAAAGCAACGCACAAATTCGTCTGAGAATGATGCGATATCCGTTTTACCTATTTCTTTAGAGATAGAAGTAACTTCTTTGTCGGTGATGCCACAAGGTACAATATGTTGAAAGTAGGAAAGGTCGGTATTTATGTTAAGTGCAAATCCATGCATGCTTATGCCGTTTTTTACACGAATCCCTATAGCACCAATTTTACGTTTTACCTCGCCTTCACGTCCAACCCAAATTCCTGTTAATCCTTCGATTTGATAGGCATGTATATTGAATTTTTGCAAAGCTTGTATAACAGATGCTTCTAGGCTTTCAACATACTTTTTAACTCCAATACCATGCTTGCGTAGGTTAATAATAGGGTATCCTACCAGTTGTCCCGGTCCGTGATACGTAATGTCTCCACCTCTGTCAGTCTCAAATGTTTCTGCCTGTAATTGCTTTAAAAAATCGGTATTAATTAGAAGGTTAGCTCTATCGGCGCTTTTGCCAAAGGTATAAACATGCGGGTGTTCACATAAAATTAATGTATCTAAGCCTCCTTCTGCCACTTTTTTATGTACTTTTTCTTGTATTGATAGCGCATCAGCATAGGCTGTAAGACCTATATTTTCGATATGTAAATTAGATTCTTTCACCGCTACTTTTTACTTTTTTTGTGCGCGTTTTAACAAACATACCAAGCAAGAAAAATAGGCCAATAAAACTCCCAAATCTTCCGATATAGTCTCCATGCCTTGCAAAGAAAGTTAGGTTGTTAAAAGGGTTAACTTTTACTGAGAGCACTACAGGTTCCCACCATTCAGTATGTTCTTGTATGCGACCTAGTTTGTCAATACGGCAGCTTATACCTGTATTTGCACTGCGTAATACTTCTCTTCGATTCTCGATAGCACGTAGGCAAGCATAGTACATGTGCTGCTTGTATCCGTCGGTATTTCTCCACCAGCCGTCATTGGTTATAACCACCAGTATTTTAGCACCCTTTCTGGTAAATCCTGCAACAAAACCAGGAAAAACACTTTCGTAGCATATCAATGGAGCAATGTCTGGTTGATTACCAGCCTTAAAAGCCTTTGGTTCTGGATCTACACCTAAACTTCCTGTTATACCGCCTAGGTCAAGTGCCAGACCGTTTAAGAACTGAAATAGTGTAGGGTAGGGCATTCGTTCAGCACCGGGCACTAGTTTAGATTTATGATAAAAGTCTAATTTACCAGCACTGTCCACTTCCATGGCGGTATTATAACTTTCATAAAATTGACCGCCACTTTCTCGTGCGGTGGCTTGCATTTTTTCTCCGGGTTCATACCAATTATGGGTAGATATTCCCGTAATGAGGTGAATCTGTGGATGCTTTTTGGTGAAATTTTGGAGTATATCTATACTTTGAAAACGTGTTGGGTTATCTTCATCCACATACTCTACTACCGCAGTTTCAGGTAGGACGACGTAGCTCGTTTTAGGCGTAATGGCTTTTTCTACCATCGATAGCATGGCGTTTAAATTTTTGACTTCTTCGCCAGGTACAAATTTGAGATATGGATCTATGTTGGGTTGTACCAACAAGGCTTCTGCTTGGTCAAATCTCTTATTCGCATTCAAGGAATAGTCTAAGTCATTTGCTATATAAAAGGGAATGGAAATGAACATAGGTGTGAATACTACCAATGATGGCCTAATCCATTTTGTCCATTTTTCTTTTTGCAAGGCTAGGTAAAAAGAAATATTAGCAGCCAATACCCAAACACTTCCGCCTAATGTACCCGTAACTTCATACCATTGAACGACAGCATTATGTTTGGCAAATATGTTTCCTAAAGTAAACCATGGCCATGTTATTTCCCAGGTCAGATGTAGGTATTCAAATGATATCCAGAGGCTAGCGAGTACCCACATTGCCTTATTGTCTCCAAATATTTTTCGCGCTTTTCGGTAACCCCACCATGGCAGGTACATTAACCAGGAGTTGGCAGCGAGCATAAATAGACTGGAATAAAAATCAGCATGTCCTACCCACCACGATACCACAATATTCCAAAAAAGAAGTGATGCGTAAATTAGCCAACCGCTTCTTTTAATGCCATTCGTCTCTTTTTCAAGGATTAATAACGGAACAAAAGCCAAAAAACTCAGAAAGAAAAAATCTCGTGGAGGCCAAGCCAGCCAGAAAAGAAGTCCTGGAAGTAGCGTTAAAATGGTGAGTTTTATTTTTCTATTTTGTATCATTTCCTGCCACAAGTAATACAAATTCTCCCCTTGGCTCGTTCGTTTCGAAATGAGCTAAAACTTCAGCAACTGTTCCCCTAACGTGCTCTTCAAATTTTTTGGTTAATTCTCTGCCGATACACACTTTTCGGTCATCACCTAATAGCTCTTTCATAAGTGTAAGTGTCTTTACAATACGATGTGGACTTTCATAAAAAATGGTAGTTCGTTTTTCTTCGAGTAAACTCAAAATTTTAGTTTGTTTTCCTTTCTTATGAGGTAAAAATCCTTCATAAACAAAGGTGTCGCAAGGAAGTCCGGAGTTTACCAAGGCGACAATTGCAGCTACGGCACCAGGCAGGGTTATTACGGTTATCTCGTTTGCTATGGCCTCGCGAATGAGTAGGTAGCCAGGGTCAGATATACCCGGCATTCCAGCATCACTGCACAGCGCAAAACTCTCACCATCTTGTAGTTTTTTGATCACCACTTGTAAGTTTTTATGCTCGTTATGCTGATGAAAAGGAATAAGTTTTTTTTCTACTTCGTAATGGTCTATCAGTTTTTTTGTTTGACGCGTGTCTTCACAAAGTATTGCATCCACCTCTTTAAGTACTTCAATAGCTCTGTAAGTGATATCGCCCAAATTGCCTATAGGCGTGGGTACTATGTATAATTTTCCGCTGCTCAACTGATTGCAAAAATAGCGATTATTATATGTCCCCAAGGATAGGATAATGTTATATCATTTTGTTGGTCTACTTTTAATTTTACGTATCCAATGTCAAAGTAGTTTTTGAGCTAACTAGCTAAATGCGCTAATATGAAGTATCACTTTGCTTTGTTAAAATGGATAATAATCTTTAAGATTAAAACATACCAAGTCAATTTTATTTATAACATTTGCCTTAGTATCTCATGTCTAACTATTTAATTTTTATTTGCATATTTTTTATGTCATTCTATACTCAGCAACAAGAAAGTTTCAAGGAAAGCCAACTTAAACATAGCCGAGTTTTTGAAGCGTATGAAGATAAAGGTGCCGCCGCTATCGCAAAACTAAAAGCAGTTGGAGTTGATCCTGCAAATTGCGATGTTTTGATTCGAGGTTTTAAGTTTGAGGAAGATCTTGAGGTTTGGGCAAAAAATACGGAGGACAGTGTGTTTTCGCTGGTTACGACCTATAAATTTTGTGAGAATATAGGTGAGCTAGGTCCTAAGCGAAGAGAGGGCGATAAGCAGATACCAGAAGGTATGTATACGCTTTCTAAGTTTAATCATGCGAGTGATTTTTTCTTGTCGTTAAAGGTAGATTATCCCAACAAGAGTGACCTATTTTTTGCGGACACGGCGTCACCAGGTGGTATGATATTTATACACGGAGGCTGTAAAACAGTGGGTTGTATTCCGATTACCGATGAATGGATAAAAGAACTTTATGTTTTTTGTGTAGAGGCTAAAAATAGTGGCCAGGTGGATATTCCTATTCATATATATCCAGCAAGGCTTACGGATGAAAACTACGGACTACTTAAAAAACAATACAAAGATGAATCGCTTCTTAAATTCTGGGATCAACTGAAATTGGGATATGATTTATTTGAAGAAAATAAAAGCCTTCCTCGTATGTCAATCGGTGATTCTGGCGAGTATTTTTTCTCTAAAAAGTAGTCGTATTTCAGGTTTTACCTTAACTATTGCATGACTTAAGGTCTGTATCCGCTTTTTTGAAAAATAGCTTGATTGTTTTTGTCCGCTAGCAATTGATAAATCGTGATGTTTGGGTGTTTGTCCATATACGCACGTACGATTTGCCATCCTAACCAGGCTCCCGTGCGAGGTGCACTCTCGTTGCCAAATGGAGTAGTAAAAGGACCATCATTGAAATAGTGCTTTTGAAATTCGTTTTTATTAGAGTTGAAAATCACTTCCTTTTCAATTAAGTAAGACCACATGTTACTTTCTTGCTCAATCACCCAAGCTTGTTGCTGTGCAGTGTAGTTTATTTTTAAGGAATCCTCCGCGTCTGGAAGCAATAGGTCAAGTAGGTATAATCTTTTACCTTCATAAATTGCCTGATCCATAAACGTAGTGCCATTAAACTCTTCAAGCTTGGAGTCAACATACGTTTGAACGCAATTAGGCACTATACGATAGGGCTCAAACTTGCGCACGCGATAGGCGGGAAAATTTTCTGGATTTATAATTTGATATACTTCAAAATCGGCCCCGAGATACATGTCTAGACCTACTCCAAACTCTTTTTGCCCCTGTAAATACACACTTCCATATTGAAAAGTGGAAATAAACGTCGTGACTTTTTTAATAGTGTCTTCAGGAAAATACAAAGCGATATACTTACTTGCTTCTTGCAATTCTTCGCGATAAGGTTCAAAATTGCCAAACTTCTCTTGTGTTATTTTATACAGAGAATCCATGTCGCGGTGTGCTATGTATCTATACAACTCAACGGACACATCATCAGGTGTACTATTGATTCCTTTTACCATGCCTCCTAATATATTGGTTACGTATATATCGTAAAAATCAGGATATTTTTTAGGTAGCAATTTAAGTTGCTCTACGCTCTTGCAAGAAAACAAATCTTGCTCAAAACGACTTACTTCCATCTCTATCAAAATGTCTGATGTATCTTTAACATGCTTATTTTGAGTACATCCAGTAAATGATGCAGCTGCCGAAAAAATTAAAACAATGTGTAGAAGTATTCCTTTTTTAAACATAACCTTTGCAAATAGATCAATTAAATAATATCAATATGAAAAACGTTACAATACTAACTTTAGGGATGTTACTTACGCAACTATCTTTTGCACAAAAACAAGGTGAATTTAGATTTGGATTAAAAGGCGTAGCGAATTTGGGCTGGGTAGCCGGAACAAATAAAGCAATAAATAGCGATGGTGCAGCGGTAGGTTTTGGTTATGGCGTAGTGGGAGACTACTATTTTAAATCAGGTAGTTATGGAATAGGGGCCGAATTACTGATAACCGATATTAAAACAAAATTTACATTGGCCAATAGTCAAGTTTTTCGTGGTGCTCCTAATGATACGTTAATAGGCTTACGCTACACCTACAACTTACAATACTTGGAACTGCCCGTAAGTATAAAATTTAGGACCAAGGAAATAGGTAATGTTACCTATACTGGTAATTTTGGTTTTGCACCGGGTTTTGCCATAAATGCACGCACAACTATCAACGAAATTGGACTACCTAAGGTGATTGCAGATGCAGACCCTACTAACTATCGGGTTAATGAAAATGAGGGTGAGCCATTTACCTTGTATGATTTTGATGATCAAGTATTTTTGTTCCGTTTCCCCATAATTATAGGCGGTGGGGTCGAGTATAAACTGGCCGGTAATACAACCTTAATTGGTGGTGTACGTATATCTAATTCTTTTACCGATATGTTTGTGAAGGATAAAACGGCATTAGCTAAAAATAACTGTGTGTCTCTTTCGGTAGGGATACTTTTTTAAATCTTTAAATAATAAAAAGGTAAAATTACCTTATGAATATAGCTTTAGCACAACTTAATTACATCATAGGAGATATAGAGGGCAATACAACAAAGATCTTAGCTGAGGTAGATGCTGCCAAGGCGGCCAATGTTGATCTTGTGGTTTTTTCTGAGTTGGCTATTTGCGGGTATCCACCCAAAGATTTACTAGATTATCCCAGTTTTATAGAGCGTTGTGAACTTGCTTTAGATACCATCAGAATTGCATCAAATGAGATAGGTGTTCTTGTTGGTAGTCCATCGTTAAGTGGATTGGCAAAAGGAAAAAAACTATACAACTCAGCGTTTTTCTTTTCTGACCAAAAACTACTTGCTAAGGTGAATAAAACCTTACTTCCTACCTACGATATTTTTGACGAGTACAGGTATTTCGAGACGAATAACGTGTTTGAATGCGTAGACTTTAAAGGCGAACGTATCGCAGTTACCATTTGCGAAGACTTATGGAATTTAGACAATGAAAAACTGTATCATGTAACTCCGATGGATGAGCTTATTAAACAGAATCCTACGGTTATGATAAATTTAAGTGGTTCGCCCTACAGTTACAATCATGTAGAAAAACGCCGTACCCGAATGCAACTCAATGCCAAAACCTATAGTTTGCCTCTTTTTTATGTAAACCAAGTAGGGGGCAATACAGACCTTCTATTTGATGGAGGTTCTATGTTTATCAATAGATTAGGAGACATTGTAGAAGAGTGTGAATTTTATAACGAAGACTTCAAGGTCATTCAATGGGATAGCAGTACGCTTTATGAAGACAATCACCAAGAATACTATGATTATGATATCGGCTTAATACACGATGCATTGGTAATGGGAGTGCGTGATTATTTCAGTAAAGTTGGTTTTAAAAATGCAGTTTTAGGTAGCAGTGGAGGTATAGATAGCGCAGTGGTTCATGCAATTGCTGCAGAAGCTTTAGGAGCGGAAAATGTCAAGGCGATTACCATGCCTAGTAAGTATAGTAGTTCTGGGTCGGTAGACGATGCACAGAAGTTGGCACAAAATCTAGGTTCTCCGTTTAGTATAATTCCTATTAAAAAAGCGTTTGATGCTTTTGAAGAAACACTTGCTGATGAATTTATAGGTACGGAGCCCAACGTAACCGAGGAAAATTTGCAAGCTAGAAGTCGTGGCATTATTCTCATGGCGTACAGCAATAAGTTTGGCAACATGGTACTCAATACCAGCAATAAGAGTGAAAGTGCCGTTGGCTATAGTACCTTGTACGGAGATATGTGTGGCGGATTATCTGTAATAGGTGATTTATACAAGGAACAAGTGTATGAGTTAGCACGCTTTATCAATCGTTATGGTGAGGTAATACCCTATGAAATAGTAAACAAAGAACCAAGTGCGGAGTTAAGGCCAGATCAAAAAGATATTGATTCGTTACCCCCATATCCGGTATTAGACAAAATACTATTCCACTACATAGAAGGGAAAAAAGGATGGCAAGAAATAGTTGATTTGAACTTAGAAGGCGCAGACGAAATACTGATACGCAAAATAATACGTATGGTAGATCGCAATGAGTATAAACGTTTTCAGGCACCACCAACACTTCGTATCAGCCACAAAGCATTTGGTTTTGGTAGAAGTATGCCAATAGTGGCGAGGTATAATCATTAGGGATTCACTTACACTATTTGCCTTTATCTCAACCAAAGTAGGGGAATAGTCTCGACAGTCATCTATAAAAAGCTAAACAAATCCGTCAACTAATCTGTTAGTTAATTAACACACTTTACAAATATGAAAAGAACAGCAACAGCCCAATGGAAAGGTGCCGGTATAGATGGCACAGGAAGTCTTACTACCCTTAGCGGAGCCTTCCAAGAACAACCTTACTCTTTTAAAACCCGTTTTCAAAATGAAGATGGAAAATTAGGCACTAATCCAGAAGAACTAATAGCTGCTGCTCATGCAGGTTGCTTTAACATGGCGCTTAGTTTTCAACTGGCAGGTGCAGGGTTTCCGGCTAAGGTGTTAGATACAGAGGCTGTGGTTACTATGCGCAACGAAGATGTGCATTGGCATTTTGATTATATTACATTGAATCTAGTGGGAGATGTACCTGGTATTGACGAGGCTAAATTTTTAGAATTAGCAAATGCGGCTAAAGACTCATGTCCTATTTCAGAGGCTCTTTCTGCGGTAAAAATCGTTTTGAATGCAAGCTTGAAATAAAGTTGACCTTCCCAGTTTGGAATAGTAAACCAAGCTGGAGTTAAGTCTATACCTATCTGGTAAATTGAACCTTAACGTAGTGTACTTGTAGTTCGTTTATTTTAAGCGCTATAAAGTATTGTCCGTTTGGTAATTGAGCGTCTGGTGTCCATGATGCTTCGTATTTTTCGGGAGTCAGTATTCTCTGCTCCAGTATAGCCACTTGTCTTCCTTGCATATCAAAGACCATAAGGCTGATTGCTGCGGTATGAAAAATCCCGTAATTAATAGTAAGGCTTGATGTAAATGGATTAGGAGACGCATGGTAAATAATTCCTTTATCAATGTGGAGATCAGTTGTGCCTAAAGTACCATCGCCGTCCAAGGCGATATCCCAAGTACCTTCAAGTATTCCATTGCCATCGTCTGTAAGTGATATTATACGATGTGTTGCGTCATATTGACCGCTGGTAATACGGGCGGCAGCATCTTCGGCAATATCTGTATCTCCCTGAAAATAGAGTTGAGTAGTAATGGTAGGAAATCCGGGAGGAGTGATTTTTAAGTGAATATGTGAAGGGCGGTATTTATTGCCATTCAGGTATTTGCCCGGTTTTATGGTTTCAAAAGTGTAAAATCCTTGCGCATTACTAGCTATTTTGCCTCTTAACTTAAAACCAATAGTATCATATTCTCCGTTATGGTTAGCATGCCAAATGTCAACTATGGTGTTGGGTATAAATTTACTGCAATCTAATGTTTGAACTCTGCCGCTTATTCTTATTCGAGTGCCTATCTCAGCGTCGGGCGCCAACTTTTCGGAGGTTAAGGTTGGAGGATTGGCGGTATAAAATGGCCCCTCGCCGTAATAGTCGAGTGTGGTTTTTTCACAGGCGTTTTGTTTGTTGATTGAGGTGCTTCGTGCACTAGATGCTAATGGTGAGAAAGTAAAAGCAGCTGCTGTAAGAGATATGTTTCTAAGAAACTGACGTCGAGATTCTTTAT
>JAFMCI010000038.1 GCA_017857855.1 Bacteroidia bacterium | reverse complement strand
AAAAGTAATATTTTAATATTTTTCATAATTATTCGCCTGTTACTGTTGTTTTAACTTTTGGAAAAATAAGTATTTGAGTCATTTTAAACTCTGCAATTCCAACTTTTGAAATATTGCCATTTTCCTTTGCCTTTTGGAACGAGAAATCTAAGTCTTTCTTCATTAAACCTCCAGACGCAACTCCAACTTTTGAGCCCACAGGATTATTTGTAACCTGAGCGGTGTGTGCCACTACGCAAGAAGAGAAGAGACTTCCCATTGCAAGCACCATTATAATTATTTTAAAATTCATTTTGATTAATTGATTTACTGTATAAAACAAAAATAAAGTTTTTATCGAATTACCAAAACTTTTTGTGACGTATTGCAGCCTTCAAAGCTTTTTGAAGCTGCTATAAAATTCAATATTGCTCTCCTGAGAAGTGAAAATTTCCAAAATGGAAGCAGTTTTAGATTGTATTAATTTATCCATGCCTTTTGCAAAAGAACCCAAGGTATCTCCTTTGTAGTAACCTAATTTAAAATGCTGCGCAAGGTTCTCTGCGGTATAAGAATGAGGCGTAGTTTGATACTTGAGAGCATCTCCTAATAGATCTGGACCTTCTATCATTTCAAAAATACCACCTGAACTGTTGTTGAGTATAATGATTTTAAGGTTTGTGGGCAGGGCCGTATTGAATAGCCCATTTATATCATAAAAAAATGCAATATCGCCCGTAATCAAATACACATCTTCAGAAACCGTCAGTGCATGACCTACTGCAGTGCTTGTGCTTCCATCTATCCCACTTGTGCCTCTATTGGCATACAAGGTAATTTTAGTTAGTTCATTATTATGCAGATAAGAAACATACCTTACGGGCATTGAATTACTTACATGTAACACGGCCTCATTTGGAAGCTTACTTAAGATATAATTAACCGCACAAAACTCATTAAAGCTAGACCAATCTAACTTGGCAAATCTACTTTGAAACTCATTACTTAAATTGGTCCATGCATGCAAATAAGCCGATCCCTGAATCTTGCTTGAATCATGATGCGCTGAATTAATATGTGAAATTACCTTGGGATTAAGGATTACGGGGCTAGTCCCAAACATATCACCTACTTCGTCATATGCCGAAAGATGAACATGTACTGGGGGTTTATAATGTTGTAAAAACTTCTTTAGTCCTTTAGAAACAGTTGTTGTGCCCGTTGTAATCAGTATATCTGGCCTTAGCACTGCCAAAAAATCAAGTCCATTTTCTTTACTAATACCTGAAAAGAGCATGGCATCCCAATAGCTTATTTTACTAATTCTGTTACTGGTTATATCTGATAATATGACGGTATTCTCTTCATTCTCTATCTCTACTTGCTCCCCATCTTGCATGCCATTAAAAACCAATACTTTTTTGAATTGCAAGTCCCAATTAAAGTGATGTGCTAAAGACTCCACTTTTATCATGGTAATAGAAGGTGGGACATAGGTAGCTAAAAGAGATTCACTTAAACCTTCCGAAGTGAAATGATAAAAAGGCTCCCGAATGGGCACATTGATATGAATAGGCCCAGCTATCTCTGTACTAAGTACATTGGAAACCCGAAGCGCTATATCTTTAAAGGATATTTCATCCTCGTAATTATCCGTTGTTTGAAATTCGGCACGCACATGGTTTTTATATAAACCTTTTTGGCGGATGGCTTGACCATCCCAAGCATCAATTTGCTCTGCAGGTCTATCAGCAGTAAGTACAATAAGCGGCACACGAGCATAAAATGCCTCTGCAATGGCAGGATAAAAATTAATAGCAGCAGTACCGCTAGTGCAGCACAAAATAACGGGTTGTTTACTTTGTTTTGCTATTCCTAAAGCTACAAAAGCAGCGCTTCGTTCATCAATTATACTTTGACAAGTCTTTGCGCTATTTTCTAAAGCATATATAATAGGTGCATTTCTGCTACCTGGCGATATCACAGCATACTCGCCAGGCAAGTGACTGATTAAGGTATTTATGCATCGCTGTAAGCTCATTAAGGTTCAAAAGTACAAATGCTTTGCAGAGTGTGATGCAAATTATTCGTTTTTAGGGCGATTTTTTCTGCCTTTGTACATGTGTAGCAGAATTGTTTTTATTCACACCTTACAATAACCTTTTCATTAGAATCCTGTCGCCTTGCGGTAATATTGATACCACAAGTATTTTAAACAGATTTAGCTCTTAAAAATCAAGTTGAAATCTTTAGCCTTTTATAAAGACGAAGTACAAAATCTATTTTACCTTTGAATAACTTTTAGAAAATGGCAATTGAACTAAAAATACCTTCTGTAGGCGAATCAATCACTCAAGTAACAATATCATCATGGCTTAAAGCAGATGGCGATTATGTAGAAATGGATGAAGCTGTTGCAGAACTAGAAAGCGATAAAGCAACTGTTGAACTTAATGCAGAGAAATCTGGAATTCTTAAAATATTAGTCGAAGAAGGCACTGATGTTGAAATAGGTGCAGTAGTAGCATCTATTGATACTGACGCGGAGGCTCCAAAGAAAGATACTCCTGTAGCGAGTGAAGCACCTGCAAAAACAGAAGCACCTTCAGCACCTAAAGCCGAGGCAGTTAAAACTACTGAAACTAATTATGCTACTGGCACTCCTAGTCCTGCCGCAAGTAAAATATTAGCTGAAAAAGGTATAAATTCCGGTGCTGTTAAAGGCACAGGAAAAGACGGAAGAATAACTAAATACGATGCAATGATGGCGGAGGCTGGGGCATTTGACTATAGCACTCCAAGTGAGGCAAGTCGTGATCAACATCGTGAGAAAATGAGCAACCTGCGAAAAACAGTAGCTCGTAGGCTCGTAGCTGCTAAAAATGAAACGGCCATGCTAACAACCTTTAACGAGGTAAACATGAAACCTATTTTCGAGGCTCGAGATAAGTACAAAGCAAAATTTAGCGAATTACATGGTGTAAACCTTGGCTTTATGTCTTTCTTTACTAGAGCTTGTGCGCTCGCACTACAAAAATATCCTAGCGTTAATGCTTTTATTGATGGAGAAGAAATGGTAATGAACGATTTTGTTGACATCTCTATAGCCGTAAGCAGCCCAAAAGGACTTATGGTTCCGGTTATGCGCAATGTTGAACATATGACCATGTGGGAAATAGAAGCTGAAGTAAAACGTCTAGCACTAAAAGCACGAGATGGCAAGCTCACTATACCTGACATGACCGGCGGTACATTTACAATTACCAATGGAGGTGTATTTGGTAGTATGCTAAGTACTCCGATTATTAATCCACCACAAAGTGCTATACTTGGCATGCACAACATTGTAGAGCGCGCTGTAGTAGAAAATGGAAACATCGTAGCTCGACCTATTATGTATGTAGCGCTAAGCTATGACCATAGAATTATTGATGGTAAAGAGTCTGTAGGATTCCTCGTAACCGTTAAAAATTACCTGGAAAATCCAGAAACGATGCTTATGGGCAAAGACCCTATGGATGTTTTAATGGGATTATAAAAATTAGATTTATCTGATTTTAAATAATCGACAATTAGATTTTTTTACTGTAAAATAATGTTGCTTACTTTAGCATTCAGGAAATCAAATCAACCGATTAAAGTACAGTGAAAAGAACCATAAAAATCGTGGAAGATACCCGAATAGATGAGCGGATTAAAGAAGCTCATTTAACACCACATCTAAATTCTCGATTAGACTCTGCCGAAGAAAAAATTCATCCAATGATGGATGAGTCTATCTCCTTTCGAGACATATCTAACTTTGAGACCAAGATTAAATCATTACGCCGACTGATAGAACAGTTGAACGTAATTAAAAGTATTCGATATCAGCGTACAGAAGATGATACCTATTGTAACGTTTATGCATATGACTATTGCTACTTTGCTGGAGTATATCTTCCTCGTATTTGGTGGACGGATAACGCACTTACCAAAATTCTCAATGGACAAGACGTAAAACCCATTTTTGAGAAGACAGTTGACCATATTTATTCCAGCGCTATACATGATTGGTTTTTAAAATGGGGTGCTAGTTTTGGCTGGAAAAGGATGTATGACTTAGATGCCATTCAGCATAAAGTAAACACCGAAGGTGGTGTTGCCATAATATGTGCCAAAAGAAAAATAGTAGGACTCTCTGGACATATTGTGCCCATAGTTCCAGAAACAGATAAGAAAAAGGCCTTCAGAGAAAACGGTATTGTCGTATATCCTCTTCAATCTCAAGCAGGAAAATTAAATTACAACTACTTCGCAAAGGCAAGAAAAGACTGGTGGAATCATGAACGTTATTCGTCTCATGTATTTTACTACCACGATTAGAATTCCGACATATTATCTAGATTACCTGAGCATTCAACGGTCACTTTCCTTGATTACCCAGCCACACTTAAAAACCAATAAAAAGTAAAACAATGGAAGAAAATCCGACACAAAAATTGTCTTGGGGTATGGGGCTAGAGAATGAAACCTATTTGCAATTTGAACAATCTCTTGAGGTTTCAGGCGAATTTATTCAAGAAAAAATGGGCTGCGAGCGCTACAGCATAGATTACAGAAAATGCTATAAACCAGGCAGCTTAGCTAGAATTTTAAATACTGCAATTAATCCGATAACTAATTATAACGTGAGCAGAATGCTTAACAGCCATTCGCTAGATAAATTAGATAAAAACTACCAACACAAAACACTTTACTCTCAAACAGATGCAAGGGCAGATTACGCCCCCAAGGAAAATCCTGAGTATGCAGGTGAATCTATTTTAGAACTCTTTCTGAAAAGCCAACCCTATAATATAAAGAGTATGGTTGTGCAAAAAAACAACCCGATGGGCTCTGTTACTTTTGACGGTGATTCGATAGAATTTGTCACTAAATACTTTGAAAACCGCACGGTAATCGATTCGTGCAACGAACTTAAAACCACCAAAAAACTCTTTCTGGATAAACTTAACGAATCAGAGGTGATTAAAGAAGAGTTACACTACCCAGAATACAACTCAGGAATTAACATGTTTATGTCTAACCTTGAGAATCTTGTTCTATTTAATAATGGTACCTATCATTTTCATATTACCCTACCCACCCTAAGCGAGTATAGTAGGATTGTAGACTACCCGAAATTCGAAAAAACACATACCAATGCTATATACTTATTACAATGGTTTGAGCCTTTTTTTATATCAACCCTAGGAAGCCCTGATATCATGGGTGTGCTCAGCAAAAAGACTGGAATGACAGAAAACTTTGCATTAGGGTCTATGCGGAATGCCATGTCTAGATATACCGGAGTAGGAACCTTCCATAAATCAATGAGTAAAGGCAAAATTTTAACCTTTCACACCGAAGATTTTAGGAAACTACTCAAATTCGAAAAAGAAGAAAATATTTGGTGGAGAGATCAGATTGAAGCAGATATGGAATATGCTTTACTCCCGGAAATGGGACTTGATTTTAACCAAGAAAAAATGTACCAAAGTGGTTTTGAATTTAGAAGTTTCGATGAGTTTCCCGCGTCCTATTTAAGTGATGTTCTTTTTGCAATTCTTATCATTTGTGAGCACTCACTCCATTTGCCAGAGGTAGCTTGGGGCCATGACAGTGTTCACTGGAACTCTCTTGTTTTCAAAAGCTTAAAATATGGATTTTCGACAACCATTACCGCCGAAGAAAAAACTGAAATTTTATCTATTTTACGGCTTCTTGATATAGAAGCTGAAAATTACACTACTTTACAAAAAGAGTTAAACGATATCCAAAATTTAGATATGTTTTTCTTCAAGATAGTCGAAATACTTTTTACTAAATATAAGGACAACAATATCTGTTTGGATACTATGTATGGTCAAAAAAGAGAATCGCCTCCTATGTGGGCCAACTTTAACAAATACCAGTACGATAAGCACCTGAAACAACTAGAAATGATCGCTTAAAACGGTTGTTAACCCGAACTATATCAAATCACCTGCTAATTGCAGTTTCGCTGAGCATAACAGGTTGACTACTAATTCAAATCTTTGCGTAAAAAAATGACATACATTTTATCTGAATTCCTGCTTTTAATAAACATTAGTTCCTTTTATTTGTTAAATTATGGACCTTGTTCAGGACGTAAAGGGTAACAACGATTCTGCAGCATTCTCATTTTAATAAGATTAAGTAAAAATATGTCTAAAATTGCCATTATTGGATCTGGTTTCTCTGGATTGAGTGCCGCTGCTTATTTAGCCAAGCAAGGCCATGATGTATACGTCTATGAAAAAAATGCGCTGATCGGTGGACGCGCTCGACAATTTGAAACTGATAATGGATATACATTTGACATGGGGCCCAGTTGGTATTGGATGCCCGATGTATTTGAAAAGTTTTTCGCAGACTTTGGTTATTCAGTTTCCGACTTATATAAACTGCAGATACTAAATCCTTCTTTCGACATCGTTTTTGGTAAAGACGATAAAATGAGCGTACCCGAAAACTACGATGACCTTCGTGCACTTTTCGAATCCTTAGAACCTGGGAGTTCCATAAAACTCGACAAGTTTATGGAAGAGGCTGCATATAAATATGAAGTAGGCATGGGAGATGTTATATACCAACCTGGGGATTCTGTTACAGAATTATTATTGCCTGAGTTAATACGCGGGGTTTTTAGACTTCAAGTTTTCAGCTCCTTTAGTAAGCATGTTCGCTCCTACTTTTCTCATCCTAAGTTGATTGCCTTAATGGAATTCCCGGTGCTATTCTTGGGAGCTATGCCACAAGATACGCCCGCATTATATAGCCTAATGAACTATGCCGGCTTGAAAATGGGCACTTGGTACCCTGAAAATGGTTTTGCTTCAGTGACCAAAGCGATGCAAAAAGTAGCCGAGGAATGTGGTGCCAAATTTTATATCAATGCGAACGTTGAAAAAATAAACATAACCGATTCTAAAGCCTCCTCTATTCTTGTTAATGGAGAAATAATACACGTAGATGTTGTGCTCGCCTCTGCAGACTATCACCACGTAGAGAGCAAGCTACTGGAACCAAAATACCGAAATTACACCGAAGATTATTGGTCCAAAAAAACATTCGCCCCATCTAGCCTGATTTACTACATTGGTTTAAATAAAACATTAGAGAATATCAATCATCACACTTTATTCTTTGACGAGGATATAACGCAGCACGCTGTAGAAATTTATAAAAAACCTATGTGGCCCAATAAACCACTTTTTTATGTTTGCTGCCCTTCAAAGACAGATAATAATGTAGCGCCGACAGGGCACGAAAATCTCTTCTTACTCATGCCAGTAGCTACAGATTTAGAAGATACTGAAGAGATAAGAGAAAAGTATTTTCAGATTATGATAGCTAGAATGGAACAACAATTTAATGTTGAGATTTTATCTCATATAGATTATAAGCAAGGATATTGTGTTAAGGATTTTATTTCAGACTACAACTCCTATAAAGGAAATGCTTACGGATTAGCCAATACATTAATGCAAACTGCTGTATTAAAACCTAAAATGAGAAATAAAAAAGTAAAAAACTTATTTTATACCGGACAGCTTACCGTTCCGGGTCCAGGGGTTCCTCCGTCACTTATTTCTGGTAAAATAGCTTCAAATATCATATCATCGCACTTAGATTCTTCAAAATGAAATCATTATTTGATACCGTATCTGTAAGTTGCAGTAAGCTCACCACCAGAACTTATAGTACTAGTTTCTCGCTGGGTATTTTCTTTTTAAACAACACTTTACGTAACCCTATTTATGCGATTTACGGATTTGTGCGATTTGCTGACGAGATTGTAGATAGTTTTGAAGGTTACGATAAAAAAAAATTACTCGAAAAGTTTAAAGACGAAACATTCGAAAGTATACAATCAGGCATTTCCCTCAATCCAATAATTAATGCGTTTCAAAATGTTGTGCGTGAGTTCAACATCGATCTCGACTTAATAGAAACATTTTTAAAAAGCATGGAAATGGATTTAGAAAAAGTGGAATACACCCCTGATGCCTATGACGAATACATTCTTGGCTCTGCAGAGGTAGTTGGACTTATGTGTCTTAAAGTGTTTACGAATGGAGAACAAAAACTTTATGATGAATTAAAGCCTTTCGCTATGAAACTTGGATCTGCTTTCCAAAAAATAAATTTCCTACGTGATTTAAAAGCAGATTATCAAGACCTAGGTCGCACCTATTTTCCGAATCTCGACATTGATAATTTTTCGGCTGAGGCTAAAAAAGAAATAGAACAAGAGATAGAACAAGAATTTGCAGATGCACTAGTAGGAATAAAGAAACTACCATCATCATCTAAAGCTGGAGTTCACCTCGCCTATGTTTATTACTATTCCTTATTTAAAAAAATAAGAAAAGTGCCAGCAAGTAGTATACTTACCAAACGAGTTCGTATAAGCAACAGTGCTAAATTTGGCCTTATGACTAAGAGTATGTTGCAATATAAAATGAACTTACTCTAAGCAGTTATTCTCATGAAAAATATTTAAAACAACTTTAATCCGTTCAAAACCTAGATACGATATGAATCCCGTTTTACTCCACATTTTGATAACTTTAGGATCTTTCATAGCCATGGAAGGCGTTGCATGGTTTACTCATAAATATGTAATGCATGGTATTCTTTGGCACCTGCACGAAGACCATCATAACAAGCAAACTAAAGGATTCTTTGAACACAATGATTACTTCTTTCTATTCTTCGCACTGCCAGGATCTGTGGGTATTATTTTAGGCTCATTGGCTGATTTCAATCTCTATTTTTGGATCGGTCTTGGCATCACCTTGTACGGATTTGCCTACTTTACCGTGCACGATATATTTATACATCAGCGCTTTAAGATATTTAGAAACAGTAATTCAAAATACTTTAAAGCCATACGAAGAGCACACAAAGTACATCACAAACACCTTGGGAAACAGCATGGCGAATGTTTTGGAATGCTACTTGTACCCAGCAAGTATTTCAAAGATCACAAAAAATAAAGGAAGAATATGAACTTCACCTACTTAGCTATCGATATCTTCACCATATTCTTCCCGTTAGCTCTGTCGTTTGACTCTAAAGTTCAATTTTACAAACAGTTCAAACCTTTATTTCAGGCCAACCTTGTTGTAGCAAGTATATTCATTGCTTGGGATATTTTATTTACCCACATAGGCGTATGGGGATTCAACGATACTTATCTCACTGGAATATCGTTTTTTAACCTCCCCATTGAAGAGGTACTATTCTTTTTCTGCGTTCCCTTCGCCTGCATTTTTACATTCGCATGCGTAGAACATTACTTAAACGTCAAATGGACTCAACGATTTGAATCTATTTTTGTGAATTCATTCTCAATATGCTTATTGGCGATTGGACTATATTTACTCCCTAAACTTTATACCTCGAGCACTTTTATCAGTCTCGCTATTGTTCTTTTGGTATTAAAACATGTGGCAAAAGTAGATTGGCTACCAAAGATTTTCACAACCTATGCTATACTACTCGGTCCATTTTTTATAGTAAATGGCATACTTACAGGCACTGGATTAGAAAATCCCATCGTATGGTACAATGATGATGAGAATATTGGCATTAGACTGCTTACTATACCCATAGAAGACATGTTCTACGGTTTCGAACTTGTTATTCTTAACTTATTTTTTGTTCAAATATGGAAAACAAAAGCGGAAAATAAGTTAAACTAATTCTATTATTTCCAAGTCGTTATTTTCAGAAACAAATTTAGGAAGAGTACTTTTTATCATTTCTTCAAGTTTCTTAATAACGCTATCTTTAGCATAAAACTTGGTATAGATAAGTCCTACAGCTCTACCTGCTACATCTGATTTAAACGCCCGTAAGTGATCAATTGAGTTTTCATCTAAATCACTAGCTTCCCATTCTGGCATCAAAGTAGCACCTCCTTCTAAATCCACTATTTTTTTCAGTGTTTGAAGACTACCACTTTCATAGTTTAAGGCTAAATGGTTTAATTTTTCATCAGGAATAGTACACAAATTTAGGGCTTGCGTACGAAAGCAATTTCCTTCACTCAGCAACCAAAGCTTATCAGCTAAAAGATCTTCTGTCTCCCATCTCCTTTTGCTATAACTAGGATGGCTTGGATTTACATAAATCCGAAATTTTTCGACGTACAACTGTCGTTCGATCAAACTACTATTATGTAACGGAGTACTAACGATGCCTACATCTAATCGATTGTGCTCTAGATCATCTATGATTTCGTGAGTAAGACCTTCCTTGATAGTTAGTCTTAAATCGGGGTATTTCTGTGCGACTTGACTTATGAGTCTAGGAACAAGAGCATTTGCAATGGTGGGTAAGATTCCAATCTTGAGTGAGCCGCTTACGTCTCCTGTAAAATCTTTTAAAATCGTCTCTATTTGTGCGGTCTCGCTAAATATAATTCTAGCTTGCTTAATTATTTTAGCTCCTATAACGGTAGGCTCTATAGGTTGTCTACTCCTATCAAATATTATGACACCTAGTTCCTCTTCCAATTTTTTCATCTGCATACTCAGCGTTGGCTGCGTAACAAAACTAGCATCCGCTGCTTTTATAAAATTGCGATGCTCATCAAGAGCTATAAGGTATTGCACCTGTATCAATGAAATATTAAGCATGTTACAAAGATAGGTAGCAATGATTAGAATTAGAATGATAACGATTTTAAAAAAACTTCAAAATAAAATGAATAATTAAGGTAAACTGGCCTTAGAATGAATGATCAAATAGTTTCACGTAAGTTATCTAGCTTGGATCGTAAACTTTTAAAGAACTGATACCTTAATTTTTCAGAAACCTCACTTAACAAAATAGATTTTGAGCGTATCTGCTCAATCCATCGATTACACTCATCCGAAAAATGTGGACTATAAGACATCAAAGAGTTAAATGAATTAAAACTAACATACGTATAGGTCCTGCCATCTTTAACCGCTTGAATACAGTTATTACTCAGGAATATATCACTTTGATACATCTCAAAAGTACTAGATATCAAGTCTTGATCGGCAATTATCCTTTTTCGTCCAGACTGCGCTTCACCTTCCAACTTTGTAAGCAAAGCGTCAATATCATCACAAACTTGATAAGCACTAGATTTATCTACGAAGAGCCCAGATTCTAAATAATATTGAATTTGTTTGATGGTACTGTCCAGCGTTTCTGGCGCCCATACCTCTACGCT
This sequence comes from Bacteroidia bacterium, assembly GCA_017857855.1. Classification (GTDB taxonomy): domain Bacteria; phylum Bacteroidota; class Bacteroidia; order NS11-12g; family UBA9320; genus UBA9320. The sequence goes on along the minus strand of JAFMCI010000038.1, from coordinate 9,572 downwards.
AGGAATTCCATGATAGCTCTGATATATTCGATCTGTTATATCTTCATATTCACCTAAACTTTCGTCAGCATCAAATTTTCTAGCAGAATATTCATCTAAATTCAAAACACTTCTTTGCCAAAAAAATAACTTAAATCTACTTAGACTCTTAAAGCCAAATTGTCTAAAATAAGGAAGGTCCATCGCTGTCATTGTAATCCTACCATTATTATCTTCCAATCCAGCTAACATTTTAAGCTCTTGTTCGATATTACTTAAATAACCAATAATGCTGAATTTATCTTGAAACATGCCATTAAACTGAAACGGAACCAGTCTGCCTCTATAGTTAATGACTGAATCGAAAGAAATATTAAAATGAATACATATTTTTTGAATTTCATTAAAACTCAATTCAGTTGTACAACGCATGCGCCTATATGCTGCATCAGGATTAATCCCGAGTAATTCTGATAGTACGGGAGCTAAATTCTTATTACCAACTCTTTCGTTGCACTGCTCAATTAAAAAACGTTGACTCATATTTTTATTATTTTTTACAAATCTATAATTATTTACACCTTATATTAATAAAATTAAATATTTTAATTTTTACAAAATTTTAATAATATTAAAACAGCCCAGTGCATGCTTTAACATTAATAAAAAAGATAAAATAAAAGCTTTTACATAAATCAAGTAACTATATTCAATTATTATGGTAAATATCAACGTCACACCTTTGAAGTAACAAAATAAAAGAAATAATGAACAAATTAATCGTAACTATCGCATTCGCCATTCTAACACAGATAGCAGTGGCTCAACAACCGAAACTTGCCGTTATTAGCTTTGACGCGTTAGGAGCTCAACTCAAAACGGATCAACTAACTGAACTTCTCCGTATTGAAATTAGTAAGCACAATAAATATGAAATGATTGACCGCTATGAAATAAACGAGGCGCTTACTGCAGCGCAACTCGACATAAAAAATTGTTTTAGTAAAAGCTGCCTTGGTAAGGCCGGAGAAATTCTTAAAGTTGACTACGCAATGAGCGGAAGTGCAGATTTATTGGGAGACGCTATGTTTATAAGACTTAGAATGATCAACCTACAAAATAATACACTCGAAAAAGAAGTAGTTAAAGAGTTCCTCAACATTCCAGAAAAAGTGAATACCATGATCAGTATTTGCGTTAACGAACTGGTCGGAATAGCCAATGATGAACTCATTGTACGCAGCTTGAGCAATAAAGAATCGTATGAAAGTGCGGTAAACAACCCGTATTATCAAACACTAAGTCTGTCAGGACCTCGAATGGGTTACACTTTCTTTGGTGGTGAGACCGGCGATATAATCAAAGCACCTAGAAACGAAGGTGGATATGACGGGCTTCCAGCCTTCTTTCAAATGGGTTACCAGTTTGAAAAACAATACTTAAACGAAGGTAAATGGCAGGCTCTTTTTGAATTCCTTCCGATGGTTAGTGGCCTAGACCAAGGCCTATTTATCCCAAGTTTTACCGTTATGAACGGTATTCGAAATAATAAAAATGGATTAGAATTTGCCGTAGGACCGTCACTTAACCTTGGTCGAGAGGCGACGTACTACCTGGTCAACGAAAAATGGATTTATGCAGAAGATATTGATCAAACTTCCAATCCTAACTTAGACAAGTTGGAAAGTAAAACAAGAATGGATAGTAGAGGAAACGTCGAAATACAAAGCTATGTAGTTCTGGCTGCAGGTTACTCACTTAAATCTGGCAAGCTAAATATACCTCTTAACATCTTTGTAATACCTAGTAAAACAAGTACACGCTATGGCTTCTCATTTGGATTTAATATTCGTAAATAAAGACTGAAAAATAAGATAAACTATAGACTAAAATTAAGGGATTGCACGTATGAGCAATCCCTTTTTTTAAGTTCACTTTATTTAATGCAGCAAAACCAAAAATCGTAAGGGAGCTCTTCGTGCATCATCAAAATGGAGCATGTAAACCCCATCCGTTAAGGTAGCGATGTTTAAGGGTGAATTTTGCCCCACAACACTTTTCAATACGCATTTGCCATCCACAGTATAGATACTAACATTCTCAATCTTAGCACTATTAATATACAAATGTGAATTAGCTGGATTAGGATATAAGCACAATGCTTCTACTTCGATACGATTTGGATTGCGTACACAAGTTGTTTCAGACAACCTCACCGCCTCATATGCATTCACTTTGCCCCAACCCCACTGCGTATCCCCTGTTTCAGATAAATCACCTGTACTTTTGTCTTCGCGGGCAGTGGCGTGTAGTATTGCTCTTGCATTTTCCGCAGATAAAAATGGATTGGCTTGCAACATAAGGGCTACTACCCCTGCAGTAGCTGGACTACTCATACTCGTGCCTGAAAAACGAGCAAAAGGATAGTTTTTACCCTTAAAATTTACATTTTGTAACAATGTATAATTATTGTTTGTGAAGGATGAAATACTGGATGCCACATTTACACCTGGAGCAGAAACGTCAGGCTTCATGCGGCCATCTATGGTAGGTCCAAAACTTGAAAATGGGGCAATCGTTCCACCGTAAGAATTTCCATTGAAATAAAATTCAGAGGTATGCGCCGCAACGGTAATAACGGACTCCGTACTTGCCGGCTCTCCAAGGCTATATTGGTTATCACCAGCAGTCCAGCCAGGCAAATATGCAGAAAGCGGCATTCCCCAATTCCCGACATCTGTAGTAAGCTCTGTTACGTTGTAGATATGGATCGTACCATCCAACCCGTATACTTTTAAACCTATTTTTAATGCGGTATTGGTGTTTTTAATACGCAGTCTGATATGAGGTTTATTATTCAATGGATGAGGTGAATCCATTTGTACATTATAAAAAACAGTATCAACACCCGCTAAAATAAAAGAGTCAACATATCCCGACGTTATAGCTAAATCATACAAAGGCGACGCAACTAAAACCTTTTTGGAATTATCGTAAACGGAAAAACCAGTACCAAAAGTCTTACCCTCTTCACCCCACATGCTAATACTTTGTCCCCACATATTGGCATTCGCAGCATAATTATAAAACTCCACAAGGCTGCTCAAGGTATCGTTGGCAAACGTCTTTTTTATGTGAAATGTTTCGTCGCCATTATTCCCACCTGATGTGACAAAAATGACACCATCGGAGGACATTTGATCTATTGCCTGGCTAACCAAAGATGTTCCATCCAACGGACCCAAATTGTATAATCCCCAGCTCATATTAATGACTAATCGCTTCCCATACTCTTTCGCCTTCGCTTTCATCCAACTGAATGCATCAATAACAGCAGCTTCATCTGCTAAGAAAGTTACCATAAGGTAATTGGCTTCATAGGCAACACCTCTATGATCTGTACCTGCTCCACTGCCACCTGCAATGCCGGCCACGTGACTACCGTGTGTAGCATATCCATATATATTTATAGTGTCTTTTTGCGCCGCAAGAAGCTCGGCTTCTCCCTCATATATTGTTCCATAACTAAATCCGTCTGGAGCTGGTCCACTGCGCTTAAATTGATCCCATGCGGCTAAAATTCGGGTATGTTGCAATGCCGTATCATAAAACATAGGGTGCGTATAGTCAAAACCCCAATCAGTAATCCCAATAATTACATCTTTACCTGTATACCCTTGCGTTAGTCCGTCACCACGCTGCACACTATCAGCGCGCAGATCTGGAATTACGCGACTAAGTTTTGGTGTTACTTTATTAGCTACTTGAAGATAGACTATCCCAGTGATATTTTTCAACTCATTTGGGGACGAGTTGCGAAAATGTAAGGTGATTATATCTCCTGTTCTCGAACCCACACTTCCACCCAATTCTACTATATCAGACTCCTTGAAACGCTCATTAACAATTGCAACATAGCTTTGAGATCCTTTGTAATAGTAATCCATTGTTTGTTTACTAGCTGCGGGGATTTGTACTTGAGCTAAACCAATATAAAACGATAAGATAAAACCCGTAAAAAAAAGTAGGCGTTGCATGCTTTCGAAGATAGGAGATTTTTGAGCAGAAGCATAATCGGAACTTAAAATGATACTATACTTAAATAAATCCATCCGAAATTAATAAAAACAGATGTGCAATTAAATAAAATTCAAAACATAGAACAGCGTTCTAACTACTTAATTCTTACCTTTTGGCTTACTCTCTTTTGGCCTGATTCAGACGCTATGGTAAGTATATAATTCCCGGCAGTAATTCCTGAAACATCCACTAAGAACTCTACATTACCAGGCTTTACTTGCTGCTTATCGATGCTTTTAACCTCTCTACCTAAGTTGTCAATGATAGAAATTTTTACAAGTTCATTGTGCTTGAAAATTGTAGCAATTTTCATAAACTCATTTGATGGGTTAGGATAAACAAACATTTCTTCAATACTAAGGAGTACATTATTAGACCGAACCTTGGCAATCCAAACATTGTTTTTACCCGAAACATCTCCATAACTGCCACATAACCATACCGCGCCTAAATCATTGTATTGCGCTTGAATATCAGTATAATCTCCCCAGCGTTCTATCGAATCTGCTAAGAATGTGTTAATAACACTATCTCCCAATTTAATCGGTTTTACATCCGAATAATAGTCGTTAACTCCGTCTTTGAAGGTATAAAAAATAGCGCTAGTACCCGGAAACTCCGATTCACTTACGTGCGAAAAAGTCATTATCATAGAATTTTCCTCTGCTGTTTGACCCCCAAAAGCAAGAGATGGATAAGCATAATCCATACCCAATGTAGAAATTACACGCCCCCTCACACTGGGATTAGTAGCCGTATTGGTAATTGTTCCATGATATATACCTGAGCTTAAAGGAGAAGCAACTAAAGTGGATTGAACATACTGTATTTCTCCTAAATGCAATGATGCGGATAAAACTCTGGTATCATTTGTTTGCAATTTAAACCCAAGCTTAGGTTGTAAAGCGCTAGGCGGAACACCATATTTTTCGGTAGACTTTAGCACTTTTAAGATATGAGTTGCTTGGCCAGAAGCTGCGGTATTAGTAATTTCATGTAAAAAAACAGTATCGTTGGCAGAAGCATCAGGACGCACAGATAATAGATACATACCCTTTTGGTCCATATCTAGAGCTGGTTGTACGGGGCATATACTCCACACAGGTTTATTCTCAAAACTAATATCCGAGAACATATTCTGAATAAGCGTACCTCCTGTATATCCTGAGTTTTTATTTACCTGCCAAATAACACTTTGCACAAATCCTTCTTGCCAGCTTTCATTATCTCTAAGAATATTTACGGTAATGTATAAGTCCTCTTTGTTATGTGCAATAATCGGATAATCACTCCATTTTGCACCACCTATTGGATTGCCATTGATGGCATAAAAATTCCAAAGTCCAGTAGGATCATTGGTTTGTGTAAAACCCACTATGATACGCGTATCGCTACTTTCACTACCTTCCAGAAATACAAGAATAAATCGATCATTTATAGGGTCGTAAAGAACTTTAGGATCGTAAAAACGGTCTAATATACCCAACTGACCCGCTACTATACCCGATAGAGTTCTAAATTTCAAGCCCTTACCTTCTGCGTCTAATATATTTACACTCGTATTAATAGCACTTACGACTATACCTGCGTTACTAACCGCAAGTGTATTGTCATTAGGAATACCTGCGGCGCCTAAGGGTTTTCCATTAAATCCAGTTAGTACTGTTGGATCAATATCCGATCTATGCGTAACCTTATTTTTTTCAGAGAATGTGCGTTTTCGCTGAGCATCTAATTGTGCTTTAATTTCCTTGGTATTAGAGAAAGGAGGTGGGGCCACAACTCCTGCGTTTATAGCAACAACATCCAATTTGCTATTGTCTGAAAAATCAACAACCCATTGTTTAAATACAGGGACATTGTTTGTTACTTTATAATCTGACTGCGCATACACTTGACCTAGCGCAATAAAACAAACGAATAATTTTAGACCTCTTACCATATTGTGAGGTCAAATATACATATTACCCCCTAAGGTTTTACCTTTGGCATATTTGATTTAGCAAAAAATGAATAATCTATTGGTGTGTCAAATTTCATGGTTTTATAGGTAATAACAGTTGATTGACCTACTTTACCTGCAGGAATCATGGTCAATTTAGAAGCTAACATTTTTCCACCTAAATTTTTGATATCGCCACCTATTACGGTATTTACCAAATCTAGATCCTCGTCGTAAAACGTGGTTTTTAGTTGTATAAAATCTATTTTATCAATCCATAAAACTAACTTCCCCCAAAGCACATCAGCTTCAGGTTTTGGAATTAGAGTTATAACATAACAGTCTCGGCCACTTACTTGCGCTGAGCCACTTAACTTGGCTTCATAGTCCAATGTCAGTTTAGATAATTTCACTAAATCATCCGTTGTCATATCTGTTCCCATCCAATTTTGACTAAGTAAATTAGCTGGAAGTTTAACGGTTTTTTTGACTTTTGGAAGGTAATTGTATACGTCGTTTTTAGCTTTTAAATAGACTGTTCCTTCATCCTTCTCTGGCCCTTTCACATAAGCCATTGCATAGTCTACTCCTTTTGACCACGTTTTTAACTCCATTGTTTTAGTCCATTTAGGTCTTTTTATCATTATCGACACATCTGCGATTATGGTAGAAGACGATAATTTTTGTTCTGCTTTATTAAGTATTTGGGTTGCAGTGAGACCTCCTGTATTCATAGAGATAGCGAAACATCCCAGTATCGCTATTCCTATCATTTTTTTGTATGTGCTAATCACTGTAAAACTAACAACTATCTCTTATTTTGGTTGTATATCTCCATAGCTTTTGGTAATTGCGCTTGAAGATCCGCTTGACGTTTTCCTGGATCAGGATGAGTGCTTAACATCACAGGAGGTCTTTGACCACCTATATTATTCATTCTATCCCAAAACTTGGGCGCTTCGCTAGGATCGTAACCTGCCATAGCCATAAATAGTAATCCCATTTCATCAGACTCACTTTCGTGTTTACGGCTAAAAGCCAACATCCCTACTTGCCCCCCAACTCCAAAAGCAGTATTCAGAATTTGTCGAGTAGTTTCAGGTTCTTCTTTCATAAGAAGAGCGAAGTCTATCCCGGTTGATAATCCCTGTAAGACGATACTCTGACTCACTCGCTCATTTCCATGACGCGCAATAGCATGCGCAATCTCATGCCCCATAACCACAGCAACACCTGTTTCATCTTTGCAAATAGGCATGATACCAGTGTAGAAAGCTACTTTACCCCCGCTCATGCACCATGCATTAACGTTATCATCTTGAATTAGGTTAAACTGCCAGTTAAATCCAGCAATTCTACTTTGGAAACCATTTTCTTTCAGGTACTTTTCTACCGCAGCAGCAATACGTGCCCCAACGCGTTTTACCATCTCAGCTTGAGCTCCTGTTTTTACTATCTTGGCTGTGTCTAATACATGCTGATAGCTTAATGAACTTGCTTGAATAAGTGTGCTCTCTGGCATTAGTCTAATCTGACGTCTTCCCGTCAGTGGCACTTTTGAGCATCCATAAACGAGGAGGATTAAAAATAAAGGCACAAAATACTTAGGTGAAGTTAGTATACTTTTCATGAATTATAAGTCATATAAAATTGTTTACAAAGCTAACAAATAGATACTCGGTTTGCTATAAACAACTGAACCAAAATAAACCGGTTAAAAAGCAGGACTCTAATCAATCATTTTCAATAAATTGACTTATCATTCTCATATGCGTTCGTTTTACACGCACTTTATAATTCAACTATGCACTTTTTCATTCCTTCAATTATTATACCTTCGTCCTATGACCAGAGAGGAATATATAGAAAATAACAAGGAAAAATTCTTAAATGAGCTATTTGAAATACTTAGGATACCAAGTATAAGTGCAGACTCAGCCTATAAAGGCGAAGTTAGACGATGCGCAGAATATACTGCCGTTAAGCTAAAAGAGGCAGGTGCAGATAACGTTTGCCTAGAAGAAACCGCCGGCAATCCTATAGTCTACGGTGAAAAAATGATAGACGCCTCTAAACCTACCATTCTGGTTTATGGTCATTACGATGTGCAACCCTCAGTACCGGACGAGTTGTGGCAAACACCTCCATTTGAACCGACGGTAAAAGACGGGAACATATACGCACGTGGAGCCTGTGACGATAAAGGTCAGTTTTACATGCACTTAAAAGCATTTGAAACCATGATGCAAACCAATACGCTACATTGCAATGTTAAATTTATGATTGAAGGTGAAGAAGAAGTAGGCTCAACCAATCTAGGTATTTATGTAAAAGCGCATCAAGAAAAGCTAAGTGCAGATGTAGTTCTTATTTCAGACACGGGAATGATAGCCAATAATATTCCGAGTATAGCCACTGGGCTTAGAGGTTTAAGCTATGTTGAAGTAGAGGTAACAGGACCGAATATCGATTTACACTCAGGTACTTTTGGTGGAGCAGTAGCCAACCCTATTAATGTACTGTGTGATATGATAAGCAGTATGCACGATGAGAACCGACACATAACTATTCCTGGATTTTATGATAACGTAGACGAAGTGAGTGCGGAAGACAGAGCAGCTATGGCAAATACGCCATTTAGTTTAGACTCCTATAAAGAACAACTAGATATTAATGATGTAATGGGAGAAAATGGATATTCAACTATTGAGCGCACCGGAATTAGACCAACATTAGAAGTAAATGGTATTTGGGGAGGTTATATTGGTGAAGGCGCTAAAACTGTTCTACCAAGTAAAGCTTATGCTAAAATTAGCATGCGCTTAGTTCCCAGTCAAACAAGTGATGAAATCACTCAAAAGTTTCAGCAACATTTTGAACGCATAGCTCCGGCTTCTGTTAGGGTAAAAGTTACTCCGCACCATGGAGGTGAAGCTGCTATTACTCCAACTGATAGCAAAGCATACAGAGCTGCAAGTAAAGCGATGGAAAAAACCTTTGGTAAAAAACCGGTACCCACCAGAGGCGGTGGAAGTATCCCAATAGTATCTTTATTTGAAAAAGAGTTAGGATTAAAAACGGTTCTATTTGGTTTTGGTTTAGATACCGATGCGATACATTCACCCAACGAAAAATATGGATTGTTTAACTTCTATAAAGGAATTGAAACGATACCCTATTTTTACGAATATTTCAGTGAAGAAGAATAAGTCATTATTAAAACACTCGTATAATATTAACTACAGATTAAAATGGTTTTGAGTCCATCTATTATTACGTTAGGAAACCGTCATACTAAAGCCCTTCTTATGAATCAAAACTTTAGTTCAGTATTTCCAGTGAGATAAACTCCATGTCTATCTTACCTATACTTATGTGTGATCTTTTTTGTCAAACACATTTATCTTTATTTAATTAGGTTATTTTTCAATTAAGAACGAATAGGGTTTTGAAAATTCCCCACTATTTTACATCCCATTTTGGGGCAAAAAAAAGGGGTAAAAAAAAATCCCTACGCTCGATTAAGAGGCAGGGATTAATGAAATGGCGGTGACCTACTTTCCCAGGTATT
>JAFMCI010000091.1 GCA_017857855.1 Bacteroidia bacterium | reverse complement strand
TGTGTGGGTATTTCTACAACCTCTACTAAGTTATTGTCAGGATTAATTCCAACGGCTTTCATGCCTAACGCTTCGAATTTTTCCAAGTACGTATTGTTAAATTCAAATCTATGTCTGTGCCGTTCTGAAATCATTTGTTTACCGTATGCAGTATATGATTTTGACCCTTTTTCCAACTTACATTTATAAGCGCCTAAACGCATGGTTCCTCCCTTTTTACTGATTCCTTTTTGACTTTCCATTAGGTCAATCACCGGATCTATGGTTTTTGTCATTTCGGTACTATGGGCTGTTTTAAGACCAAGCACGTTACGCGCATATTCTATTACTGCGCATTGCATACCGAGACAAATCCCGAAAAACGGAATATTATTTTCACGTAAATATTTGATAGTGCTAATTTTCCCTTCTATTCCTCTGTCTCCAAAACCAGGTGCTACCAATACGCCATCTAACCCTTTTAATTTTTCTTCTATGCTGTCTTCATGTAAATTTTCTGAAGACATTAACGTTAGATTAACCTTACACTCGTTGACTGCTCCTGCGTGAATAAAAGCCTCGATAATAGATTTGTATGCATCTGGTAATTCAACATATTTACCAACAAGGCCAATATTTACCTCGTTCTTTGGGTGTTTTAATTTAAATAAAAAGTCTTTCCAACTATCCAAATCTGCATCACTTGTTGATGGGAGGCGCAGTTTTGCAAGCACTACTTTATCAAGTTTTTCCTTTTCCATAAGTAAGGGAACCTCATAAATAGTGGAAGCATCAATACTTTCGATTACGGCGTTTTGATTTACATTACAAAATAAGGATATCTTACTTCGTACTTCTTTACTTAATTTGTGTTCTGTTCGGCATACTAAAATATCAGGTTGTACACCAGCTTCTAGCAGTTTTTGTACTGAATGTTGTGTTGGCTTTGTTTTAAGTTCTCCGGCTGCTTTTAAATAAGGAACAAACGTTAGATGAATAACTACAGAATCATCGCTACCTAATTTACGTTTTAGCTGTCGAACAGACTCTACATAGGGTAGAGATTCTATGTCACCAACAGTGCCTCCTAGTTCTGTGATAATAATGTCAAACTCGCCACTATCACCCAGGATTTTCATTCTACGTTGTATTTCATCGGTAACATGAGGTATAATCTGAACAGTTTTGCCCAAATATTTTCCTTCGCGTTCATTGTCGATTACCGTTTGGTAGACACGACCAGTGGTCACGTTATTGGCTTGGGATGTAGGAACATTTAAGAAACGCTCGTAATGACCAAGATCAAGATCTGTTTCGGCCCCATCATCAGTCACATAGCACTCGCCATGTTCATACGGATTCATCGTTCCTGGATCAACGTTAAGGTAAGGATCAAATTTCTGAATCGTAACCCGGTAGCCACGCTTTTGCAGAAGCTTTGCTAGAGAAGCTGAAATAATTCCTTTTCCTAGAGATGATGTAACTCCTCCAGTAACAAATACGTATTTTGTGTCCATAAATTTGGTTGTTTTTAAATGTTCAAAAAAGGAAAAAATACCGTTTAATTAAACGAAAGACTCTCCGCATCTGTACGGTGGTCAAAAGTAAGTGAAAGGAAACCGTAAAATGTGTAATCTTCTTTTTTGAATTTCAATATCTTTTCAACACCTTCATGTGTTAGCTTTAGAAGATGATAGTTGTGGTTATTAAACCTTGTTATCTTTAAAATTTATTATCGCTGAAATCACGGAAATCAATATGATTATCCTTTAGTACTTTTTAAAATTTAAGTAATTGATTTCTGCTTCAAAATGCCCTCAACTATTGCTAAATCTTCTGGTGTGTCTACCCCAATCATTTGATTTTCAGTAACCATGGCAGAAACTACAATGTGGTTTTGAACCCATCGAAGTTGTTCGAGTCTTTCAACCTCTTCTAGCAATGATGCGTCTAGATTTTTTATCTCTTCAAATGCAGTTGCAGTGAATCCATAAATACCAATATGTTTAAATGCTACCTCTGGTCTAAACTCATCCATAAAAGGTACTGGAGAACGACTAAAGTAGCATACATCACAAAAACCTTCATCAAATGATGTGGGAACAGCTTTTACGATGTTTGTATTTCTATAGTCTTCCTCAATGTTAATAGGTTGAATAAATGTGAGTACATCTACATCTTCTTCTTCAAAAAGATCAAGCATTCTATTAATATCCATTGAAGAAATTAAAGGCTCATCACCTTGTATGTTGATTATAACGTCGTATTCTGTTCCATCAGAGGCCAAAATTTCCATAGCTTCTTCGCAACGTTCAGTACCATTTTGAGGTTCATCAGAAGTGAGTATAGCTTGACCGTCAAATGATTCAACCATTTTGACTATTTGTTCACTATCCGTTATAACAAAAACCTCAGTAGCATCACTTTTTTCAGCCGCTTCATATACCCACTGTATCATTGGCTTCCCCAATATAAGTGCTAAAGGTTTATTTGGAAAACGAGTAGACTCTAATCTACATGGTATTAATATAACGCTGTTCATTTTAGATAAGTTAGTTAAAAGGTTATTCAGTTATAATTGCTCTTTTTGTAAAGAATAAGAATGAAAATGGGAGAGGTTTTTTATGGAACTGTAGTAAAAATATAATGTCTAAGAAGCTGTTTAATAGTTAATTAGACTTCTCTGTTTATATCCCACTGCTCGAGATAATCTGCTACTCTACGAACAAACATACCTCCTAAAGCACCATCTACTACTCTATGATCGTAAGAATGTGACAAGAACATTTTATGTCGAATACCGATTAGATCTCCGTGTTCTGTTTCAATGACTGCTGGTTTTTTAACAATCGCTCCCATAGCCATTATAGCTACTTGCGGTTGGTTAATGATAGGAGTTCCTAGCACATTCCCAAAAGTACCTACGTTAGTAACTGTATAGGTCCCACCTTGTATCTCATCAGGTTTAAGTTTGTTGTTTCTTGCTCTGCCAGCTAGATCATTTACAGATTTAGCTAGGCCGGTAAGATTCATAAAATCTGCATTCTTAATAACCGGTACGATTAAGTTACCGCTAGGAAGTGCTGCAGCCATTCCTATATTTATGTTCTTATGTTTGATGATTTTATCTCCACTTACCGAAATATTAATCATTGGAAAATCTTTAATTGCCTTGGTTATTGCTTCGATGAAGATAGGAGTGAAGGTGAAATTTTCTCCTTCTCGTGCTTTGAAGCTATCTTTAATTTTATTTCTCCAATTAACTATGTTAGTAACATCTGCTTCCACAAAAGAAGTTACGTGTGGGGATGTTTGCTTACTCATTACCATGTGATCAGCAATGAGCTTTCGCATTCTGTCCATTTCGATTAACTCATCACCCGGGGCCAGATTAATAGCTGGAGTTTCATGAGAAGCGATAGGAGCAACTGGTGCGCTTGGCATGATGGCTGCAACTGGATGAGCAGCTGGCGTTGAAGCAGCTGAAGGTTGTGCATTACCATTTTTTACAAAATCTAGTATATCTCTTTTGGTAACTCGACCCTCTTGACCTGTACCCAAAATTCTTTCTAATTGATCCATAGAAACTCCCTCTGCACGGGCAATATTCATAACGAGTGGCGAATAGAATCTGTCACTAGTAGACGGGGCAAGAGTTGTAGTTGCTTGTTGAGCAACAGTGATGGTGTTTTCAATAACAGCTATTGGTTCTGGAGTTGAAACCTTTTCCGTTGGAGCAGCAACAGCAGCGACACCATTTGCGCTAATGATAGCTATCGGTTCGCCTACTTTTACCACATCCCCTTCTTTATAAAGCTTTTGAATTAATACGCCAGATTCCATACTAGGAACCTCACTATCTACTTTATCCGTTGCTATTTCGAGCACAGCCTCATCTATTTCTATGATATCTCCTTCGTTTTTTAGCCAAGAAATAATCGTTGCTTCAGCAATGCTTTCGCCCATTTTAGGCATTATTAGTTTGTATTCTGACATAGCGTTATGTAGTGCAAAAGTACAAGTTTAGA
>JAFMCI010000005.1 GCA_017857855.1 Bacteroidia bacterium | reverse complement strand
ACGCCCCCGTGCACAAAACCATATTGTTGAAGGTGTTTCTGAGCAAGATCCATCTCTCCAGTTACTTCACCTGCTTTTATGGTCGTCAGATCAAAACCCATGAGATGCATAAAATGCTGTCCACTGAGCCTATTTCTGATTTTTCGCTCGAAATCAGGATCTTTAGATTGGAATTTACTCATTATTAGGGCAAATATAAACCGACTCTAATCATTTAAAAATCGGATGGCGTTTGTGCTGCCTTTTAGTAATTTAGTGCAACAAAAAAGCCCTTCATTTCTGAAAGGCTTTGTTTGTGATCCCTCTGGGACTCGAACCCAGGACCACTACATTAAAAGTGTAATGCTCTACCAACTGAGCTAAGGAATCATATTCTTTTCGCTATTGCGGCTGCAAATGTAGAATTATAATTTACCAATGCAAGCTATATTATAAAAGTTTTTCAAATGTGTAATGAACCTTCGTTTTAACAGCTTTTACACTCTTGAAAAGTGCATGCATTTTAGGATTAAAGTCTCCGATCCACGCTAACTCAGTACTTTGTAAATCAGCGTCTTGCGACATTATTTCTGCCATTTTCATAATTAAAATACTATAGACTCCTTTGTTCTGAAACGCTGGAATTACCCCAAAAATAATCCCTCTTATTTTAGTGATCTTAGTTTTTTGTTTATACCAAAGAAATTTTATTTTCCCTAACAGGTTCATATTCCCATTCAGATGTTTAAGAATCTGATTCAAATCGATAATACTTAGATAAAAAGCAATAGGCCGATTACCATCATACAAGAACCATAAAATGTCTTCACGAATGATAGGTTTCATCTCTTCAAAAAGTTTCATGACGCGCTCTTCAGAGAACGGAACAAAATGCTCATGTTGTTTCCAAGCTTGATTGTAAATAGTGGTAAAATCACGCACAAAACGAGCCATTTCTTTTTGTTTAAAGTGCTCAGCTCTAAGATTACCGTCAGTGGTTAGTCGGTCGGTAAATCTTTTGTATTTAGAATAATCAATATCTACAGGTCGGGCTTCACTGGTAGTTTGTTCTATTTTTTTAACAAAACCGTAGTTTTCAAAAAGTGCTTGATAATAGGGCGCATTATAGTTTTCTTGATATGAGGGCGATTTAAAACCCTCTACTAAAAGTCCCCAAAACTTATCACGTTCACCAAAATTAACAGGAGCCTCTACCCTATCAAGCGTTGCTACTTTTGTTTTTAACCAGGTTATGCCCGCGTCAAATAATACATTGGCTACTTTTTGCTCATTTATAGCATCAAAAAATCCAAGTCCAAATTGATGCGTATTTATATTATAAAATGCAGCTATTTTTCCTGTGATTTTACCGTTGCTGTAGGCTAACCAGCGCTTGGCATCTCCCGCGTCAAATTCGGAATTTTCCTGTTTCGAAAAGATTCGCTCAATGTCTTGATCTAAATGACTGATAAATTCAGGATCACTGGCATATAAATCACGGCTAAACTGATGAAATAGCTTTTTTTGTTTTTTTGATATGACTTCAACCAGTGTTAACTGCATATAATTTCAAGACACTCGGTAATCATACGTTCAATAGTTTGTTGCGGGTTTAAACTGAACTTGCTATCCAGTCTGTCGGCTAAAATAGCGTTAATGGATATAGCGTCGAAACCCAACAACTTGGACATCCCGTAAATGCCTGCTGTTTCCATTTCTATATTACCAATAGCTACATCTTTATATTTAAGTTCAATTATTTGGGCTAAGCTAAACTTGGGTTCTATTTGTGCGTTTCGAAATTGTGGACCATAAAAGCCTTTGGTTGTAAGCGTGAGACTAGGTTGATATTTAGCAAACTTTTTTTCTAAGTCTTGATTGCACCCAATGACAGGAAAATTTTTATTATCAAAAATAATTTCATCAAAACTATGTACGTAGAATTGAAATAGATCGTCAAATGAAATTGCATTTTTACTGTACACAATACTATCGAGTTTATGTTCTTTGGAAACGCTTCCTGATGTGCCCAAACGGATGACTTGAAGTGGTATTAAGTTCCTATTTTGGGTTCTGGTTTCGAGGTTATAATTGCGTAAAAATGCGATTTCGTTCAGTACAATATCAATATTATCTGTTCCAATGCCTGTGGAAAGCACAGTAATGTCTTTTCCATTTAAAGAACCCCCACAAGTTTTAAACTCTCTGTTTTGTACGCTAAAGTCAAGTCTATCAAAGTATTTAGTAACTTGTTCTACCCTTTCGGGGTCACCTACGGTGATTACCGTATCGTATATATGCTCAGGTTGAATGCCTAAGTGATATATAGAACCATCATAATTTACGATAAGTTCAGTCTCTGTTAATTGTTTCACTACCTAATCCCTTGTATCTTTGCGGCAAGTTTATACAATTTTTATGACAGATATAACAACTCCCAAAGATCACATCATTTTAGTTCCTTTAGATTTCTCGGATACATCGTTAAACGCAGTTTATTATGCTGTAGAAATGGCTAATCTATTTGATGATGAAATTACGCTATTACACGTTATTTCAAAATCAAAACTGCAAGCACTTTTTATGAATGATAGTGAGGTTGCTCTTTTGAGGGATAAAATCAAACATAAACTGGAAGATATAAAAGTAGAGTTGCTGGAAAAGTGGCCTAATGCGCGTGTAAATACACGCGTAGAAGAAGGAAAACCATACAAGGTAATCAATCGTGTAGCTGAAGAAAGTAATTGTGATTCAATCGTAATGGGTACCAATGGTGCAAATGGTATAGAGCAATTTACGGGAAGTACTACATCTCGGGTAATCAGAATTTCTACAAGACCGGTTATTGCCGTTAAAGAGAAGCGCACAGATCCTAAGTTTGATAATATTGTGTTACCAATAGATTTAACTAAAACAAGTCGCCAAAAGATTGACTGGGCGGTTAAACTTGGCCAAAAGTATAACTCTACTATCCATATCATTATGGAAATGGGTAATGATGAATTTATAGAGCGTAAAATCAGAGCGAATCTTATTCAAGCTGAAGGGATATTTAATCAACATGGAGTAAAGTTTGTAACTAAATTACTAGATGATAGAGAATATCCTGATCACTTAGGGAAAGACACCATCAAGTATGCAGATGAAATAAATGCAGACCTTATCATGATAATGACACATGCAGAAAATGCTAAAATAGCTGATTTATTTGTGGGCAGTTATGCTGAACAGGTAGTCAATAGTGCCCAAAAAACTCCTGTAATGTGTATTAATCCTAAACCAACAGGATCATTAGCTACGGGAGGATCTGGATTTTATTAAAATAGATAAATGAGCATTCACAAAAAAAGCATCGTGTAAATTACATGATGCTTTTTTTGTGAATGCTAAATCTCTGAATTAGCTCCAAATATTAACCTTTCTAGGTTTAGCTTTTTCTACTATCAGTTCTTTACCGTGAAATTCTTTGCCATGCATTTCAGCAATTGCCTTATCGCCGTCGTCATCTTTTACAAACTCCACGAATCCAGTCCCTGTAGGCTCTTTTGTTACGCGGTCATACACTACTTTTGCATACTCTACTTCCCCGTACTTGGCAAATAGCATTTCAAGATAATGGGCGTTGTAACTGGTTGGTAAGTTTTTAACTACTAAATTCATTGGTGCAAAAGTATAAAATGGTTATTAGTAAATAGGTATGGGTTATCAGGTATTTATACTATTTCAAAAATAAAATGGAGGTAAACAGGAGTAACGGTCTAGTATTTTAAATAATTTGTTTCAAAACAAAAAAAATGATTCGGAGCTATCCTTCGTTTAAGCAATTACTTGCCCGTCCTTCATTTGAATACATCTGTCTGCCATATCCGCCAAATCTTGGTTATGGGTTACAATAACGAAGGTTTGTCCGTATTCATCCCGTAGTTTCATAAAAAGATGATGTAACTCATTGGCATTTTCAGTATCTAAATTACCACTGGGCTCATCTGCAAAGATTACTTTTGGTTTATTCATAAGGGCTCTAGCTACTGCTACGCGTTGTTGCTCACCTCCTGAAAGTTCATTGGGTTTGTGTTCTAATCTATCAGCTAAGCCCAGCATTGACAGTAATTCCTTAGCCCTAGCTTCTGCATCACTTTTACTGAGTCCTTTAATAAATGCAGGCATACATACGTTCTCAATTGCCGTAAATTCGGGTAGTAAGTGATGAAATTGAAAAATAAAACCAATATTTTCGTTTCTGAAATTTGCCATATTTTTGGCCGTGAGCGAAGAAACATCTATCCCATCGTACTTTACACTACCGCTTTTAGGTAGATCAAGCGTTCCGAGAAGTTGGAGTAAAGTTGATTTACCAGCTCCACTAGGACCTGTTATTGAAACAATTTCACCTGTATTGATGCTAATATCAACTGATTTTAGTACTTCTAAATTTCCGTAACTTTTACTTAATCCTATACCGTGTATCATTTGTCTACAAGAGGTACAAAGAAAGTAATTTAGACGCCAATAAACCTTAAAAACTCTGAACGAGTGGGTTCATTAAGGAATTGTCCGGATAATGCTGAAGTAATGGTGCTAGATGTAACATCTTCAACCCCTCTACATTCTACACACATGTGACGTGCATCAATAGCTACCGCTACATCTTCAATTCCCAATGTGGCTTTGAGTGCTTCGGTAATTTGCTTAGTGAGTCTTTCTTGTACTTGTGGTCTTTTGGCGTAATACTTCACCATACGGTGTATTTTGCTAAGACCAATCACTTTGCCATTGGCAATATAGGCAACATGTGCTTTACCTATAATAGGAACAAAATGATGCTCACACATCGAGTATAGGGATATGTTTTTTTCAACCAACATTTGATTGTAACCATATTTATTTTCAAATAAAGTCACTGATGGTTTATTGGCTGGATTTAATCCACTAAAAATCTCTTTCACATACATCTTCGCAACTCTTTTTGGAGTTTGACTAAGACTGTCATCAGTAAGATCTAATCCTAGCGTTTCCATTATTGCGGTAAAATGCTCTTGGATTTTAGCAATTTTATCATCGTCACTCATGTCAAATGCATTGCTTTTCATGGGAGTGTCAAGACTTGCGTTGCAAAGTTTTGAGTCGTGTTTATTATTGTCCGTCATATTCTATAAAATTTCGGTCTGTTTCGTATAATGTTATGTGTAACGATAATTTAGGTTCTAATTTTTCCCTAATTCTGTGCCATGCGACAAAGGCAATGTTCTCTGCTGTAGGTATAAGTTCTTTAAAATCTTCTACATCGAGATTTAAATTTTTATGGTCGAATCTGTAAGTAACTTCTTCTCTAATAATGTCCTTGAGAACCTTTAAATCTAGGAGATAACCTGATTCAGGATCTACTTCTCCGGTCACTTTAACAATTATATTGTAATTATGACCATGGTAATTGGCATTATTGCAAAGGCCATAAAATTGGATATTTTTTTCATCACTCCAATTAGGATTGTGTAACCGGTGAGCGGCATTAAATCTTTCTACTCTGCTTGCTGAAGCTATCATATGAGGTACAAACATCAGCTATTCTGTTTTGTTTCAAAAAAATAAAATATATTTAATAATTTGAACGGGTAAATTCAAGAAAAAAATAGGTCTATAAGTATTACTGATACGTTGTTAACCCATCTAAATAGATGGGTTTGCGTTTTTGTTTAGCCATTTTAAATTAACCTTAAACAAAAAGCTCAAAATAAATAAATTCTTGGTTAGCTTTGAACTTGATTAAGCAAAGAAAATGAAAAATACAACCCTACCTTTCGAAGTAAAAATGCAGCAGAATGAAAGAATTCTGAGAAATTATGCGTTACAGCTTACGCAAAATATGGACGACGCAAATGATCTTGTGCAAGAAACGTTTTTAAAGGCAATGTTATATTCTTCTAAGTTTAAAGAAGGTACAAATCTCAAAGGGTGGTTATTTACCATCATGCGTAATACATTTATAAATAACTATAGACGAATTACCAAAAGGAGTACGTTTATGGACACTCAGGATGATCAGTACATTATAGACACCGCTAAGAATTTTAATGCCTATAATGATGGTGAGGCTAAGTTTATTCGTAAGGACCTAGACGCAGCTATTGATATGCTGGCTGATGATTTAAGAATAACTTTTGAAATGAACACTTTGGGTTATAAATACCATGAAATAGCAGAAAAAATAGGTATCCCAATAGGAACGGTAAAAACTAGGATATTTGTCGCGAGACGTAAACTGAGAACCTACCTTGCCGAATACGAAGACTTATATAATTTGACAGCTAGCTAATCAGGCTAATTTGTTATTGATTTCTAAAAAATTTTAGGGCAACCACGGGATTGTCTACTTGCATCGCAGTAACATAGGTGTAGTTATATTTTGCGTAATCCGAAGGTAACTTTGCGCCATAAATAAAAATAACCTTACCGCTATCTGTTAGATCCTTTTCAATTATATCATCTCTATTTTCAAAAAAACTCACAATACCGTCCAACTTAAATCGGTATACCTCATTAGCAGATTTAGAATCTATGTTTGCTATCAAGTAGCTCTTATACTCCTTATTTTCTCGTTCTAAAAAATAGAGAAAATTGGCGTCGTTACATTCAATGGTAATCTTATCCAAACTCTTAAAGGCAGTCATTTTTTCATGAAAATAGTGTGCCAGCGAATCTTTCTTGTAAGGTACGTCAAAATTGCTTTGTAGGTTGATTGACAAATACTTATCCATCCAGACCGTATTCATGAGCGTAACTAAGCTATCGAATGTTATGACTTGCGCACTGTATTTATTGTAGAATTGATCTCTAAAATAACAACCCGCTGCATCTTTAAGGTGAATAGCATTAATTTTTCCTTTGCATTGCGTCGCACTTTCTAGGTATCCATCGTGGAATACTATTAAGCCCGTATCTTTTGTAAACTGCACGTCAACCTCTATGCCATCTAACTGGTATTTTTCAATCGATTCTTTCATCGATGGCACACTATTAGGAGCAAACAGAGCAGAATTGTCAAATCCACCACCTCCGTGTCCATAAAGCAAAACCTGATTGGGAAGCGGATTATTATTGCCACAGCCGCCAATAGCTATTGACGAAAAAATTATAAATAAATTACGCATCCTAGAGCAAAACTACCGGTTACATTATTGTTTTGGGAAAAATTACCAGCACTTGCGGCTCTTTCAACAGCAACACCGTAACCCAGTCTTGAGGTTACAGCTAACTTTGGATTAAGATTATATACCAATCCTTGCGTATAGGTCAGAATCTGAATATTGACAATAGCCAACGGTTTCTGCCTACGATAGTTTATGCCTGCAGTGACACTCCATTTATCATTCGTTAGTATTTCTAATCCGTATGCCATGCCAATTCCTAAGACAGGATTATTACTAAAACCATCTGAGAAGTTATAGTTTAGTCCAGCTTCAAATTGATGTTGTTTTTTGGTATATTGTGCATGAATAATGCCATTTGTTCCTGTATAACTTGCTTCATAAGCCGTTACAACAGCCCATTTTTTAGGTTTATCTTGCGCACAAGAATTATGACGTAATCCTATAATAATTAACGGTATTAACCAAAACTTAGACTCCATAATCGTCTTTTAAACGTTTATGTATTGCAGAGCAAGGTAATCCAACAACATTAAAATAGCATCCTTTGAGGTGCTTAACTTTTGCTAACCCAAACCATTCTTGTATGCCGTAAGCTCCTGCCTTATCGTATGGTTTATATTTGTCTATGTAAAAATATATTTCTTCTGGACTCAGAACATGCACGGTAACCTCGGTGATGCATTCGCTCGAAATGGTCTTTTCCAAGGTACGTAAACAAAATCCAGTTTGTACAAGATGTGTAGCGTTGCTCAATTGACTTAGCATCTGAAATGCCTCATCTCTATTTTGTGGTTTATTTAAAATGGTATTGTTGCTTATAACCACAGTGTCTGCAGTAATAAGTAACTCATTTTTTTGCAAGGTAATGTATGCATTAGACTTTTGACGGGCCAAATATTCAGCAACTTCTGTAGCTGGCATTTCAATATCAAATGCTTCATCACAGTCTATAGCTACTTTTTTAAAGGTGTACCCCATTTGCGCAAGTAGCTCATTTCTTCGGGGTGAATTAGATCCAAGTAATAATTTCATTGGTAAAAAATTAAAAGAATAAAATGGACAAAATACCAGTAGCTAACACATATTTAAGCCTTAAGCTGAGCTTAGCATATTGGTGTTTGTCTTGTGCGTATCGCACTTCCACTGCGATGGCATATAACGGTATAAGTATGAATAGCAAATAATATGAATAATAAACATTACGCAAAGCAGCAGGGAAATACATACTTTGGTGGTAAAGTGACATAACCGAGAATGAAATAATAAATATCAGCAAAACGTAAACGGATATATTAAGTGTAGATGTTCCGAAAACAATAGGTACTGTTTTTGCACCGGTTATCCGATCACCTTCTGCGTCTTCACCATCCTTTACGAGTTCACGACAAAGCGTTAATACGCCAGCCAGCGTGGCAAAATGGAATAACAGCGCATAATCTATATCAGGAAATAAAAACAACAGCATAAAAATGCTTACAAAACTTAAAAAAGCAATGAGCAGGTTGCCCAAAAATGCGATGTTTTTTAAAATTAAACTATAAAGACTAAGTAAGAAGAGAGTTAGCAGATTGATGTATAAAAAAAGAGGACTCAGCATTAAGCCTGAGAAAACTGCAAGGATTACCAAAACAAACAGATGTAAATATATAACAAATGTTGGCAAGGTCGAAATGTCAAAAGTCTTTACTTTGTTTATCGAATCTCTTTCTTTGTCCAAAAAATCATTTATCCAATATCCGAAAGAAGAACAGGCTACGGTTCCCAGTATGAGCCATAGTATTCCTTTAGCGATAAGAGAGCTAATCGAGGCATAAGGATCTAAATAATAGGCGCACAGTAATTGCGCTAAGGTGATAAAAAATAAATTTAAAGGTCTGTATAACGCAAAATACTTGTGCATCACTTACCTTTATGAAACTTCATTCGGTATCTGACATTAACTTTTCCTTTGCTAATATTGGTCAGTTTACTTTTAATTAATTGTCGTTTAAACGCAGATACATGATCAATAAAAAGTACTCCTTCAATATGGTCATATTCATGCTGTATAACACGAGCGGTCATACCATCATATCTTTCTTGAAAATGTTGTCCTGTTTCATCTTGGAATTTTAAGATAAGTGTAGGCTTTCGTAACACATCTTCTCTCACGTCAGGTATGCTTAAACATCCTTCTTCAAAGGGCCACTCCTCTCCCGTTTCTTCCACAATTTGTGGGTTTACAAAAGCTTTTCGGACTCCAATATTTTCTTTTTCGGAATCAAATACTGTAGAATCTATTAAAAACAGACGAACATTTTTTCCGATTTGTGGAGCAGCTAGACCAACGCCATCGCTAGCATCCATCGTTTCGTACATGTCAGCTACTAATTTTTTAAAATCGTCATCAAATGCAGTTATTTCTTGGCATTTGGCACGTAAAATAGGATCTCCGAAGGCGCGTATTGGATAAATCATTATTCGTATAAAAACTCTTGCAAAAGTAAGGTTGCTGCCGTGCTATCCAACAATTTCTTGTCTCGTCGGTCTTTCTTTTTTACACCACTATGAATAAGTGCCTGCATCGCATCTTGAGAACTGTACATTTCGTTGATACGATGCACTTTAACAGACGGATGAGTAGTTTTAAATTTTTCAATAAATTCCAAGATATATTGCTCTATAGCCGAAAAACTTCCATCATGTCGCGTAGGCTGGCCTACAACCATATCACTTACCTCTTCTTTCTGAAAATAAGTGGTCAGAAAATCCATTAAATCTCTGGTTTCTACCGTTATAAGGGGAGTCGCTATAATTTGAAGGGGATCTGTTGTGGCTATTCCGGTGCGTTTACCTCCATAGTCTAAGGCTATTATTCTCGGCATTATAACTTGGTGTAATAGGTCACTAAAATATCTGCTGCTTTGTAATTGGTAGCTAATGGAACATTATGTACGTCACACAAGCGCATTAGCATACTAATATCTACATCATGCGGATGTTTGTCTAGCGGATCTCTAAAAAAAATAATAGCTTCTATTTCTCCTCTGGTCACCATAGCTCCAATTTCGGCATCGCCACCCATAGGACCGCTTGCCACACGCTGTGCTTTTTCGACACCCGCATTTACAATCATGCTGCCGGTGGTACCCGTCGCTACTATGTCTACATCGTGTCTATTGAAAAAATCGAGACGCTTTAGCACAAAGTCTACCATGGAGGCTTTTTTACCATCGTGAGCAATAAGGGCTATTTTAATCATGAGGCAAAGATAGTACTCATTTTAAAGTGGTGATGCTCATTATGAAAATCAGCTGACTACTTTTCCAGCACAATACGTGCTTGCGAAGGCATCAGGTTTAGCCTTGAAAGTGTAACCCATGCCTAAAATATATCCCATTGCTTCTTTAAGTGCCACATTAGATTTAAAATTAGGATCTGTGTTTATATCGGCATGTACTTCTAATGATGTATTGTACTTATCTAATATAGGGCAAATTTTATAGGCAAACTGAACACTGTCAGCTACTTCTTGGATCATTCTTTCTTTTATAGTAAACTTATGCTCAGAGACATATTTCTTCACAAAAACAAAACCTCCACGGCCTTCTCTCAGAAAAACTATGGCTGTTGCAAATTCAGTAATTTCAGCCTTTACTTGCGAGTCGGATCCTATGCACACTTTTACATTGTTTCCTTTTTCTGCTTTCAAGGCGTCTTCAATTTCCACCATAATATCCCGCTTAAGTGGTTCACCTTCTAATTTTTTCCATATCATAATCTTCAAATTTCGTGTAAAATATGGATAACAAAATCAAGTAATGGTTAACATTTTATTAAGAAAAAAGAACTTTGCAACTCATTTATGATTTCAAAATCGGAGATACAATCAGTTTTAGTAAAACTAGGAGATTCGTTTAATGCTTCAAACGAGGCTTTAAATGAAGCCATACAAAAAACCTATTATGAAAATAATTGGTTAACTGCCGAAAGTTATTGGCAAGCCATAAACCACTGGAAATCCATACTTTACACAGAAAATTTAGAAATATTTAGTGCTTCTTATGCGTTTACATCGGTTCCTAAGAAAATAGGTTTAATCATGGCGGGAAACATACCTATGGTAGGTTTCCATGATCTACTTTGTACCCTATTAAGCGGACACATTGCTATCGTAAAACCGAGTAGCGATGATAAGTATGTTATGCTGTATATCGTTGATTTTTTGGTGACAAATGGTTTAATAGACCGAATACACATCGTTGAACGGCTAGATTCTATTGACGCGGTTATTGCAACAGGAAGTAATAATTCATTTCGATACTTCCAATATTATTTTAAGCATATACCCAATTTGCTTAGAAAGAATAGAAAGTCTATTGCCGTGCTGGACGGAAGTGAAAGTGATGAGGATTTAAACAATCTAGCGCACGATGTATTTAAACATTATGGTTTAGGATGTCGTAATGTTAGCTTCCTTTATTTGCCTAAAAACATGGATATTGTAAGGATTTTAGATCATTTTATGACCTACAAAGAGCTATCTAATCATAATAAATACGCTAACAACTACACCTACCATAGAGCCATATTGCTCATGAATGGAGAGCAGCATCTAGATACAGGGTTTGTTTTACCTAAAGAACGACTCGATATACATGCTCCATTGGCTTGTATTAACTATGCGTTTTATAATTCATTAGGGGAAGTAGATGATTTTGTAGAAAAAAACACAGATGAAATACAATGTATTGTGGGTAACTATTCTCATCCGGATATAGTTCCGTTTGGAAAATCACAAAACCCTGATATACAAGATTTTGCAGATAATATAGATACCTTAAAGTTTTTGGAATCTGTACGTTAGTAAATTGTAACAATAGACGAAACAGAGTTATTTATATTTTTGAATCGAATTTCTTAATAGAAGATGAGCGCAATGGGACAAGAAACAGCATTAGTATCAACCAATTTTTTCTTTAAAGATCAGGTTGATTTTAGACGAGGCAAGGTTAGAGATGTATACAACATCGGCCATGATAGAATAGTATTGGTGGCCAGTGATAGAATCTCTGCCTTTGATCACGTATTGCCAAGCGCGATACCTTACAAAGGTCAAGTATTAAACCAGATAGCCTCGAAGTTTTTAAACGATACGAAGGATATAGTACCTAATTGGAAAATAGCAGAGCCTGATCCGCATGTAACTGTTGGTATTAATTGTAATCCTTATGCTGTGGAGTTTGTGGTAAGAGGCTACTTAGCAGGACATGCCTGGAGAGAGTATGCTGAAGGTAAAAGAGAAGTATGTGGTGTTAGCTTACCAGACGGTTTACGTGAAAACGATAAATTACCTACTCCTATCCTTACACCAACAACTAAAGCAGAAAGTGGACACGATTTGGATATCAGCTATGAAGAAATTCTGGAGCAAAAAATAATTAATAAGACAGAATTAGCACAGTTGAAAGCCTATGCGCTAGCGCTGTATGAGTATGGTAATAATTTTGCCAAAACTAGGGGACTTATTTTGGTAGATACCAAATACGAGTTTGGTAAGTTAGACAACAAAATTTATCTCATAGATGAAATTCATACACCTGACTCTTCTCGTTATTTCTATGCAGACACTTACGAAGAAATGCAAGCTAAAGGTGAAACTCAAAGACAACTATCCAAAGAATTTGTGAGACAATGGTTGATTTCTGAAGGATTTCAGGGTAAAGAAGGACAACTAATTCCTGTTATGTCTCCGGAGTTTGTTAATTCTATTTCTGAAAGATACATTGAACTTTTTGAAAAGATAACGGGCGAAAAATTTGTGCCTAGAACGTATGATAATATTCAAAATACCATAGAACAAAATGTTAATCACTACATCGCGACTATCTAAAAGAATGACCTCCATGAAAAAAAACAACATAACCTTACTTATTCTACTTTTTGCAGTAAATACAGGTTACTCGCAAAACGTGGTAACTTTTGCAGGTAAAGCAAATGACGACATTTATACCAAGTATGAGTCTACCTCTGGTGCAGCTTTAACCAACACTTATTTTGCTTCTCCTGCCGGCATATGTTTTGATAATAGCGGAAAAATGTATATCTCTGAACAGAATAAAGTTAGGGTTATTGCAAACAACCTACTTTATATAAGAGCGGGTAGTTTACAAAGTACTGCTTTATCTGAGGGTTACAAAAACGGAACAGGTACACAGTCTACTTTCCGAAATCCCAAAGGATTAGAAAGTGATGCGAGCGGCAATATTTATGTGGCTGATGCTGACAATCATTGTATTCGGAAAATATCTGCTTTTGGTAGTTTAGGAAGCGGACAAATAGTTACCACATTTGCTGGAGCAGCCAGTACAACGGGTCTTCCAGGTTATGGTACATCAGGATCAAGTGATGGAACTGGTACCGGCGCACGGTTTGACACCCCAACGGATATTACCAAGGATAGTGATGGTAATTTCTATGTTACCGATCAAAATAACTCAACTATTAGAAAAATATCAGCTTCTGGCGTAGTTACTACGTTGGCAGGCGCTGTTATGACTAAAGGTACTGATGATGGAACAGCAGGTGTTGCACGTTTTGGACTTCCTTGGGGAGTAGCGATGTATAGCAGTAATCAGATAGTAGTAACTGATCGTTGGAACGGAAATATTAGACTAGTCAATATATACAGTGGAGAAACTACCACGCTTACAGGCTCCAAAACAGGACCTAATCCACAGCACGTGGATGGAACTTTAAGCGAAGCACGATTTAGAGCACCTACTGGAGTGGCCGTAGTAAACGGAATTATCTATGTAAATGATTATAATGTAATTAGAGCAATTAATGTATCAAACAACTCCGTATCTACTTTTGCCGGAGATGTAAGTGTGGCAGGTATAGCAGACGGCACAGGATCTAATGCTAATTTTACTGAACTCGCAGGCATGGAATCTGATGGCCAAGGTAATTTGTATGTAACTGAAAATAGCCTATTTACAGCAAGTCATTTAATACGTAAAGTTACTATTAACTCCCTTGCTCCTGGAGCTGATTTTACAACTACCAAAAATAATATATTGACCAATCAAACGGTTACGCTAAAAGACATTAGTACGGGTCAAGCTGCCACGAACCGCGCTTGGGCCATATCGCCAAGTACATATACGATTAGTGCAGGAAGTCTGACCAGTGACACCTTAGATTTAAGCTTTTCTGTGGCTGGATTTTATAATGTGAAATTGACTATAACCAATAGTTTTGGAGAAGACGTGAAAAATGCAGAAAACTACTTCATTGTTTCTACTACAGGGGCAGTTAATAAATACCAAGATGCACATTTTATAACACTTTATCCAAACCCTGCCACGTCAACTGTAACCTTTGCATCCAATGGATTATTCAACCTCAACAATGCGCTAATTCAATTGTACTCTATAGCAGGTAAGCAAATATGCGTTCTAGAACCAGGGGAACCATTTAGCGTAACCGAGTTACCTAACGGAACGTACTTTATTACTGTAACTGGAGATGATATACACGTAGCCAAAAAGCTAATTGTGAATCACGAATAGTGATTAAAAATAGTTTCAGCTAAATTAAAAGCTCCTTCAAAAGGGGCTTTTTTTAGGCCTAGTTTTTCGTACCCAAAAAATTCAATAAGGAGCTCCGTCGGCATATTTCCTACTAAGTCGTCTTTGGCCATAGGACAGCCGCCATAGCCTTTTATAGCACCGTCAAAACGCATGCAGCCGTTTTGATAAGCAGCCTCTACTTTTTCTTTCCACTCCCAAGGGGTAGTGTGAAAATGACCGCCAAATTCTAACTCAGGAAATGCTTGTAATGCATTAGAAAAAACACCTGCAATCGTTTCAGGAGTTGAAACGCCTACGGTGTCGGACAAAGAAAATTCCTTAACTCCTAGCGCTGCTAATTTTCCTATCCAATCATTTACAATAGTGACACTCCATTCATCATTGTAAGGGTTTCCGAATCCCATAGAGATATAAATGGTTAAACTTTTACTATTTTTATCACAAAGGTCTAAAAGGTGTTTTACCGTTTCCAATGAATCATTAATTGAACTATTGGTGTTTCTGCGTTGAAACGTTTCTGAAATGCTAAACGGAAAACCCAGGTAGCTTATTTTTTCGTGAAGAACGGCATCTGCAGCTCCACGCTCATTGGCCACAATAACAGAGAGTTTTGTGCCATTTTTTTCCAAATTAATTTGATCTAAAACCTCAGAAGTATCTCTCATTTGCGGAATAGCCTTAGGAGATACAAAACTTCCGCAATCCAACGAGTCAAAACCAACCTTCATTAACTCGTTGATATACTGTATTTTATCTCGTGTTGGGATGAAATCTAGTATGCCCTGCATCGCATCTCTTGGGCACTCTATGATTTTAATTTTTCCTTCTTGAGGTTGAGTTGGCATTATGGTTCAAAAATACCATTTTTGCACTCTTTTAAAATATCCAATGAATAAAGAATCAAACATAGATAATACCGATCTTAGTAAGGTAGAAACTATTGCCGTTGAAACAGAAAATGTAGATCTAAGCATCGAAAAAATGCATAAGTCTGTGATGCGTGAAATAGAGGAAGAGCAAGTGTTTGATGCTTCTGAATTAGATGGAAAATCGTTAGAAGAAATAATGGAGGTGGCAAGTACCATTTTGGTGCTTACTCCTACCGCTGCTTTTAAAAAGCTAAAAGTTATCAAAACCTATTTCTACGAAAAACTAAATCTGGATAAAGAAGAAGAGCGCTCAGCATTTAACCTTGCCAATACTGATACAGAGATTTCTTTTACCTACAGTAAAGAGAAGTTGGTTCAAGACATGGTTTCTTTAGACGAGCAGATAAAACTGGCCAGAGCTGAGGAAAAAAAGAGAATACAAGAAGAGCGTCAAAAAAATCTGAAGATTAAACAAGATTTACTCGTGCGCCTGGAGCAATTGGTGGACAAGGATGAAACGCTGGAGAGTATTAATGAAGTAAAAGATATTCAGCGGGAATGGAAAACCATTCGTGTGTTACCAAAAGATGTCGTTAATGAGTTATGGGACTCTTATAATTTACTACTAAATAGATTTTATGACAATCATGGTATTAACATCGAATTAAAAGAGCTCGATCGCCAAAAAAATCTAAGTGCCAAAATAGAGCTTACCAAAAAAGTAGAAGAAGTATTGAACGAGGCTTCTTTGAAAAGAAGTTTTATTCTATTGAATAAATACCACGAAGAGTTTAAAAATATAGGTCCTGTACCTACAGAAAGTAGAGAACCTATTTGGCAAGCCTTTAAAACGGCTAGCGACATGGTATATGAGGCGAAACGACAGGTGTTTACGGACATGGAAACCGTAAAGGAAGTTAACCTTGCCAAAAAACAAATCTTAGCTGAGAAAGCCAATTTACTAAACGCCGTAGATCCTCGTTCTCCACAAGATTGGTCAGAAAAAACAAAGTCGTTTGAAAAACTTTTCGAAGAGTGGAAAAAGATAGGACCTGTACCTAAATCCAACAATGATGCGGTTTGGATTCAATTTAATGGCGTAAGAAATGATTTTTATACTAAGCGTAAATTGCATTTTAAAACGCAAAATGATGCTAAAGGCGATAATCTAAAACTAAAACAAGCACTTTGCGAAAAAGCGGAGTCGCTTAAAGATAGCACCGACTGGTCTAATGCGACCAAACAAATTTTAGCGTTGCAAGACGATTGGAAAAAAATAGGTCCTGTACCTGAAAAAGTAAACCAAGCTATTTGGCAACGATTCAGAGCAGCTTGTGATGTTTATTTCAATGCTAAAAATCAAGCCTTCGCAGGTAGAAAAGACGAAGAAAATTCGAACTTGCTTCAAAAACAAGCCTTGTTGATTTCCTTAGAAGCGTTAGCTACTCAAGATATTACACACAAAGAAGCCTTTGCTCAATTGAAAGAAATAAACGCAGCTTGGAAAGCAATCGGTTTTGTACCGCACAAATCTATCAAAGCGATAAGTAATGCCTATGAAGCTGCTAATAATGCTGTGTACACCAAGTTTAGCTCTCAAATAGAAGCAGCCAAATCTGCCAATTTATCAGAGCATTTTAAACAATTGGGTAGTGGGCACCAGGGTACCAAAGGGCTGGATAACGAAGAACAAAACATCAAGCGAAAAATATCTTTACTCAATGAAGAGATTACGGGTATCGAAAACAACATGTCTTTCTTTGCTAAGTCGAAAACCGCAGAAAAAATGCTGAAGGAATTTGAGCTAAAAATAAGCAAAGCACGCAAGCAAATAGATGGACTTAAGTTAGAATTAAGCGCCTTAAGAACTACCAAAAAAGAAATGACCAGTGCACAGGCAGCTTCTAACGAAGACACGCTAGCACCAGCCGAATCATAATAGTGGATTGATGGATGTAAGTTCCAAACCTTATTCCGTAATTCGCATAGCGATAAACTATATACGCTACTACCTTACCTCGGACACGCGCCACGATGTGCATAGTCCGCTGGTTTATAGTTTTATAGATCACGTACTAAAACCTGCGTACCCAATTCACCTGCCGATGGCAGAATTGAAAAGAAAAGAACTTCGTGCATCGGAACAGTACATTTCTTTTATAGACTACGGCAAGCAAGGAGTCATTACCCAAAAGTCGATAGCGACTATGGCTAAAAACTCGCTAAAGTCAAAGAAATATGCCCGTGTTTTGGCGAGTGCGGTTCGCTACTACCAAGCTAAGCAAACCTTAGAATTAGGTACTTCTTTGGGCATAACCTCTGCTTATCTCGCTTCTGCTTCATCCAGTAGCCTCGTAACTATGGAAGGAGATCCGCAAGTGGCGGCGATAGCAAAACAGTTATGGGAGCAACTGGGCCTGCATAACATTAAATGCATTATTGGTAATTTTGACAACACCTTAACGGAGTTAGGTGATACCCAGTTTGATATTATTTATGTAGATGGAAATCATCACTACGCGCCTACCATCCGCTACTTTGAGCAGTTGCAGCACAACGCCAAAGTCGATACCCTTTTTATTTTTGATGATATTCATTACTCGCCAGCAATGGAGCAAGCCTGGCAGCAGATCAAATCTTCTGACAAATGTGGAGTAAGTATTGACTTGTTTTTTTTAGGTTTTGTGTTTTGCAGGCCAGTTTTGCAAAAGCAACACTTTGTGCTTCGCTTCTAGATCAAATCCTGGATCACGCTAAAAAGTTGGAATAAAAAAGCAATAACATATACTTTACAAGTAATTGCCCGCGTTAACCTTAGAAATATCACCAAAATATATGATAAGACACCTTACTCAAAACGACTTACTCCTTTTAGCTTATAACGAATTACCTCCAGAAGAGCACGCTCGGATGCTAGGTGAGGTTAGCGCTAGTGAATTATTACTGCTGGAGTATACCCAACTATTAGAAGATATAGCAATTTTAAGCCCTATCTCCTATTCTCCCGAGGCTACTTCAGTACAAATTATTTTAGAAGAATCCTGTTCTTCATCTTCCTTGGAAATGATTTAGGCTGCTCTAGGGATTAATTTCCTTCACTTTTTTTGGGATTTTATCCATTTTATATTTAATTGGTGGAATACCTTCATCATTATATAACCAGAAAAATGGTGGAAGCTTTCCGTCACCTTGTAGTTTGCATTAATAAGAACATCTGATAGTAAAAAGGTTGATATTTTGTTTCCGTTTTGAGCAGGTGTTATTATTTTCTAACTTATCCAAATCGAGGCACTCAATTGTGAGCACTTTTTAAAGGTTTTTTTCTCGTTTATTTCACTAGAAAAAATGATATTACTTGATGAACGAAAGTCCTATCGACTGCATGTGATATTTATTAAAGATTTTTAAATACACCCAAATGATTTCCGATTAATGCCTTAACATACAGCGGATGTGCTTAAAAGCTGAAGCTAAATGATAAACTAGGAAGTATAGGGAGCTGATTCTCTCTTTT
This sequence comes from Bacteroidia bacterium, assembly GCA_017857855.1. Classification (GTDB taxonomy): domain Bacteria; phylum Bacteroidota; class Bacteroidia; order NS11-12g; family UBA9320; genus UBA9320. The sequence goes on along the minus strand of JAFMCI010000005.1, from coordinate 48,548 downwards.
GTACGTCACCCTATTAAAGTAGAAGATATTGGCTCTATCGTAAACATTAGTTACAGAAAAAATAGCCGTTGCCTGATTAAAGACATTTTCCTTTTTGGTTTTAATCTTAAAGGTACGTTTTACAGACGCATCTAAACGATGGTAATAGGGAAGCCTACCTTTATTTAAATCATCGTAGTAAATACCCAAACTGCCATTGGTGGTAGTGTAATCTGTGGTGGCTCCATCGCTAAAATTTTGCAATTCGTAAAATCCTTGTGTTAGTGTAAACGGAAAGCCTGAACCAAAATTCCATCTCAGATTAGCGTTCCAATGCAAGTCTTTACCAAAGTCATACGAGTTAACGATATTGATATTATGACGTCTGTCAAAGTGCGGTTGGTACTTAATTAACTCTTCTTGTTCGTAATATCTATTTACGATGTTGTATGAGTATACTGTCCACACGTACCACTGCTTTGTTTCTAACTTATAAGTCACATCAAATCCGTAGGCCTCTCCTTTTTCTACAATGTAGTCTTCACGTAAGTAAGAAGATCTATTTTGGTTTTCTGGCGTATTATCAAATATCTTATCCCGATTGATATTCGTTAATTGATTAAACTGTTTGATATAGCCCTCAATATTGATTTCAGAAATGGCATTCACATCATATTCGAAACCAGCTACAGCGTGTCGTGCTTTTTGTAAGCTAGATTCTACCGGCTTACCCATAAAGGTTTCTGACAAATCTTCGGGGCCGCTTAAAAATCCATAAAATAGATTTACCACATCTCTATCACTTACGGCACTCATCAAGTTTTGAGAGTATAATCCGGTTGAAGCTTTAAATCGCCAACGGGTATTGAAATTATACTTCATACGAATTCTAGGCTCAAAACGTGTTTCGGCTAAGGTAGAGTAACGTTGAATTCTGATACCACTTTCTAGTAATAATTTTTTATTAAAATTTTTAAGGTAATTGGCAAAGGCACTTATTTCACTGGTGTTTTGCAGTTGGCTAATTCGTCTTCCTAAAGTATTATATATTTCAAAATTGGTTTGAAATCCGTTCATTTCTACACCATATTTCAAATTATCATACTCGGATAAAAATCGAGAAAAGGTCAGATTTACATTAAACCCATTGATACCCGATTTACGTGGCTTATTATCTTGTTCTTCTTGTTGTATAAGATAATTGCTATAAGTTACGCCACCGTCTATAAGTGTTTTGCTGTTGTTAGGTACGAGTAAAAATTTTGTGCCTAATCCTCTTGATTTCCAGTTATAGGATGAGCTGTTTTCAAAATCTACTTTGTCCGAAAAATCAAAACCAAATACATGAAAATTACTTCCTGTGGCCGCATTAAATGAAAGTTTACCATAGAAATCGCTGAACGAGTAAGGTAATTTTCCATCGTTGATGTAGGGGTAGATTACTGGGGCAGATTGATCAAGATATGAGTTTTTGTAGGATAGTATAAAACTGGTACTGTTTTTACCTACTTCATATTTTTTAAGCGGACCTTCAAGCATTATTTTAGAATTAAATGGGCTGCTATTTACCTTACCGTGCAGACCTGTTTTGCTTCCATCTTTGGTTTTAACATCCACTATAGCCGATACTCTTCCTCCATATTCAGCGCTAAATCCTGCAGAATAAACATCTACTGACTTTAGAATATCACTATCAAAAACTGAAAATAAACCAATACTGTGAAACGGGTTGTACACGGTTAATCCGTCCAATAAAACTTTATTCATAACCGGTGAACCACCCCTTATATAGAGCTGTCCGCCTTGATCGCCAGAAAAAACAACTCCTGGTAATACTTGTAAATATTGAACCAAATCGGGCTCGCCTCCTACGGAAGGAATACGGGTTAATTGTATTGGCTTGATAGTAGTTTTTGAGATATTAACTTCTTTGCTTTTTCTTATTTTTTCGGCGGAAACGCTTACAGAACCTAGCTCTTGACCACCGCTTAAGATGATGTAAAAATTTTGTGTAGTAATTTGACCGTTTTTTAAGCTTACCTCTAGTTCGCTAGGATCAGCGCCTATGTAGGTTGCCACCACAGTAAAGCTACCTTCATTTAAATTAGGGATGTTGTAAAATCCGCGATCGTCTGAGTAGGCACCTTGATTGTTTCCCTTGAGTTTTACAATAGCACCACTTATAGGATTTCCTGATTGTGCGTCTAATACAAATCCCCTCAAAACTCCAGATTGTGCTTGAGCAAGGCTGAAAAATGCCAATAGTAATCCAAGTAAAATTCCCTTTTTTCTCATTAATAAAATGTGCTTAATCTGGATAATAAAATTATGTTGAACAGTCTTCGGTGTCAAAAGTACGTGGTTTTATTTTAAAATTACGTCTTCCTTTGATTGTGTCCCTATAATTCCTAACCCACCGTCTATGTTGCTATGTATAACAACCGCATTATTGTATCCTCCTTGAAAATTAATTTCTTTAGCGTCTTGAGCTCGCTGGAGCGATTTGTAGTAGAGAAATAAGTCTTCTGATATGCTGGATAGGGTTATTTTGTATTTATCTCCTAAATTATTAATTACATAGCCAAGAGATACATTCATCGTAATTGTTTTTAATTTACCATTAAATAAGTCGTCTGAAAACAGTATTCCACCGTCATTTTGAACAATGGAGTTATACCCAGCTAAGGATGGATCTGTTCGAGGAACGGTTAGAGGTACCCAATTAGAAATGGAGTTATTGAAATAATACAGATTGATTTTATAGTAATTGTTTACACCACTTACGTCTTTAAAACTTACGGCTAATTTATCGGCGGGATTACCCGATGTATCTAATCCACCTGCAATGCTGAGCGTGCCCGTAGGATCTATAGTCTCAGGAAAACGAATCAGTGATCCTACTGAGGGATAAGAAGGATGCTTGATGTTTAATTGAACCGCAGTGCCTGGTATAAATGATTTGGATGTAACGTAATGCTCCGAAGCAGCATTGTAAAGCAAGCTTCCTTTAGATCCGTCGTTTGCTACGTATTCTACTGTGGCATCCTTTAACAATTTGGGGAGTTCGCTATCTATTGAGCCTTCGCTAGTAGTGATTTCTAGCGATACAGGCATACCTGCTACCCAAATATTATCAAAGTCGGTGTTTACCGTAATTTTAGGGGTGTAGTTTAATAATATATCTGGCTTTACGGTATCAGACAAGCAACTCGTTAGGAGGGTAATCGTCAGTAAGATAATCGTGTTTATTTGTTTTTCATTCATACGTTTCATGTTCTTTTAAAATTTAATGATATACGATACGCCTGGAACAAAAGCGAGGTAATTTCTATTGATAACCAATTCGGTGTAACTGGCGTTGGCAAAATCAGCATTCACATAAAGTGGATTTCTATTGGATAAGACATTGTAGATAAAGAATCGCCATTCTGAGCTTAAAGACGAATTGATGTTTTTACGTCCGGCACTTATATCTAATCGCTGGTATAGAGGACTTCTATAATTATTCAAGGTATTATATTCCAGTTGCAGTTGGCCGTTGATATCTCTAAATTTACCAATTGGCAGGGTGAACAATTGACCGCTACCTACGAGGTAATTAAAACTAAAATTCCAGATCGAGTATTCGTTAGTGTAGTTGCCGTATACTTTCAACATGTGAGGTCTGTCAAAAGTAAATAAGAATTCGTTGGCGTATAAATCAGGAAATGTTCTTACGGATTTACTGTAAGCATAACTTACCCATCCCGTAAAATCACCTTTGCTTTTTTGAAACATAAATTCAAGACCATACGATTTACCGCTGCCTTGCACTACGCTGCTTTTCCAATCTTTTTCGGGGTTTGAAGCGTCGTTTAAATTAGAAACTGCAGATAGGTTTTGCATGTTTTTGTAATAGGCATTCACAGTTCCGCTGAATTGTCTGCCTAGTTTTCGCTCGTATCCTATTTCTAAAATATCGGAATTTTGTGGCAATATTTCGCCAGTGGCGGGAACCCATATATTATCAGGACTTCCAGACCTTCCAAGATTTAGCTGATTTACAAATTGGTTGTGTCGGTTGTAAGCCGCTTTGAATACGTCATTATTCTGTAGAAAATAGGTTAAGTGAAATCTGGGCTCAGCAACTAGTTTGGTGTATCCGTCGAATGAATAGATAGTTGCCCTCAATCCAGCATCTAAAGTTACGTCTTTACTAAAAAAGTATTTGTCTTCCCCATAAAAACTACTCTCTATACTTGTTTGATAATTCGGATTACCGACGATAGTATCAATATCACTTTGATTGGGATAATTTTTAGAGATCAAATTATTAGCCCCTAGCAGGAATTGTCTGAAGGTGTTTTGCCATCCAAAACTTAGGTGGTGCTCATTTGAAAAGGCATATTCCCAATCGGTTTTTAACCCAATGTCTCTGATACCTCGTTGTAATTTTTCTTCTACCAAAGGATTCTCCAAGAGATTAAAATCATATGTTTCTTGACTGTAGTCGTTCTTGTTTTTATAACTGGAATAATGAATAGAATGTACTCTTTTAAGCTGACTGGTAACTTGTTCTGTATAATTAACTGACGCAAGTACATTATACCATTTTTGTGTAATACCATAAGTTATGGGGATGTTACCATTCGCTGTATCGGTCGTTTGTAAGGAAACAAAATACAAATCCCTCGTATTCATAAAACTGAAATCTAGTTTGTCACCATTTTTTAAATATTTACCGTAACCTATCTGGTAATCGTAAATATTAGCATTTACACTTTGTTGTCTGGATTCAGCAGGAATAAGCAAATCTATCCAAGAACGTCGAGCTGACAAGGTAAAATAGCTCAGATCTTTTTTAATGCTTTCTATATAAATACCGGCATTGATTGGGGTTATTTCAAGTTCGCCTTTTACGCCACTATAACTTCCTGTTTTGCTACTTTCTAATGAAATAGTGGAAGAAAGTCTTCCGCCATATTTAGCAGAAGAGATACCACGTGAGATACCCGTATTTGCAATACTACGTTGATGAAAAACCGATGAAAGCCCAAAAATATGATTCGAATTATAAATGGGTGTTCCATTGTAGAGCATTAAATTTTGATCTACCTCACCACCACGCACAAACAGATTACTGTATCCCTCTGTGCCTTGTTCTATACCGGGAAGCATTTGCAGCTGTCTATTGATATCTGATTCTCCTAGAAAATAAGTCATGTTTTCTAGGTTCTTATTCTTGTTTTTGTTCTTAAAGTCTAAAAAACCTACCATAAATCCCATATGATAGGGATTGGTGTTTTCTTTTGCGGACATAAAAACCGTAGTATATTTATCGTAAGGAAGTGCTAAGCGCAAGGTATCGTAACCGGAAGTTGTAAAAGTCAACTTGCTATCACTTTCAAAATAGTTTAGCACAAACTCTCCTTGATCGTTCGTATAACATACGTTTCCGGTTTCGGGTTCTTGTACTTTAACAAAGGGTATGGGATTTTCATCCTGATCCACCACCTTACCTCGCGTATTTTTTTGAGCTAAAACACTTAAAACTAAGGTGTTTAGGAATATTAAAAGATAAAAAATTCGCATATGCAAATATGCTCTGTATTATCAGTTTTAACAAGGTGCATTTTATAAACGTTTATTTTTATGTTGTATTTACATTAAAGTAAAATTTGCGTGCTTATTTCGCATAGTGAAAAAAATAATTGTCCTACTGTTTATATTGGTAATCACATCGTGTTCACTTCCCAAAACGAAAGTTAAATCCAAGCTTGTTGTTTTTATTAGTGTTGATCAAATGCGTGGAGACTATATCGAACGTTTTAAAGATCAAATGCCGTTTGTATACAAAGAGCTTTATGATGGAGGTTTAAACTATGTGAATACCCATCATTTTCATGCAAAAACTACTACGGCAGCGGGGCACGCAACTTTGGCTACGGGATGTTTACCGAGTACGCATGGTATTGTAGATAACAATGTATACGTACGCGCAACACGAAAAACTGAATACTCAATATTGGATACCACTATCGCTTTTGTAGGCTTGGACAGCTGTTCTTTGCAAAAAGTATCGGCAGATAAACTCAAGAAACCCGCTTTAGGGGATTACATTAAAATGAATGATTCTTTAAGCAAAAGTTATAGTGTAGCCTTAAAAGACAGATCGGCTATACTGATGGGAGGGCATTTTGCCAACAGAGCGTATTGGTTTGATGGGCAGAGTACTCAAATGGTAAGCACTAACTTTTATGCAGAGCCGTTTCCTGAATGGGTTACTTCTTTTAGAGCAGACCAAATTTATAAATCAGAAATAGAAAATGGTTGGTTATTGAATACATCTCTGTCTCCATTGCACAACCATTTACTAGATGAAGATAGTGCAGCTTATGAATGTGGCACTTTTCAACCTTGGTTTCCGCATACTTTGGGAAGTATAGATAACATAAAAGAAAGTGAAAATAAGGTGGGAACCTTTATGTGGAATACACCTTATGGCGATGAATTTGTGTTGAAGTTTGCAGAGCAACTCATAGTCAAAAATCAATTAGGGGCTGATGAGCATACCGATGTACTTACCATTGGTCTTTCGGCTGCAGATGTTATCGGACATCAATTTGGACCCAACAGCCTAGAGATTGCAGATTATTATGCTAGATTAGATAAATACTTGGAAGTATTTGTGACTATGCTCAACGAAAAGGTAGGAAAGGATAATTATATACTTGCCTTAACGGCAGACCACGGTGTGGTGCCTATGCCAGAATTTTCTGGTCTTACTGAAAAAGCGGTACGCGTAGAGTCTCATGAGTTTGATACCGATATGCTGGCTGTTGATCAAGAGTTAAAACAGTTATTTAACTTAACTGAGAGTACTTTTTTGGAAACATCTTACGCAGGTATAGAGCCTAATTTCGAGTTGCTTGCAATGCACCAAATCGACTCGTTTGTTTTCTTAGAGGCATTAAAGTCAAAACTCAAAAACCTCAGTTATGTTGATCAAGCATACATACCTAGTGATTTCATAAACGCCACAGATAATGAAGGTTACAAGATGCAGTTCAGCAACAGTTACGACCCAAGATTTGGATATTATGTTCAATTACTTTGTTCTGAGTTAAGCCTGGTTGATATGCGCAGCTGCGGCACCACGCACGGAACACCATATAGTTATGATACGCACGTACCCTTTATCATTTATAGTACAAGTGTAAATAGCGAAAAAGTAATAAAGACAGCTAAAACTATTGATATAGCTCCTACTATTTTGGGATTACTAGATATAGATATTACCCAAAAAGTGGACGGACAAAATCTTCTAGGTCAGTAAGAAAAAGGTTATCGTAGCAAATCGTATAATGCGATTTGAGATCGTATTGGCGCTTCACCATTATCGTACATGGTATTAGAAAGTTTACTATCAATAACTCTCGCTCTCTGGTTGTCAGACCATTGCAAGTGTAAATATGCGATAAGTTCTTTTCTAATCTTATCATCGTATATCGGAGTTAGTGCCTCTATCCTGATATCTAAATTTCTAGTCATCAAATCGGCTGAGCCTAAATAAAGTTTACCAGTAGCCTCGTTACCAAACCAGAAGACGCGTGAATGTTCTAAAAATCGTCCTACAATACTTCTAATGGTAATATTTTCAATAGGAATCATACTGCATACTCCTCGCACCAGTAATTTGACTTCTACGCCTTGTTGTGCAGCAATCAGAATCGCATTGATTATACCTTCATCTACCAGGTTATTTATTTTAATAAAAATATGGCCTTTTCCTCCATTCTTTACCACTTTAATTTCATTGTCAATCAAATCGAGCAATCCTTTTCTAAGGTTAATAGGAGCTACGAGTAAGTGTTCAAAAGAGTAACTTAGGTATGGTTTTTCGAAGATTTGGAATACACGTTCTACTTCATTGGTGATTCTTTCGTCTGAAGTGATTAATGCTGAATCGCCATAAATCTTGGCGGTTTTTTCATGAAAATTACCTGTGCTTATTAGAGAATAGTTTTTCAAAACACCCTTTGAGTAACGCTGTATAAGTAGCAGTTTACTGTGTACTTTAAGGCCTTTAAGTCCGAATTCGATTTGTATATTTTCATCTTGAAGTTGTTTTGACCAATCTAGATTGGCTTCTTCATCAAATCGGGCTCTAAGCTCGATAACCACATAAACTTGTTTTCCATTTCGGGCGGCATTTTTAAGCGCTTTGATTATTTTGGACTTAGGGGCAACCCTATACAAGCTCATTTTTATGCTCTCTACCTTAGGGTCGATGGATGCTTCGCGAATAATATCAATGATAATATCAAAAGAGTGATACGGCATTTGCAGTAAAATGTCACTCTCACTTATCTGTTTTAAAAGGGGTCTTTTTTTATTTAGGCTATGATGTTCAATAGATGGTAATTCTGCATAACACAGGTCTTCTCGACCTAAATTAGGGAATCCCATAAAATCTCTAAAATTATGGTATCTACCTCCGGGTATAAGATTAGTACTAGACGATAGTTTTATATTGGAAATGATATAATCCAGTTGAGTTTCTGGCATTTCACGGTCATATACAAATCTTACTACCTTCCCTTTTTTTCTATTGGAAACACTTTTGGTAACCTTTTCATAATAACTGGCGCTAAAATCATCGTCGAGGTCAAGCTCGGCATCTCTAGTTAGTTTAATAATGTATGAACTGATATCTAAAGGCTCGAATATGGACAGTATATACGGCATGTTATAGCGTATTACATCATCTAAATAAATGATGTTTTTCTGCTTATCTTCACTTGGTAATTCTATAAAACGAGAAATGTAGTCTGTTGGAAGTTCGATAAGTGCATGATGCTGCTTATCTGATTTTTTGGTAAAAGAAATGAACAGATAAACGGATTGATCTCTGAGGTATGGAAATTTTTTAACATTACTAATTATCAGAGGCGTGATTAAAGATTCAACTTCCTTTAAAAAATAACTTCTTACAAAATCTGCTTGTTTTTCATCCAGGTTCTTTTCGTTTTTTATGAAGATATTTTCTTGGGTTAGCTGAAATAATATCTGCTCATAGGTTTCATAAAATATTGTGTGTAACTGAATAACCCGACTTTGTATTTTTTCTAGGATAGAACTCGCTTGTTCTGCAAGTTCTGCATTACTTGTTTCCAGCGCATTTTGAAACCGAATTAGTGTTGCTACTCGAACCCTGAAAAACTCATCCAAGTTATTACTATAAATACCTAAAAATCGCATCCGTTGAATCAGCGGAACGTCTTTATTTTGTGCTTCTTGCAGTACACGCTCATTAAAAGAAAGCCAACTAATATCTCTGTTTATCATACGAATATTGAAATATACTTTATCCTAATTAATGGGGTATACTAAACTGAGTTTTAATGAGGTAGCTCTCGTTGTTCTTTTACTCGTAAGTCTATTACCCTCGCCGTCTATGATTTGATCTTGGAGAGGTCCAAAACCATATTTTATGTTCACCTCCACAGGAGATATACCTCTTATAAAGCTTACACCTCCAGTTATAGCGGGCATTATCCATCCTTTATTAACCCCTGAAGATTGGGGGTCATTATTAAGATTAAAAACTCCAAGTTTATTAAACTCGTATCCTGCACCAATATTTATTCCGAAATCGTCAACAGCAAAAAAGGTAGACCCTGCACCAAAATATAGTCTCGCTAATACCGGTATTTGAAGCGTACCAAAACCGCTTCCCCCGCGAACTTCAGGAGCAGAAGCAAATACTGTACTGAAACCAAAAGCAACTGGTGCCGATAGCGCAATTGCTAGATTTTCTTGAATATCGAGTATGTTGTATCTAGCCTCAAATCCCAAAGAATAAAGAGATGTCGTAGAGCTTTGTGTAGCAGCCCTGCTATACTTAAAGCTGGGTTGAGTTTCCCGAGGGTTATAGTATGCTAATGGAGAGGTAATGTAATCGATGAGAAACGAACTTGAGATACTTAGATAGGTTCTACTCTTCCAATCCGTAAATTCCGTTTGTATAAAGTCGCTACTTTGGTCCTCATCGTTCTCTGTAGCGTTAACTTGTCCGAAAGAAACGTTAGTTAACATAAGAAGTAAAATAATGATACTATTTTTCGTCATATTGTTCCAAGTTTCAAAATTAACAGGATTTAAAAAGGTTCAAGTCACTTTAGTACCATTTATTTCTTCTTTCACAAAAAGATAATACGAAAGTGGAAGTAATAGTGAAATAAAGAAGATACTGGCTTGTCGCTCCAGTAAAGATTCAAATTGGAGTGACACAAATAGGACGGCTACTATACCCCAAAAAGGAAACGTGGTAGATGGTAAAACTCTGAATAGAGCAGCAAAATATACTATTAAAGCGAGTATACCAATCCAACCAAACTTTACTCCATACTCTAAAAATTGATTGTGTGGGCCTACCCTGTTTTCTATAAAAAGAACAGAGTTTCGCAACGTATATGCTTCTTGTATTTTGGCTTCCTGTGCCCCCGCTCCTACTCCTAACGGATTTTTTCGCAGCATAAATATGGATGTTTTATATCCTTCAAAGCGCATCGCCATAGACTTATAATTTATTTCCTTACCGTTTCCCCAACTTCTAAAGTCTTCTAGACTATTTGCCGTTTTACTTCTAAAGGAGGTGCTAGAAACATAGGCAACGCTCACAAAAATGATAATGCTTAAAGTACCTAAAAATAAAGGTTTTAAGGATTTTTTTTGATATACCAGAACCAGTGATGCAACTATAAACCCACTGTAAAGCGCTATCAAACCGGTGCGAGAACTCAATATGTGGCAACAGATAGCAATCACCAAAAGCATCCCTAAACCTAAATAATGTTTATTGTTTTGTAATTTTTTTAAATAAAGCAAACCTGCTAAACCCAAAACTACCCAAGCGTTCAAAATACCAAAATGAATATGATGCATATTGGGGATGGGTATATGCTTGCTTTGTAATAGTAAAGCGTTGTAATATTCTTTGTGCATGAGGTAATTGGTGACAGCGACTAGGTCAACTACCAAAACCATGGTAGATAATATCAAAAAAAGTAAAATTAGCTGTGTTTTAAGTTTACCAAATGCAGCAAAACAGGCGAGCTGAAGCCCAATAAAAACAAGAAGTAGTAATAGTTTGTCTAGCGCAATGGAAGCATCAACACTTCTGAAAACATCGAGTATATACAGAAGGAAAATAAAAATCAAACTGTATGCGATGCTGTTTAGCTCTCTTGAAAAAGTTGCTTTGTACGATAAGATGGCAATAAGAATAAGTAAGAACGATGAGATACTTAATATGGCAGGCGAATACCATAAGCTGCTAAAACCAAGAGCACTTATGATTATAAAAACAAAAGCAGGAACACGGTAAGTAGTTAACTTATCGAGCATAGCTTACTGCTACTTTGTCTTTCGATCGGATGGATATTTTTTGAGAAGATAGGGCGCTAATTCTGAGTATTTCGGAGCTGTTTTCTGGCTTGGTGAAGTTACCAATCACCTTAACAAATACAGTACTTTTATTCGATGGATTAGTTACCATAACTACCGTTCCAATTGGGGCATTAAAATGTAATGCAAAGTTTTTATCATTGGGTAAATCGTCACTTCCAACAGTAACTATGCCGGTTTCTTCTATTTTTTCTATATCATACTCTACTAGCTTTTCTACTTTGATGGTGTAGCCAGAAGAACTCTCGAGTTTTTTTGTAGTGACTTCCGTATTAAACCCGACATCTTCATACTTGTTTTCACTTAGTTCTGACTTCATTTTGTCATAGTCCTTTGCTACTTTATCCTTTTTATCATTTACCAAATGATCACCTTTGCTTGCATTTACGAGTAAAATTTGTCCTTCAGATAGCTCGTCAGAAGTTAGGTTGTTTAATTTTTTGATACTTTCAACCGACATTTCATACTTTTTAGAAATATTATAGAGTGTTTGACCTGGTTCCACCTTATGACTTTTTGTTCCAGCAGATTTTACTACCTCGCCCTTGGAGCTTATCTCAGTGGATACATTGTTTTTCGAAATTTTATCTTTGGATTGTACTTCGGCGTACATAGGAATTAAAAGTACTTGATCGATTTTAATAGCAGAATCAGCTCCTGGATTTTGATCCACTATACTTTTTAACGCAACGTTATATCTTTTGCTTAGGCTGTACAAGCCATCCCCTTTTTCTACTTTATGAAGAATATACGTTTTACCATTTCTAACTTTACTTCCAATAGAATCGCACTTGTGTGCTAAAGCACTAAAGGAACTCAGAAATACGATGATGGTGAATAATTTTGTCATTATGGACGCAAATTTATCAACGATAAATCTGGATTAAACAATTAGTTATTCACTTTGTTGGAAGGATTTGTAGTATTGTGGTCAAAATGAAACACATTTTAAGTCTAGCCATGTTCTTATGCAGTGCGCTGTTAAGCTTTGGACAACAGAACAAGCCCAAGGTTGTTGTTTTTGAGCTAAAGAGTGAAATAAACAGTACATCAACACGTATCACAAGCCAAGCGGTATCCGAAGCCGAAAAACTAAATGCCGATTTAATAATCGTTCATATGAATACCTATGGTGGTTATGTGACTGATGCAGACTCGGTAAGATCTCGTTTACTAAATACTAAGATACCTACTTGCGTATTTATAGATAATAACGCAGCCAGCGCTGGAGCGCTTATTTCCATCGCGTGTGATGCCATTTATATGCGAAAAGGTGCCAGTATTGGCGCATCTACCGTGGTGATAGAAACAGGAGAAAAGGCGCCAGATAAATACCAGAGCTATATGCGTAAACAAATACGTAGCACTGCAGAAAGCAAGGGTAAAATACTCAAAGTAAGTGACAACGACTCTACCTTTATTTACAAACGAAATCCAGATATTGCAGAAGGAATGGTGGATGAGCGCATGATTGTGCCAGGGTTAGTAGATTCCACCAAAGTAATTACGCTCTCCACGGAAGAAGCCTTAAAATGGGGCTATTGTGAAGGAATTGTAGCTTCTATTTCTGAAATACTAACCTTAAAAGGATTAGAGAATGCCGAAGTAATAACAGTAAAACCCACTGCATTGGACAAAGTATTAGAGATACTCTCTTTCCCTTGGCTTAGAATGATTTTGATATTGCTTATTATCGGCGGTATCGTGCTGGAGTTACAAGCACCTGGATTAGGCGTTCCTATTGTAGTATCTATAGCTGCGGCAATTGCTTTTTTTGCTCCGTTATATCTCGATGGATTTGCTGAAAACTGGGAAATTTTGGTTTTTATTTCGGGGTTGGTATTATTAGCTCTAGAAATTTTCGTCATACCGGGTTTTGGGGTTGCGGGCATAAGTGGCGTAATCTTTCTAGTTTCTGGACTTACATTAAGTATGATACGCAACGTAAACTTAGATTTTGGTGATGTCTCACCTACTGAGATAAACAATGCTATCGCAACGGTATTATTTTCACTAGTTGGCTTTGGAGTATTGCTCTATTTTTTTGGTTCAAGATTTATAAAATCTAGTTTATTTCAAAAGGCTGTACTTATTAGTACCATTGCTAAAGCCCCTGGAATTCAACATAGCAATATTGACTTAAACACACTCTTAGGTCAGGAAGGCACTGCACATACTGCTCTTAGGCCTATGGGAAGAGTGAAATTAAATGGTGTTACTTTTGAAGCAAAGACGGATGGTGAGTTTGTAGATAGCGGTAAAATTATTATAGTAAAACGCATCGAAAATCAGTACCTAGTGGTCAAAACACTGTAACATCATGAGAAAAACACTATTTTTAATATTAATACTCGCTTGTATTTCGCAAGGATTTGCCCAAGAAGAAGTTCAATTGCAACTAGACGACACCTTATACTTTGCGCCTATCGAAGCAGATAATTATATTTATATCGATTATTATAAAAAGACACGTTTTGAAAAAGAAAGGATAGATATGGACACGTGCTACAATCTAATTTTTTATAGCCGATTTTTTGGAGATGGTGATTTTGATGTAAGTAGGATGCCCAAACGGCTAGCCAATTCGTATGGAATAATCAAATATATCATGGCGGGTCAAGATGCTGAAGGAAACAATGTCAATATCATTATTGCCATGATAGAAAATGGAGTTTCTGCTGCTTATATAATGGAAGATGCTTTTATACATGAAGAGGTTTTGTACGCCCCAAAACAATGAAGGTACTGATTATAAGACTAAGTTCTATTGGTGATATTGTATTAACCACACCGGTTATACGCTGCGTTAAGCAACAACTAATAGATGCAGAGGTGCATTTTTTGACTAAAGATACATTCTCTGGTTTGGTCGTTCATAATCCCTATATAGATCAAGTAAAATATTGGAATAATGACACTAAAGATTTGGCAAACGAGTTAACGTTAGAAAACTATGACTTAGTTATCGATTTACACAAAAACTTACGTACCCGTAAACTTAAAAAAGTGCTTAAAGCAAAGTGGATTTCATTTGACAAACTAAATATTCAAAAATGGTTGTTTGTGCAATTTAAATGGAACATACTACCACAAATCCACATCATAGATCGTTATTTTGACGCGTTAAAATCGCTTGAAGTAGTGGATGATCAAAAAGGAATAGATTACTTCTTTCCGGATAAGCTCTCCCTGCAATTATCTGATTTTAACCTAAAGCCTAAAACCTATGTCGCACTCGCTATAGGCGGAACCTACTTTACCAAGCAGATACCCGTTAATGTTATTTTAGATATTATTAAACGTTTAAACGGTTGCGTTGTAATCTTGGGTGGAGGCTCAGCTGACGAAGCAAAAGCGAAAGAAATTATTGATAAGCTGCCACATAATTCTGTAATTAACTTGTGCAATAAATTGACATTAGATGAATCTGCCTATATCATCAAAAATGCATCTGATTTGATTACCGGAGATACAGGGCTTATGCACATCGCTTCCGCTTTTGAAACGCCTATACATTGCCTTTGGGGAAATACACATCCATCCTTTGGTATGTACGCCTATAGGACGAATAAAGAGGAAATCTTCAACTATAACGTGGACTTAAAATGCAACCCTTGTAGCAAGTTAGGCAGCGATAGTTGTCCGCGTGGTCATTTTGAGTGTATGCTAAAACAGAATGCCGAACAAATAGTGAAAAACTGCCAAGCAGTAGATTGATTACAATATATAACTTTGCCCAAAATCTGATACAATAAATGAGAAAAACAACGCTTGCCGTAATGCTGATGCTAGGAATAATAACCTTTGCGCAAACCAAAATAGCCTTCTCCAAACTCGTAAAACAAGAAGATGGCAATTATTATTATGAAGGTAATGCTTATACAGGAGAATCTTTAATGTTATGGCCTAGTAATAATAAGCCAATGCAACGCATTACATGGACTAATGGAGAGATTGATGGTTTATTTAGTAGCTGGTATGAAGATGGTAAACAAGACCAAGAAATAGGTTACAAAAAAGGTGTGAGACATGGTGTTTTTAGAACTTTTTATAGAAATGGTTTACCTGAAGTAGATTGCATGTACCAAGAAGGTGTTTTGAATGGATCCTACAGAGCTTTCAGAGCAAATGGCGAACCACTCAAAAAAGCAATGTTTGTAAACGGAAAAGAAGAAGGTCCATTTGTGACCTATCATGACAATGGAAATGAAGAGCAGGTAGGTAATTTTAAAAATGGATTACCTGATGGTTTAGTTACTTCATATGACAGAGAGGGAGCTAAACGCAAAGAGATCAATTATGCCAATGGTGTTAGACATGGAATAACCACACTTTATCACATCAGTGAAAAAATAGCAGAAACAAGTGAATATGTAGATGGTTTTGCCACTGGTGAGAGACTCGTTTATTCGCTAGAAGGTTCTTTAATGCTCAAGGAAACGTATCAAGCGGGTAAGTTAGAAGGTGAGTCTGTTATTTACACGATGAGTGGTAACCCTATTGAAATAAAGACCTTTAAAAACGGCCTTCTAAACGGTGCTTATAAATCTTACAAAGAAGAAGGTTTAGATACCTACGGAGATTACGAAGATGGCTTTAAAACAGGCCCTTGGGTAGAACATCGATACAATGAAGGCGGCGTAGATGAAGGAAGTTATATCAAAGGTAAGCGCAACGGTCCTTGGAAAGTTGGAGCAACCAATCTATATGGAAAGTGTGAAGGCGAGTTTAAAGATGATATGAAGCACGGCACATGGAATTACTGGAAACATAACGGTAAAAAGTGGAAGAAAGAGCAGTGGGACAGCGGTGTACTTCTCAAGTAGTGGCCAATGTAACAAGTCTTTTTGGTGCACGATATTTGTCAAATAGCAGTAATTGGTGCACCCAAATAGTTATCCCTTAAGCTTATTTAAAACAAAATATAATCATGGATAAATCCGCTTATCAAGTAACCATAGAAAACAGTATTATAACGGCAGAAACCTTGTGCAATGATTATGAGGAGTGTACATTTATAAATTGTGATTTTGCCGAGCTAAATCTTGCTGAAGTTGCTTTCTCTGATTGTTCATTCTCAGGATGTAACTTGACCAATGTTAAAATCAAACATACCGCTTTTAAAAAAGCAATTTTTAACGATTGTAAGCTTATGGGTATTCAATTTACCGATGCTAATCGATTTTTATTGGAACTTAATTTCACCAATTGCATCTTGGATTACAGTTCGTTCTATCAGCTAAAACTTAATAAAACCTGTTTTTTAAAATGTTCGCTGAAGGATGTAGATTTTGTAGAAACCGACCTTAGCAATGCTAGTTTTGATAAGAGCGATTTATATGCAGCAACATTTGAACGCACCAATCTTACCAATGCTGATTTTCGTACGGCAATTAACTATAATCTTGACCCATCTCTCAATACCATGACGGGTGCAAAATTTTCAGTTTTAAGCTTAGCGGGGCTTTTAGATAAGTACAAGTTAAAGATTACTTAATCCATTTTACGCTCACTCCATTTAAAAAGAGCGAGATCATACTTAATGGGATCAACTGGATCCAATAACAAAAGATTATCAGACAACTCTTCTACTGCTTTCCAATCTTGTTGGGTTCTGGTAAGTAAATTAAAATGAAATGCGGCTCTTTGTACATGCACATCCAGCGGGCATTTTAGTTCTGAGGTATGTATTGATTTCCATAAACCAAAGTCGATATCATTGTCTCTCACCATCCATCTCAAATACATATTGAGTCGTTTAGCTGAAGAATTTTTAGCTGGATTAGCAATATGTTTTTTGGTACGCTCAGAGACAAAGTCATTATCAAAAAAGGCTAGATGAAAATGAGCAATTCTATCTTTCATCGTATTACCTACAAAATAATCTTCTAATGATTGTCCTTTTTCATACCATCGTTTTAAAACTTCAATAAAGTATAATACATCCGTAGCATTAAAGGTACGGTGCACAAACTTTTCAAAAATCTTGAGGTCATTAGCAGAATGTTGTACTATAAAACGATAAGGCTCCTCTCCCATCCACTGCATGATTTTATTCGTGTTGTTAATGATGGTTTTTCTTTGTCCCCAAGCCAATGTTGCTGCAAAAAATGCAGAAATTTCAATATCTTCTTTGCTCTTAAATCGTTTGGGAATGGAAATCGGGTCATGCTCGATAAAATCTTGGTGATTTAGGTCTTGAAGTATTTTATCGAGCGTATGTTGGGTAGAAGTCAATGAGGTAATAAGTTGTGCGCCTCAAATGTTAAGGTTTTATTTTTCTAATCAAATTTTATCTAGGTCAAATTTCAATAGGTCCTGATAAAGGATTGTTTTTACTCGCTTCTTTCAAAATAAATGGAATTGATGTAAGTTGCCGACCTCTTACACCGAAACTAGAATGGTTAACCCTAAAATGCTTACATATATAAAATCAGTAGTACAAAACATGCCTTTAGATTGGTTAAATCTAACCACGCACAGACTGGATATTTATGATGAAAAATATGCCAAAACTCAATTTATTGATTTATTTAAAGACTTGTATGAAAACAATAACGCAGATACTTCAGCATTAAGTAAACTGCCTACGGCTTATGATTACATTCGTCTAGGTCATCCATTATCTTGTATTCTAGAATGGGTTATTGCAGATTTGAACAAAGTATCCTCCGAAAGTGTGATTAGCTTTTCTTCCAAGTCGGCCCCTCTTTTAGCCATCTTACGAAAAAACCTATTGGATCATAAGAGCACTCAGATACTTTACCGAGGTGATTTGCCTAAGTATTTAGATTTTAATTTAATCCGCAGTATTTATGGCTATAATTTTGAACTAAAGCAAATAGATAATGCTTCTTCAGTTATTCCTAATTTTGAAGGCAGCACTGTTTTTATTTCAGAAACCGAGAACATAAGTCATTTTGATTTATCGACTATGGCTGATTTCTATATACATACGAAACAACAGCTAGGCAGTGTCATTTTAGTTAATGGTGAGCATAATAAGAACTATGTTTCAGAAATTCAGCACGTAAGACGCAGAGAGACCATTGCGATGACGCCTGTAAATTGTCTTGCAGCTTTGAATATGTTTTTAGGTAACGGAACCGCGGAGTTGAGTTTGGAACAACTGCAGATCAATAAGTTATCGGTTTTAGAATCTATTGCTAGCATTACAGGTTCACCTACGACGGCATTAGTGGCTTCTAGTGGCCTTTCAATTCAATATGCCATAATGATGGGGCTTGTTCACGATGCCGTTGAACACCATCCAGAAAAGGCAATTAAATTTATTGTACCACCTAATTGTTATGGAGGAACCAATGATCAAGCAAGACGTCTGGCTGCTTGTCTTGACAATGTTCAAATAGTTGATTTACCTGTAGACGGCGATCATGATATGGTACAAAGTATTGACCGGATTTTAAAACAACTAGCTTTAGAAGACGCTATCCCATACATTATTGCGGAGATTCCTACCAATCCTAGAGTCGAAGTGCCTGATTTAATCCAACTGAAAGAGACACTAGCCAGAGAGCGAAAAACGGCGTCTGGCAAGGTTGCTATTGCTCCAGTGTTTATTTTAGACCAAACATTTTGTCCTAATGTTCACTTTTTAGGGGAAGGGAAAATACTATCCACCGTTAGCGCTATATCGTATGCCAGCGGATCTAAATTTCCGAGTGGTGGCAAATGCACGGCTGGTTATTGTGTTGGAAACCAAATGGCTGCGGCTTTAATGCCTAAAATAGAAATACATCTCGCACTTTGTGATAACGAAGCAACTTATTTGCAATATGAATACCTAGCGCAGCAATTACCTTCCATGAATCAGCGTATAGTAGATGCGTATGCCAACACACGTGAATTTGTTAATTTTATAAATGAAGTTTTGCCAGAAGCTAAAATCAACTTTGTTTCTGAAGAATTAGCTAGCCAAGGATTTATGCCGTCTGTATTTTCCTTAGATTTACCTACAAAGGGAACCACGTATGAAGAGAGAGAATCCCATAAACGTGCGCTAAATCACCGCTTAATCAATTTAATGATCACAGAAATTCCCAATGAAAGTAAATACTGCGTAAGCTACGGCCAGCTAAAAGGCTGCTACTGGACGATTCCGGCCACGTCTACCCAAGGAACTACCAAAGAAGGAGACAAAGACTACATAGCCCGTGTCGCATTATCTGCTCATATGGATTTAGATCTTCACAAGCAGGTATTTCTAGATTTTGTAAAGAGTATATAATTTGCTCAGGCATCAAAAGCCATTTGCAAATCAGCAATTAGGTCATCTGCATCCTCCACTCCCACGCTAAGGCGTATTAGTGAATCGACGATACCCGACTGCTCCCGAACTTCCTTAGGAATACTGCCGTGCGTCATGGTAGCTGGATGACCGATAAGACTTTCAACCCCTCCTAAACTTTCGGCGAGCGCAAATAAATGGGTATTGGATACTATTTTTTTGGCATCATCCAAGTCATTTCCTTTTAGGTTAAAAGAAATCATTCCGCCAAATCCGCGCATTTGTTTCTTAGCTATAATATGATTGGTGTGGCTATCAAAACCTGGCCAATATACCTTATCTACCTTAGGATTTTTTTGTAACCAACGAGCTATTTTTTCACCATTCTCGCAATGACGTTGCATGCGTAAATGAAGTGTTTTTATACCTCTCAGTACCAAGAATGAATCCATGGGAGCTGTTATAGCTCCAGAGCTATTCTGGATGCGATACATTTCATTCGCGATAATCGGGTCTTTACATACTAGTGCTCCCATTATCACATCACTATGACCACCCAAGTATTTAGTAGCAGAGTGCATAACTATATCTGCTCCTAAGTCTAGTGGATTTTGTAAGTATGGCGTAGCAAAGGTATTGTCTACTCCCAATAGGGCATTGGCTTTTTGGGCAATGTTTGCAACTGCTTCAATATCGATAATATTCATCATCGGATTTGTAGGTGTTTCTACCCAGATTAACCTTGTATTGGGTGTTACAACAGCTTCAATATGCTTTACATCCAACATGTCTACAAAGTGAAAGACAATACCGTATTTGGCAAAAATCGTGGTAAACAAACGGTATGAACCACCGTATAAGTCATTAGTTGAAATTACTTCATCCCCCGGATTTAGCATTTTGATTACGCAATCAATGGCCGCTAATCCACTACCGAAACAAGCACCGTATTTTCCGTTTTCTAAAGCAGCCAAGTTGGATTCTAGCGCACTACGCGTAGGATTACCGGTTCTACTGTACTGATATCCTTTGTGTTCTCCTATTCCCTCTTGCACGTATGTGCTGGTTTGGTAGATAGGTGTCATTATTGCACCTGTTGCTTTATCAGGTGCGAGGCCTGCATGTATGGCTTTTGTACCGAATTTCATTTTAGAATACAATGATACTAGTTTGACCTTATATTTTATTTATTGATCAGGTTTCTAAAATCAGATCCTGAAGGGTTTTCGAATAACTCCAGATCAAAGTAATGAACCACCGACAAGATATGGTCAAAAATGTCTGCTACATTACTTTCATACATTTTCCATTCTTTGTTATTGCAAAATGCATATACTTCTAAAGGTAATCCTGTATCAGATGGGACCAATTGTCTTACCATTATCATCATAGATTGATTTATGTCTGGATTATTCAACAAGTAATTTTCTATGTAGACTTTAAAAACCCCTATATTGGTCATATTCCTTCCATTTATCAATATAGAAGTATCTATCTTGTTTTTTAAGTTATAATCATCTATTACTTGTTTTTGTGTGGTGATGTAGTCTGATATCAAGGCTATTTTTTGAAATTTAGCCAGCATAGCCTCATCACAGAAACAAATGGTATCTTTTTTAATATTGATAGAACGTTTAATTCGTCTCCCACTAGAATACTGCATCCCGCGCCAGTTTGTAAACGAATCTGAAATGAAAGCATAGGTAGGAACAGTGGTAATGGTAAGATCAAAATTACGAACCTTTATGGACGTTAAGTTAATTTCAAACACATCGCCGTCGGCGCCATAATTAGGAACAGTTACCCAGTCACCCACCTGAACCATATTATTGGCAGACAGTTGTATACTTGCTACAAAACCCAATATACTATCCTTAAATACGAGCAAAAGTATAGCGGCAATAGCGCCTAAACCGCTCAACAAAAAAGCAGGACTCTTATCAATAAGTAAAGAAATAATCAAAATACCTCCAATGCAATAAGTCAATATTTTGGCGAGTTGAGTTAAACTACCAATTGGTTTCCCTTTGTATTGATCTTTTTCAGATAAAATTTCATTGATAGAATTAAAAAAAGAAGTGAGAATCCATACCGATACAAAGACAATAATAATATCTGCAGTAGTGATTAGTAGCGGAAGTATTGGACTAGATTCAATAAATAATTGGGGAATTAAAAGGTGTACCAGAAGTGCGGGAATTAGCGTAGCAAATGCCTTAATTACCCGTTGATTGAAAATAATATCATCCCACATTGTTTCTGTTTTAGCTGTTAATTTCGGGATATATGATTGGAGTAACCGCAAACACACCCACCAAATAACTAAAATAATGATAAGATACATGACAACAAGAAGTGCTGAAGCGTAGGAGTTACTAGTTGTAAGGTTACTTAAAAACCACTGCTTAATTTCAATATTCATATTGGTTACGTTAAATGAGCTTCGAAGTTAAGGCTTCAGAAATAAAACCATGAGTAAGCACACTATTTTATATAGAAACCAGCAAGGTGTATAGGATAAAAATCGACAAAAAAAGGGAAGTAATTATTTAATTACTTCCCCGTATGGTTAATTAGATATCTGGTCTTTAATCTATTATAATTGCTTCTGTGCTTTCCGATACTGGATTCTCAATTACTTCAATTTCAGGAGTTTGAGGCGCAACCTCTATTTCAGGAGTTGAAGTTTCTTCAGTAACTTCATTTTCCTTTAGCTCTTCAGTGTCTATTAAAGCAGGTACGGCTTCTTTATCAAGAGTTTCTATTACTTTAGGTAGCGTTTCTATCGAGTTTTTCTGAAGCGTGTCATCCTTCTTAGGTGTCTTGTATTTTGCAGCGTCAGCCACGAAAGCATCAGGACAGCCATTATTCTTAAAATAACCAAAGCTTGCACTGCAACTGTCTTTACTGTCTGGTATTTCATCATAGTCTTTATCTTTTCGACGACCGATGTTAATATTTAACCCAACCATTCCAGAGCTAACACTGGTTGTTCCATAATTTACAATACTTAACACATCATTTACAGAACCAAAAATTTGGAGTGGACCTAAGTTCAAACTCAGACCTAAACTTAAACGATGGTTTGGATCAGAGAAGTCATACAAAGAATAACCCATTCTAACGTCCACCCATTCACCAAGCTCTTGATGCACAGAAGTACTGACAAAGCTTTTGTCACCTTTAGAACCATAACCGTAACCTCCAAATGCCTGAACCTGGGTACGAGGAGTTATAAAGAATTCTGCACCTAGCGTATATCTGGGATTTAATTTGGTTGTGTAAGGAGTAATCTCAGTACCGGTGATTCCAAATTTATCCAAAACCGTATCTTGCAATCGTGTTGCAAAATCTGCATCAAGGTTCTTGATTTCACTTGTATCTAAACCATTCCATTCCCATTGAGATTTATTCATGTGAATTTCTTGGGCTCCTAAATCCCACACAATACTTCCTAAATTTTGAACTGCAGCGGAAAAACGCCATTTCTCATTTAGGCGGTAAACAGCACCAAAGCCAAATGCTTTACCTTGGTTAGTTCCTAATTGAATTTGTCCCAACTGATCTACCGCTGTTTTATTAGCGTCATAGGTAGAATCATTTACTGCTTTGTCAAGATCTACGCCTAAAACAGAGGCTCTTCCATGCATTTCACCGCTTAGTTGCAATGAATAGATAGTAGATGTTCCTGTATCTGTGCCCACTTGAAAACGAGCTTGATCCATAGAAAAATCCATAATACCATTTATGAGAGAAGCATTCACACCTACAGAAAGTTTGTCCGTAATAAAACGACCATAGCTAAATGTGTTTTTTAAGTATGAACGGAATTGATTTCCAGAGAAATCAAGATCTGCATCTTTATCTATATAAGCACTATTACCCAAAAAAGCCAAACCTAATAGATCTTTTGGTATACGAATAGATGTTTCACTTATTAAGCTACTATTTACTGAAAAATATGATTTTTTACTTCTGAAACCAAAATGGAATACATCTGATTGTTGATTCAGGTCGATTCCTAATTGCTTATCTTCTTCACCAACCATTCGTGTAACAGTTTGTAGAGGTGTTTCACTATTCCCAAAAAGCCCGTTGAGGGTGGTTCCCACCATTCGTGCATCAAAGTAGGTTTGGCCTACCGATAATGTTGCCTTGTATTGTGGCATGAAACCTGGATTCCATAACTGAGATTGTGATAAATGACGGTTATTAAACTCGTAAAATACTTGTGCATTTAAGCTTCCTAAAATGCCTAAAGAAATGATTGTAAGTAGGATATTTTTTTTCATACTAAATTCAATTATAAGTCGCTTGTATAAATTGCTCTAATGGCAAGTGAAACATCTAGAGCACATGAGGTATAAATACTTACGGGAACTTTTCCATCGTCATAAGAATTAAAGTTAGTACGAATTATAATGTATTCACACTTTTTAGTAGATAACAAATCTAACATGCTACCTGGCATCATAAAGCTACTCATATTCTCACCATTTTGGGTTATATCACCATTTTGATTGACAACAGCAGATTTTACAAGAGTAACCTTTACCAATGAGTCAATAGGCTTATAATTGGCATCCGCAAATATCAAATCTATCGTTCCACCAAAAGGGAAACCATTACTTGATTTTACTTTTAGCTCCAGCAGATCAAAATCGGATAAATTTTGAAGAATATTGCCTTGGTCCAGTGTGTCTATGTAAGCAAAATTCTTTGCAGTAAACGTCATAGGGATGTCTGCATCAAAACCTAAATCAATTGCACTAGATTTGGTGATGTGATTGCTGTAGCCCGTAAATCCATTTGGATTCATAATAGCTCTACCTTTAATATCAAAAACAGTTGCTGGCATTCCTAAACATTCAACAATATCAGAATTACTCTTGTTAATCTCAAATTCAGCTGTTTTTACCGTTCCACGTTCTGCAATACTAGGATTAGGGAAAAGCATGTCTTGCACATTCATTGGAAGTTTCTTGCCTTTTTCGTCTCTAGCGGTAATATCTAATTCTACTAAGAAAGGAATACCAAAAGAGTTGTTAACGAAGATGTGCATTTTAGGATTTTCCATACGAATGCCACCTCCTAATTCAGCCAATTGACTTACGTCTAAACCGTCAATAGATATATCGAAGGTATCTTTCCCTAAATAACCATCTATATATTCGAACTTAGCGGTCGAAGCATTAAATTCAATATTTATGTTATCAGACGAGTCAAACAATACTAGACCTGAACTGGCCTTGATATTTGTATTCACTCTTAGTCTGAGCATATTAAAATCTTTTACCGGATTGCTTCCCAAGAAAATATTAGCTCCTGAAAGGTCTATCTCAGAGCTAGTATTACCTGTAGGGGCATTTATTTGCAGCGTACTGATAGGGTTACCGCTGCGTGTAGCATCTGGGAGAGAAATCCCTATACTGACAGTAGTGTTGATGCTAGAAGTAGTTTTAATAGGAAGTATGGCCGTTCCAAATTCCACATTTCGAAGCATCGCAGCTGTACTTGGATCAGATAAATCAATACTAAGTGTTTTTGTAGGTATAGTTTGAGCAGGTAAAATCGCCTTTCCTCCCACGCATTTTAAGTTGCTGTAAGAAACATTAATGTCAATTTTATCATTTAGATCAATAAGGACAGGACCGCTACTTTTAGAAATATCCGCCACTGGAACAGCGTAGCCAAGGATATTGGTTAGGGTTCTATTTGCCACATTTATACTGTCTTTACGAACAGCATTAGCTGGAACATTAGAAAACGAAACGGTGCCCAATAATACAGGACTTCCGCTGCCTGCTTTGTCATATATATTAATTTGCAATGCTTTTAATACCGTAGGAAAGCCATTTCTTACGGTAAACACAAGGTGTCCTTTGGATAAATTAAGATATTCATAATCGGTGCTCTTTGGAAGAACAGTCATAGAAATCTCATCCGAGCTAAAAGCAGGAAACGTATCAGTAGTTCCTGCTATTGAATTAATATAGTCTCTGTCATTAGCAGATGCATCCACCAATAAGTCGCTTAAAGTTACGTCTGAATTCTTATCAGCTCCTGTAATGGTCAATTCACCAATACTGAATTTAGATGAACTTTTTCCAAGCGATACATCTTTCAGAATTTCATCTGCATTCATTTCGAATACAGAATCTTGTTTGTAGGTAAGTCTTATTAATCCGTCAGGATCATATTGTATAATGCTATCTTGTTGGAACAAGTTACTAGCTAAAACTCGTGCACTGGCAAGCGGGGTAAGTACTTCTGGTTTAATTTGAGTATCACTAAACTTGTCAAAACTAAAGTCACTCTTTTTGCAAGAGACAATAGTGGACAATAGCGCAATTCCTAGTATCGGCAGGTATTTCATACGTATTATTTTTATAACTGCAATTATATGACGCTTAAATGTCAGAGCACTGTTTTGTCACGACTTTTTTGTATTTTTTTTACATTTTCTTAAACAATCAGAAAAGAAAAATGAATCAGATTATCAATAAAATTGCCCTAGAAGGTTAATCTTTAAATTGTTAGCACTCAACCAGCTAAAAAAAGAGGGTTAATAGTGCTTATGACTATTACCCCTCTTTTTTGCTGGTATTTAATTGTGTTTAGAACAATTGATAGATATTATGTCAATCTCTTTTCAGTTTCATGACTAATGATATTGTCAGTAATACAAATGGACTACCATGTAATATTAAATCAAACCAATCCATTGGAGCCATACCCTTTGCTCCTCCCAAAAGCCATTGGACTTTACCAATGATATGAGGCTCTGGAAAAAAAGGGGCTAAGCCTAAGGTTAAAGAGGCAAGAAAAAACAGACTGGTATTTTTTTGAATAAAATTCATTTGAATTTACTTTTTGTTAGTTAGGATCTACTTAGCTGATTCGGGTAATTTAATTCCTTTAATCAAAAGAGTAACCCCCATTATTAACAACCACAAGGCTTTAACATGGAAAAGTGGTTTGTAAATTTCAAAATTTACTGGAATAAAAAGTATCACGCACATAGCCACAAGTCCGTATATGATGGTAAACCAACCCAACCATGCGTCTACAATTTTCCATTTCACAAAAGCAGCGCCTAAGATAATAAATCCTACGCCAGAAAATATTCTTCCAAAACGAATAAAGCAAGTCACATATTGATTAGTGGACCAAATACTTTGCATGTAAACTCCAATTTCTTCAGGTGTCATGCCTGCTGTTTTGCCAACCCCTGCAGCGCCAAAGTTATAGAAGAATGCAGCTGCAATTGCTAAAGTAAATGTTCCAATAATAATCATACCAGCGCCCGGAATAATGAGTACCCTGTGTGGTCTTATTGCGGTTATAGACACCAATGAAAAAATGGCTATTCCCATAGTAACCCAACCAAAAATATGAACACGGTACATCCATATCCAAAACCATACATTTTTCCCAATTTCAGTAAAGTCTGAGGCTTCAATATATTCACCAATGTGATGCGGCATGATCATCCATCCAAGCCATAATAACAGTGAACCGACTATAAATGACCAGCCGGTAAATGAGGTTTCAAAATCTTTTTTAGTAACGTACATATTCATATATTTTTTATTTCTTATGATACAATGTTAGAGATAATAGGATTTAAATATGTAACAAAAGTTACTTTGAACTTTTGTTACTATGAGTAATTTGCAGCGTTTTTATTCATACATTAACTTATCATTTAAGAAATTGAAAAGAAGAGAGTTCGTTAAAAAAGCCACCTTAAGCTCATTCGCTATGCTGTTAGGTGCAGAAATAATATTTGGGGCTAAGCTACCAAAAGATTATACTCCTTTGGCTCTGGAAGGTGTCGATCCGTTTGCTATGTTTAACAAAAACAAAGGAATGACTGTACTTAATGATAAGCCTTGGAATGTTGAACCAAAGGTTCATTTACTAAATGATAATGTAACGCCAAATGCTTCTATGTTTATACGGAATAATGGATTGCTACCAGAAGCGTTAGACGCAAGCAATTGGACACTTACTATAGATGGAGAGTCTGTTTCAAAACAAAAAACGTACACATTGGCAGAATTGAAATCTAAGTTTAAACAATATACATATCAATTAACTATAGAATGTGCAGGTAATGGCAGAAATGAGTTTGATCCACCTGCCAAAGGGAACCAATGGACATTGGGTGCTGTGCATTGTGCCAGCTGGACAGGTATCAGGCTTAAAGATCTCTTAAACGATGTAGGTATAAAAAGTAATGCTGTTTATATAGGTTTTCACGCAGTAGATCAACATCTTAGTAAAGACCCCAAAAAAGAACCTATTTCTAGAGGTTGTCCCATGAGTAAAGCTATGCAAGATGAAACTTTATTGGCCTTTAAAATGAACGGTAAAGATATTCCAATGGTACATGGTTTCCCATTGCGCTTAGTTGCAGGCGGATGGCCAGCTTCAGTATCTGGCAAGTGGGTAAACAGAATAAGTATCAGGAATAAAGTACATGATGGTACTAAAATGATTGGGGCCTATAAGGTTCCGTCCAAACCAGTAGCTCCGGGTGAAAAAGTAAAAGAAGAGGAAATGCGCATTATTGAATCTATGCCCGTAAAATCTATAATTACCTCACCCAAAACGGGAGCTATTCTCGCAGGTAAGTCAGTAATCATTAATGGGCACGCTTGGGCTGGGGAATTAGAAGTATCTAAAATGGAATACTCTATTGACTTTGGCTCTACATGGAATAGTTGTGCATTAAAAAAACCCGCAAATAGGTTAGCGTGGCAACATTTTTCCGCCACAGTGAAACTTCCCTCCTCTGGTTACTACGAAATATGGGCAAAGGCCACAGATAGTAATGGAATAGCACAGCCCATGCTATTGCCAGGTTGGAATCCTAAAGGATACCTCAACAATGCATGTCACAGAATAGCTGTAAAAGTAAAATAGATGACGTCCACTAATTTTTCTATACGTGTATCTAAAATCAAGCGATTAATAAAATGGGCAGCTCTGCTATCTGTAATTTATGCAGCGTCGTTAACTTACCTTATCATTGACCTCACCACTCCCGCAGAAGTTGCAATAGTCGAAGCGCCTGTGGATCCTGACTTAATTGAAAATGGGATTCATATGAGAACAGGTTTGCTTGAAGCTGAAGGAATGATGTCTGTGGTGACCAATTGCACCAGCTGTCATTCAGCAAAAATTATCACGCAAAATAGAATGTCTGCAGAACGATGGAATGAAACCATCAAATGGATGCAGGAAACACAGGGATTATGGGATCTAGGTGGCAATCAAGAAATAATTGTTAACTATCTGGTTAAAAACTATCCACCTACATCAAAAGGCAGACGGATGATATTAGAAAATATTGAATGGTATGAAATGGAGCTATAGTACTTTTATTTTTAGCCTTGTGCTGTTTGCTTGTCAACCATCAGAAAAGATGGATAACCATGCCAATAAGCCTTCATCGCTTTGTTTAATAAGTGCAGAAGGACTTTTGTCTGTGAGCAATCAATCAAATACCGTAATCATAGATTTCAGGAGAAATAAAGATTATATAAAAGGCCATATTGAAGGCTCATTGAATATTTGGCGTACAGAAATAGAAGATTCGACGTATTCTTATGATGGTATGATGGCCACTCCTTCACAAATAGAATCGCTTTTCAGTAATCTTGGAATAAGATTGGAAGATACCCTCATAATATACGATGATATAGGCCTATGTAATGCTTCAAGACTCTGGTGGATCTTACAGAACTACGATTTTAAAAACGTTAAAATGTTGGAAGGAGGTCTTTCTTCATGGACAAAAATCGGTGGGGAACTTAGCACGCAAATACCTACTAGGACAAAAACAGATTTTATGCTGGATAAGCAGCCTTCAATGGACTTTTATGTCGACAAAAACGATGTGCTCAAAGCCATAGACAATGGTACTTTTCTTCTGGATACGAGAACGTTGGATGAATTTGTGGGTAAAGAGCAAAAAAAAGGTGCCACAAGGGCCGGTAGAATTCCCAATAGTGTTCATATAGATTGGGCTGAATCGATTGATTACAATGGAGACCAATGTTTTAAACATCTAGAAGAGTTGGAAGAAATTTATTCGAAACTAGGAGCAAAAAAAGAGGATCCCATTATAGTTTACTGCCATAGTGGTGTGAGATCTGCACATACATCATTTGTGCTTACTCAACTATTGGGCTACACCAATGTTCGAAATTATGACGGGTCATGGACTGAATGGAGCTATATAGACACGCTACCTATTATTAATGATATAACAACTAAAAATAAATAAAAATGAATAACTACTTAGACGCATTTAAAAATGCATTTTTGGGAACCGTTGATTGGACATGGAAATCAATCATTTTTGAAGTACCTTATTACACCAATTACTTTTGGGGCCTAATTGTACTTTCTCTAGCTGTTTGGCTATTAGAAATATCTTTTCCGTGGCGAAAAAATCAAGCGATAATTAGAAAAGATTTTTGGTTGGATTCATTCTATATGTTTTTCAACTTCTTTATTTTTTCTATTATTATCAGTGGCTTTTATCAAGTAATGAGCGTGACGTTTGAAGCGTTTAATATCGGTTCAAAAAGCCTAGCGATTATGGATATTTCAAAATGGGCGGCAGGACTTCAATTGCTTGTATTCTTTATAATATTAGATTTTGTGCAGTGGTTTACACATGTCTTATTACACCGTTATCCATTTTTATGGAAATTTCATAAGGTGCATCATAGTGTTAAAGAAATGGGCTTTGCGGCTCATTTACGATATCATTGGATGGAGAATGTATTTTATAAACCACTTAAAACTTTTGGGGTAATGATTTTAGGAGGTTTTGAACCAGAACAAGCTTATATTGTACACTTTATAGCGATTACCATTGGCCATTTAAACCATGCTAATATTAAAATTACCTGGGGACCATTAAAGTTTCTAGTTAATAATCCTGTAATGCACTTATATCATCATGCTTACACGCTTCCTGAAGGAAAATTCGGAGTTAACTATGGTATTAGTTTAAGTCTATGGGACTACCTATTTAAAACAAGTTATGTTCCTGAAGATAGCGGTACTATTGAAATTGGATTTGAAGGGGATGATAAATTCCCACAAGATTTTATTAGCCAAAGTATCTACGGATTTAAAAAAGGACAGCGATAGCCTGACTTCAGTTCTAAGGATTACATCCTAATTTAAAAATCTTATTTCACTCTATGTACTAGACTGAAATAAGATTTTTTTTTGTGATAAATCTCGTAAAACAAGGTTCCGTAGACTAGTAAATACTCAAGCGCAATGAACCACCCATTTTCGTAAAACCCCGTGCTTGTATAGGCCGAATAACTTAAAACTACTGCAAAACTCCATACAGCAATAAAACGATACGATAAAAATATGGATAGAAATAATGGTGTTGCGATGTACCATGGATGAACAGTTGTAGCGCATAAAAAATACACCGATAACACCATTATCATATTACCTAATAAACCAAGAAAATGCTTGTTCCCGTTTAATATGCCTGCGGTAAGCGTAAAAACAAGTACTACAATAGCTAATGCAGGTCCTATTAGAGCTATTTCGTTGTATCCTCTAAAACAATAGGATAGTTCTCTAATGAGATAATAGACACTTGCATTAAACTCGAATTTCTGAAACCATAATCCAACGGTTTGGGTGTAGTGTTGTAAAAAATCAATAGACAAAAACGGCATGAAACTAAGCGTAGTCACTAACGCTACTATGGAGCTATACATAACCCATTTTTGGGCACCAAGTTTTTTATACAGCAATGGGATAAAAAGCAATGGAATAAGTTTAACCGAAATAGCTAACGAAAACACAAAGGCTGATAATTTCCATCTATCTATTTGGAGAAAATAAATGCTAAGAACTAGGAAGAAAACCATTAAAGATTCAAAATGCAAATTGCCTGTAAGCTCAATAATAATTAAAGGATTTAACATATAAAAGAATATTCTATGGACTGGAAGATGAAACTTAATCAGGAGTTTAGTTCCAATGTATAACGTTCCTATATCTGCTAAAATAATGAGTATTCTCATTATCATAACAGAACCTAGTATACTATTTCCTGCTCCCATGCCAGCGAGCATGAAACAAAGCTGATTTAATGGAGGGTAGTTGGTGTGATTACCAGCGCTCAGTGCTCCCATTCCGTCTATTAATAACTGGGCTTGTGCTATGGGAATCTGTCCTGAAGTGATAAATGAATTAGGAGTAGATATATAGACATTAAAGCCTTTTAGAAGCAATCTACCATCCCATATAAACCTATAAAAGTCTTGGGATAATTCAGGTATTGCAACAAGCAGTATTAAACGAAACAAAACTGCTAGAGAAGCCAAAAGGATGTAATTATGCTTGTTAAAATGAATAAGCATATAACTGCAGATAAATAAGATTAAATAGGATAAGAGTATGAAAGAAAACGCTGATCGCTCTAGCGAATAACCCATAAAATAATAGGTTATCAAACTCAGAAGAATGGTAACCAGTAGAAGTATATTTTTGGAATGCTTTGAGTACTGCATACAACTTCTTTAGTTCTATATATCTTTTATCGTTTGGTCATCAATGACTGAAAAAATAAGTATCCGAACCCAAACACCAACATCAGATGAAATAGAGTAAAACCGAAATCTCCCAGTTTGAAAGCGCTGTAAATACCAAAAGAAAAGTAGAGCATAAGTATGCCCTCTGCTACACTTGTTGCAGAGATGTTTTTAGCTAGGTATTTATTTTCTAGTATGCTATTAAACCCTGACGTTAGATTGAATTTAGGGGTACGAATAAAATCACTTTTTTTACCCAAATGCCCCTCTAACACAGCCCATGTATTGTGCAATGAAAGTCCTACTGCAATAGAGAAAAAAGCCAGAAATAAGCCAATAAACCGAATGAAATGAACCAGTCCTTTGCCATAAACCTTTTTGTACATAACCCAATAATACAGTAAAAATATGAGTGTTGTAATCACAAAGAAACCCATTACGACGAAATACCCTTGTAGTATGGGATACTGCGTTTTGATATAAAGCATCGGAACACTTAAGAGAGCAATTATGAAAACGCCTAAGAACATAGAACTATTAAGGAGGTGAAATGTTCCATGTATCTTGGTAATTGCAGCGATATTTTTATTTTGATATAGGCGCTTTATATTTTTTCTAAAATTTTCTGCAGCTCCTTTATTCCATCTAAATTGCTGTGATTTTGCCGCAGCGATAACAACAGGAAGTTCTGCTAGCGTTTCTACGTCTTCTAAAAAAATAAATTTCCAATTTTTGAGTTGAGCTCTATAACTCAAATCTAAATCTTCAGTTAAGGTGTCTCCATTCCAATTTCCAGCGTCAAGTATGCATGATTTTCGCCAAATACCTGCAGTTCCATTGAAATTAATAAAATGGTTTTTGGAATTGCGTCCCACTTGTTCAATGGTAAAATGTGCATCAAGCATGAATGCTTGAACCTTGGTCAGAAGCGAGTAATCCCTATTAATATGAGTCCAACGTGTTTGTATTACACCAATATTATCAGCAGAAAAGTAAGGCAAGGTTTCTAAAAGCCAGTTACTTTTTGGAAGAAAATCTGCATCAAAAATGGCAATAAAATCTCCTGTTGCAGAGGATAAGCCTTCTTTTAAGGCCCCCGCTTTAAAGCCTTCTCTGATGGTACGATGGAGGTGTTTAATATCAAAGCCTTTATCCTTTAGCTGACTAACGTAAGTCTTAGTTAACTCGTAAGATTCGTCTGTAGAATCATCAAGCACTTGAATCTCTAATCTATCTTTTGGGTAATCTATTTTGCCAATATTTTCTAGTAACGCTTTCATTACATAGAATTCATTATACACAGGTAGTTGGATGGTAACCCTCGGATAACCCTTTTTTAGGGTATTAAGATCTATCTTACTATGAGTGAGCTTAGTTTTCTTACTCTTAAGATAGTTAAAAAGCAGGTTTAATTGAGCACATGCATACAAAAAAAGTATTGCCGCGATTAGCGTGTAAACGATGATGATACTATAAATTAACGCCGTCATTTAAAGCTATATTTAAAAATCCAGGTTAATATTTTTATCCCCGCCATAACACTACCTTCTATAGTTCCGGATACTTTGGAAACGCCAATCCTACTTTTATAGTGTACAGGAATTTCTACATAAGTTAACTTTCGCTTAATGACCTTAAGTTGCATTTCTACAGTCCACCCATAGGTTTTATCTTCCATTTCTAGTGCTAGAAGCTTATCGTATTTTATGGCTCTAAATGGACCCAAATCAGAAAAGTCAGCATTGAAAAATAATCTCATTAAGGAGGTAGCTAGCCAATTCCCAAAAATTTGTTGAGGCGTCATGGAGCCATCTTCTCTCCATTTCTTAACACGAGCACCTACTACAAAATCTATGTCTTCGTCTACAATTGGTCTTATAATTTGTGTTAACTCCTCAGGATAGTCGCTGTAATCTCCATCCAAAAAAACAACAATGTCAGGCTTAATTTTACTCAAAGCAAGATATTCCATACCTTTAAGACAAGCGTAGCCATATCCTTTTTGATCTTCGTCTATAACCGTTGCACCGGCTCTTTGTGCCACTTCTTTAGTAGTGTCTGTAGAGTTGTTATTCACTACAATAATTTCATCTACTTCTGTGGGTATTTCCGCTATTACCTTAGCAATAGAGCCTTCTTCATTAAAAGCGGGTATTATTACTTTTATACAAGTCACTTTATTCTTTTGTTTCTTTTCTGATTTTCGGAAAATTTAATCCCTCGATTATGGACACATTTTCCAACTTTAGAACACCTCTCGGACATACATCTGCGCATATACCGCAACCTACACAGCTCGATCTTACAATATTTTCTCCTTTTTGTGCATAAGCCCTAACATCTATTCCCATCTCGCAGAAAGTGGAACAATTCCCGCAAGAAATACATTGCCCACCGTTGGTCGTTATTCTGAACTTAGAAAATAAACGTTGCTGAAAACCAAGTACTGCTGCCATTGGACAACCAAATCTACACCAAACTCTACTGCCCAAAATGGGGTACATCCCAACTCCTATAACTCCGGAAAAAATCGAACCGATAAAAAAACCATAGGAACTGCGAAGTGTCTCTGCATCTATAAAAAACAGTTCACTTCCAATGCTAAAAAAATGAAAGCCTAACAACGACAGTATAAGTACAAAAAAGCCTATCGCTGCATATTGTGCATCTTGTGCTAACTCTTTGCGTTTAAAAATCATGGTCAAACTAAATACTACGGTCAGTAAAGCACCAATCAAAACTAGAAAGGCGTCTCTCGTGAGCCAATATTGGAGAGCATCAGTCTCTAAATAGGTAGATATAACTGCGACTGTCATTAGTATAACAAAGACCAAAACGACGTGAATAAGCCATCGTTCCACCTTCCATGACTTAAGGGTTTTGCTACTCAAATGACGAAAAGAATCTCCTGCTGTTTCTGCCAAGCCTCCGCAGCCACAAACCCAAGAGCAATACCATCTTTTGCCATATTTATATGTTAAAATAGGAGATATTACAAATACAGATAATATACTAAAGGCTAAAAGGAGCATTCCTAAAGAACTGCCGTTCAAAAATCCATCTACCCTGCCTTGTTCAAATTGGGCATAATTTAAAGGCCATATATTTTTAAGGTCGTAATAAGGCAGTTGAGACGATTCTGAATTTAATTTTGACATAAGTTCTGGAATCAAAAAAGCAAAGCCAAGTTGAAAAAACATAACCGATAACGTTCTTAATTGCTGATACCTATTCTTTTGATACTTCAACATGAATTTATATCCAAAAAGCAATATGGCTAAAGTATATAAAGTACCATATACAAACCATTGAGTAGCATTATGACCATTTAGGTTTAAGCTCAATGCATCAAATAAATGTATTAAACCGGTGTTTTCTTGTCCGTTTAACCCTAGTCCAAGAAGATTCGGATAGAAATACAACACAATGTAAAA
The DNA here is from genome assembly GCA_017857855.1 of Bacteroidia bacterium. Lineage (GTDB taxonomy): Bacteria > Bacteroidota > Bacteroidia > NS11-12g > UBA9320 > UBA9320. The sequence goes on along the minus strand of JAFMCI010000005.1, from coordinate 12,849 downwards.
AGAAGTAAGTACAAGTCCTAACATCCATCCTTGCAAACCTCTAGAAGTGATAGAATTATACCATATTCCGTTGTTTTTATTGCTACTTATGTGATTTCGATAAAGTGCATGACTAAAAAGAATTACGCCAAAAGACAAAAGCAGCATTGAAATGATTAGAATAATATTCGATTGTGGAAGCTGAATATTAGCAAGTGCTAAAATGAGCAAACCTAAGCCAATAGAAGCGGCACCCGTTGCCCACTTTAACTTTAAAGAAAGCACTAAATCATCTGGTTTGGCCAGCGACATACTAATATTGTCATGAATTTTCATCGCCATTATAGTTCTACTTTAGATTTATAAAGATTAAAAATTTCCTTCTCATACTTTCGAGAAAATTCAGCATCAAAATTAGCCTTGTTCAAATGATGTAGTACATACTCTAAATCTCGTTTTTCATTGAGCCATCTATCTATTACTTCGTGTCGCAGTCGAATGCCTAAGGAATTTATACCTTGAAATTCACCAGAATTTTTATTGTACTCAAACGTTAAAGACATAGTGTCGTCGTCATGTTTCCAATAAAAATGGCTGTGATTTTCTGCAGGCTGGACATTCACTATACCATAAGTTTGATATTCTATATCCATAAATTTTGCCGAATTAAACCAATGGCCAGGATTGTATTCTGTCTTGTTTCCGCAAATAGTATTTGCTAATGTTTGACCCATTATTCTTCCAGTGTACCAAGTAGCTTCGATAGTATTTCTGTTTTCAATAGGTAGCTGCTGCTCGGCACAATCACCAATAGCGTATATATCTTTTACACTGGTTTCAAAATATCTGTTAGTCAATACACCTCTATTAATAGCAATAGTAGAATCCGCTAAAAAATCAACATTGGGAGTAACTCCAATCGTTAAGGCCACTAGATTACATTGTATTTCCTCTTTTGTTTCCAAAATGGTTACCGATTTAACATTGCCAAGGTTATCTCCGTGTATTTCTTTTAAGCTCACGCCTAACCTTAAGTCAATACCCTGCGCAGTTATATGCCGGTTAAGCATTGCACTCTCGCCGTCAGTTAATGTGGTATTCCAAAAACTATTTTCTCTGACTAATAAGGTAACAGGAATATGTCGAGACTGTAACATCTCCGCGAGTTCAATACCAATAAGCCCACCTCCCACTATTACGGCCCTTTTACATTTTATGTTATCAGGTGCATTCTTTTCTAAAGCGTGTAAATCTTCTAAGTGATAGAACCCTTGCACTCCGATTAAATCCTGACCGGGCCAACCTATTTTAATGGGTTTACTTCCAGACGCTATAATCAATTTATCATAAGATATCGATTCATCATTCCCCAAACAAACTGTTTTAGACAGGGCATCAACAGATTGAACTGATCCTAACTTAAGTTCAATGTTATTTTTTTCCCAAAACCAATCTTCATAGGGTTTGGTATTTTCAAATTTCATGTGCCCCATGTAAATATACATTAGAGCTGTTCTTGAAAAGAAATAATTGGATTCATTAGAAATAACGGTAATTTTTTTATCAGAAAGTTTTCGAATATGCCGAGCAACGGTAATTCCAGAAATGCCATTCCCAATGATAATTACGTGTTCTTCAGACATAAATTATTAATCTTCAAACTTGGACATTTTTTTTTAATTCTTTCCGATTAACTCGTTTTTATTTCGCTTGATTTGTACACAAAAAATCAGGAAAATATAGCGCAGCCATAAAGTTGTAAAACTTGTTTATTAAGCAATTTAATCATTACAAACATCTGATTATCAATACTTAATAAGCTATTTTAATTAGTTGCAAAACATAAGAAAATGTCGCAATAAACGCTTATGTAACCTTTATGGCATTCAGTCAGACAATATTAGTTAATTTCGTTTCTTACATTAAATCATGTCCAAAACCTATTACAATACAGAAGACCTCAGAAAGTTTAAAAATATCACAGATTGGAGTGAAGAGCTCGGCGAAAAATTTTTTGAGTACTACGGCTCAGTCTTCAAAGAAGGAGCATTAACTGCCAGGGAAAAGTCGCTCATCGCACTTGCAGTATCACATGTTGTAAAATGTCCTTATTGCATTGATGCATACACCAAAGATGGTTTGCAAAAAGGAATTACTAAAGAAGAAATGATGGAAGCCGTTCATGTGGGCGCAGCTATTGAGAGTGGAGCAACTTTGGTACACGGAGTTCAAATGATGAACAAATATGAAAAGCTTTCTATGTAATGATTAAAAAGTCGTTGCACCTTAGAGAAGACCACTTATCAAAGCCGCAGAAGCAACTTGAAATTTTATCAAATGGAATTTTTAAGGATGGCTCTTTGCCTACGTTTAAGCATAAAATTAGCAACGGACAAGATCATCCCTTGCGAGCTAATAAATTGGAAATTTTGCAGCTAAACCTTGGTTATATGTGTAATCAAGTTTGTGAGCATTGTCATGTAGATGCAGGCCCAGATCGTAAAGAAATAATGAGTAAAGACACCATGCTACAGTGTCTAGACGTTATAAAAAAGACGGGTGTGCATACGTTAGATTTGACGGGAGGTGCACCAGAAATGAATCCGAATTTTAGATGGTTTGTAGAGGAAGCGTCCAAGCTCGGAATAGCTGATTTTATTGTTCGTTCTAATCTTACCATCATAAAGGCCAACAAAAAGTACCATGATTTACCTCTTTTTTTTAAAGAACACAATATTCATGTCGTATCATCAATGCCCCATTGGACCAAAGGTAAAACAGATAAACAACGCGGCGACGGTGTTTTTCAGAAATCAATAGAAGCACTTCAAGAATTAAATGAAATAGGTTACGGAATGCCAGGAAGTTCTCTAAAGCTAGACTTAGTGTACAACCCATCAGGTGCTTTCTTGCCTGGAGACCAAACGGCTTTAGAAATTGAGTTTAAAAGAAATCTCATTACAGATTTCCAAATAAACTTCCATAATCTCTTTGCAATAACCAATTTACCTATCAGTAGATTTTTAGATTATCTCCTGGTTTCAGATAATTATGAGGACTACATGTATACCTTGGTTGACGCTTTCAATCCTGCTGCGTTGGCAAATGTAATGTGTACAAATACCCTATCTGTAAGCTGGGATGGATGGCTTTATGATTGCGATTTCAACCAAATGTTAGAACTTAAAGTAAATAGTAAGGTAAAACACATTAATGATTTTAACGAGGAAGTATTATGGAATAGAGATATAGTCATTTCACAGCATTGCTACGGTTGCACCGCAGGTGCAGGCAGTAGTTGTCAAGGATCCGTTATCTAAATTAAATAGAAGTATGAATCAAGATTTATTAGTTATCATTTTTGTTAAAAATAGTGTCTTAGGCAAGGTAAAAACCCGATTGGCAAAGAGTATTGGCGGTCATGAGTCTTTGTTGATATACAACCGTCTTTTAGATTTAACAGAGAGTGCCACATCATCTTTGCCTATGGATAAAATTATTTACTATTCCGAGGTGGTAGATGATTCAAGATGGCTTTCAGATGTCAAAATGGTACAGCATGGAGAAGATATAGGTGAACGGATGAAAAATGCTTTCCAAAAGGGTTTTGACCAAGGCTATAAAAAGATTGTTTTGATCGGATCTGATTTACCAGACATTTCAGATGAGTTAATTCGTCATGCATTTTTACATTTAGAAAATAAGGATATGGTATTTGGTCCTGCAGCAGACGGAGGCTATTATTTAGTTGGATTATCTAGCATGACTAATCATATTTTCGAGCATAAGCCTTGGAGTGAGCCAGAGCTACTCGAAATAACGTTAGCAGAAATCAAAAAACATCACATAAAAGTAGGTTTATTAAACACCTTAAATGACATAGACACTTTCGAAGATTTGATCGCAAGTAAATTGTACAAAGAATACCTTAAAAGAACTAAAGATCCTGTAATATGTTAGAACAGCTAAAGCAAACCACCCAATTTTTACAACAACACGGCATTGAAAAACCTGAAATAGGCATTGTTTTGGGTACTGGCTTAAATAAATTTATAGACCAAGTAAATATTCTTAAAGAGATTTCCTATCAAGAGATTCCGCATTTTGCTAACTCTACGGTGGAATACCATGCGGGTAAGTTGATTTTTGGTGACATTGAAGGCAAAAAAGTGCTTGTAATGCAAGGCCGATTGCACGTTTACGAGGGTTATAGCCTAGATGAAGTAACTTTTCCTATTAGAGTTTTGCACGCTTTAGGAATTCATACACTATTGTTGAGTAATGCCGCAGGGGCCATTAATCTGGCTTACAAAAAAGGAGAGTTAATGATGGTCGAAGATCACCTTAACTTACAAGGCGGATCTCCTCTTGCGTTTAAAGGTATTGAAAAACTTGGAGATAGGTTTGTAGACATGAGTGAGCCATATGACTTTCGTCTTATGGGTCTTTTGGAAACCATATCTCAAAAGCAGAACATTAAACTGAATAAAGGCGTGTATGCTAGTGTGGTTGGCCCTCAATTGGAAACAAGAGCAGAATATCGAATGCTTAAAATACTAGGTGCAGATGCAGTGGGTATGAGTACGGTCCCTGAGGTTATTGTAGCCAAACAACTGAGCCTACATGTTGCGGCCATCTCTGTACTTACAGATGAGTGTGATCCAAATAATTTGAGCCCAATCAATATACCAGAGATAATGGAAATCGTAGAAAAAACAGAGCCACAGTTAGTAATCTTATTCACCCAATTAATTAAAAATTTATGAGCTATCTAGATGCTACAAACGACTTATATAAAGACGCTGCATTAACACCTAATGTGGGTCTATGTTGCACCACCAATCCAATCTGGGAACTACCCGGATTAAAGATTCCACTGATTATGCAACGAATGAACTATGGATGCGGTAGCACCGTTCATGCAAGAGATTTAACCAACAATCCAAAGATATTATATGTTGGTGCTGGTGGTGGTATGGAGCTTTTACAATTTGCCTATTTTTCAAGACAAGAAAATGGTGTTATAGGTATAGATGTAGTTGATGAAATGCTAGAAGCTTCTCGCAAAAACTTTATAGAAGCTGAAACGCAAAACAATTGGTTTAAGAGCAGTTTTGTCGATCTCAGAAAAGGAGATGCTCTGAACCTACCTGTAGAAGACAATACTATTGATGTTGCCGCTCAAAACTGCTTGTTTAATATTTTTAAAGAGAATGACCTAGAAAAAGCGATACACGAAATGTATCGGGTGTTAAAACCTCATGGAAGATTGGTAATGAGCGATCCTACATGCGAACAGCCTATGAACGAGACCTTGAGAAATGACGATAGACTGAGGGCTTTATGCTTAAGTGGGAGTTTGCCCATTGATGAATACGTTAAAAAACTAACTGATGCTGGTTTTGGAACCATTGAAATTAGAGCTAGAAAGCCTTACAGAATATTGGACCCTAAAAACTACCAAACAGATGAAGTAATTTACATCGAATCTATAGAGGTGGCTGCCATTAAAGATCCTATGCCTGCAGATGGTCCTTGTATCTTCACAGGCAAAGCCGCCATTTACTTTGGTGACGATGAAGTTTTTGATGACCAAAAAGGCCATATACTTCTCAAAAATCAGCCTCTTGCCGTATGTGATAAAACCGCTGGAGCATTAGCATCGTTAAACCGAGACGATATTTTTATTAGTGAATCTACTTTTCATTATGACGGCGGAGGTTGCTGCTAGTTACTTATTTTATTATTCAATAAATAACCATGATATCTGTTTCAGAAGCACTTCAACTCATCGAAAAACACGCACAGTTTAATGCAATAAAAGTTAAACCGATCATAAAGACAATGGGTTTAGTTTTAGCAGAAGATGTGATTTCAGCTATCCATATGCCACCATTTAAACAGTCATCTATGGATGGATACGCCTTTGCTCATTCTGACAGTGATTGTTACACCGTTGTGGGCGAAATACAAGCAGGTAGCGCAAGAAATTTGCAGCTAAATCAAGGTGAAGCCGTGCGAATATTTACAGGTGCTCGCGTGCCAGATTCTGCAGATACCGTAATAATGCAGGAGCATGTTCAGCGTCAAGGCAATCAACTAAATATTGAAATTTTACCCAATAAGTACGCTAATGTTCGTCCTATTGGAGAGCAAATAAATGCTGGAGAAATTGCGCTCACCAAAGGAGTTGAGCTAAATGAAGCGGCAATTGGATTTTTGGCAAGTATTGGCGCTACTAGAGTTAAGGTATACAAAAGACCTAAAGTGAGCATACTCATCACAGGTAATGAATTACAGCAATCTGGAGATCAACTTGAAGATGGTCAAGTGTATGAGAGCAACTCCATTACGCTCAAAATGGCATTGAAACGTCTGGGCATTAACAAGGTCAATACGGCTATGGTTGGAGATGACTTAGCACAAACTACTGAAGCTATAAAAAAATGTATCGCTCAATCTGATGTTGTATTAATATCTGGTGGTATTTCTGTAGGCGATTATGACTTCGTTAAGCAAGCCTTGGAGGCTAATGGTGTTTCTGAAGTTTTTTATAAAGTAAATCAACGTCCAGGAAAACCCTTGTGGTTTGGCGTTAAAGATAAAACGAAGGTATTTGCCTTACCCGGAAACCCTGCATCAAGTTTAAGTTGTTTTTATATCTATGTTCTGCCATTACTAAAAGCACAACTGGGTCACCGGGATTGCCATTTACCAAGTGCTGAGGCTTTTGCTGCTGATGATATTGACAATAAATCGGGTAAAACACTTTTTCTAAAAGGAATGGTAGAGAATGAACAAGCAACTCTCCTATCTGGGCAAGCATCATCTATGCTAAAATCATTTGCAGTGTGTAATGCGATTTTGGTGATTCCTTCACACGTAACATTCATTAAAAAAGGAGAAAAAATCACCTACTTAAAATTGTAAAGTGGAACTACTTAAGCTCGATATCTTGTTTATGTTCATGAGTATTTTGCTCGTAGTGGCATTTTTATACGCGAGTGTAGGTCATGGAGGCGCAAGCGGATATTTGGCACTTATGGCACTATTCTCGCTCCCCGTAATTAGTATGAAGCCAACTGCATTGCTGCTCAACGTATTTGTTTCAGGCGTATCCTTTTGGTTTTTTAAAAAGAACAATCATTTTAAGTGGAATCTATTTTATCCCTTCGCCATTACGTCCATCCCCATGGCATTTTTAGGCGGATATATTTCCATTGATGCCGGCCTTTATAAAAAAATATTAGGTTTCTTTTTAGCCATCGCTATACTACGAATGCTCAATATTTTTGGCACAGAAAAGAACAAAATCGTACCATCTAGTATCACAGGATCACTGATTATCGGATCAGCCATTGGTCTCTTTTCTGGAATGATTGGTATTGGAGGCGGAATTATATTAAGTCCTATTATTATCTTACTTGGATGGGGTAACATGAAGCAAGCTGCTGCTGTTTCTGCATTGTTTATTTTTGTCAATTCTCTTGCAGGAATAACGGGCTTTATTATTCAAGGCAAGCAAATACCTTTGGAAGCCTGGTATTTTATGCCTGTTGCTTTGTTAGGTGGGAGTTTAGGAGCTTTATATGGAAGTCAAAAATTTAACATTAACACGCTTAAGTATTTGCTTGCAGGAGTATTGGTAATAGCCACGGTCAAACTTTTTTTAGTATAAAAATGAGAATTACATACTTTGGAGAAATAGCAGATATAACAGGTAAATCTACCGAAGAACTGATGATAAAAGGAGAAACGTTGCACGAAGTAATTTCCTATTTATCAAGCACCTATAATCTAACATCCAATGACTTTTATGTCGCTATAAATCATAAGTTGGTAGCAATGGATAAAGATATTCATTTGAATGAAAATGATGAAGTAGCCCTACTCTCACCCTTTGCCGGAGGATAAATGTTAGACAGGAGATATACACGACAAATGACACTTCCCCAAGTTGGAGAAAGCGGGCAAGAGAAATTAGCGCAAGCCCGCGTATTAATCGTAGGTGCGGGTGGACTTGGTAACGCTGTTCTTCCTTATCTAGCCTCATCAGGAATTGGAACGCTAGGTGTTATAGATGGCGATGAAGTGAGCTTGTGTAATTTACACAGACAAGTTTTGTTTTCTGAAAGCGATATAGCATTGTCTAAGTCAGAAACTGCCTGTAAAAAGCTAAGTATACAATTTCCAGCTATTGAATTTAAATCCTATTCCGAATTTCTAACTGGACAAAATGCCTTAGCGCTCTTCAGAAATTACGACCTAATAGTAGATGCTACGGATGCCATAGAAGCTAGGTATTTAATAAATGATGCAAGTATATTGACGAATAAACCATTTGTGCATGCTTCCGTGTATCGTTTTCAGTTTCAAGTAGCTGTATTCAATGCCCACCAATCAGGCTCATACAGGTGTTTGTACCCATTGTCGCCAACAAATAGCCAAACGTGTGCAGAAGCAGGTGTAATGCCAACCACGGTGGCAATGGCGGGTTTATATCAAGCTAATGAAGTGTTAAAGTATTTTCTAGAAATCGGTCAATTGCTCACCAATGAAATGTTATTGGTAGATACTTTGACCAATAGACAGACTCATTTTGCCTACGATACCCAACACCATGATTTTATTACCCCATCATTTTTTGCACTAACCTATGCACCCATAGAAAAAATAAGGCTTGGGCAAACGAAACAAATCGGCATCTTTTTAGATGTACGCAATGACGAAGAACTGCCGTTCATCACTTTAGAAAACTATTTACGTATTCCGTTGGCTTCTTTAACTATTCAGCTCTCTTTAGTACCTAGAAATAAAGAAATTTATATATTTTGCCAGAGTGGTAATCGAAGCATTGATGCACACCACATATTAATAGAAAATGGCTACACCAATGTGTATTGCCTTCACGAAACCGCAGCACAAATCAACCAAGTAAATAGTCAAATAAGCTAAGCTATGTCAGATAAAAAAAAGGTATTCATAGACGGTGAGATTACGCCAGATTTTATAGCAAGTGCCATTGCCAAGCATCAGTCAAAAACAGACATTGGTGCTCATAATATATTCTTAGGGCAGGTGAGAGCAGATGTAATTGAAGGACAAACTGTAAGTGCGATTGAATTTTCGTGTTACGAAGAAATGGCTGATCCTATTTTGTATACCATTAGAGAAGAAACGTTCCAGAAATTTGATTTGAGTTGTATGCACATCTATCATAGTTTGGGTAAAGTAAATGTGGGCGAGATTTGTTTTTTTGTTTTTGTATCTGCTGCACACCGTCCTCAGGTATATGAGGCTACAGAATATATTGTAGATAGAATAAAAAATGAAGTGCCTATCTTTGGCAAGGAAATCTTTGAAACGGGAGCTTACCAATGGAAGAAGAATAAATGATTGACATAACCCACAAATCAAACACGCTTCGGGTGGCTACAGCACAGGCTGTGGTAAAAGTGAGTACGCCAGATACTATTGCCGCGATTAAGAATAACACAGTGCCTAAAGGTGATGTATTCGCGATGAGTAAAGCTGCTGGATTGCTTGGCGTTAAAAAAACACCAGAACTCTTACCCGATTGTCATCCTATGCCCATTGAATATACGGGAATAGAATATAGTATAGATGGCTTGGAGATAACCGTGAGCGTAACGATAAAAACCATCTACAAAACAGGTGTAGAAGTGGAAGCAATGCATGGCGCTAGTATAGTTGCCTTAAACATGTATGACATGCTAAAACCAATAGATAAAGGCATTGAGATTCATCATATTAAACTCCTCGAAAAAAAAGGGGGTAAAAGCTCCTATCCTACTGCCGATGTTTCTCATCTAAAGGCCGGAATTGTAGTTTGTTCTGACTCCATTTCTGCAGGTAACGGAAAGGATACTTCCGGTCAAATCATACAAGAACGGATACTTAATTTTGGTTTAGCTCAAGCTGATGTGCAGATAATACCAGATGATTTTGAAAAGATACAAAGCACAGTTACTGCATTAGTGCAAACATATAATGTGATAATACTTACGGGTGGCACTGGTTTGTCTTCACGCGACGTAACTCCTGAGGCTATTATACCATTGTTAGACAAACGTCTTATTGGCGCTGAAGAGACGCTTCGCAGATATGGTCAAGAACGAATGCCGTATGCTATGTTATCGCGCAGTGTTGTTGGAACAATAGGAAGGTGCTTGGTGTTAGCATTGCCAGGATCAAGCAAAGGTGTAGCCGAAAGTTTAGATGCTGTCTTCCCAGCGCTATTTCACAGTTTTAAGGTGTTAGATGGAGAACGTCACTTATGAAAAAAGTTAGTGCTACTTTAACGGATAGCTTCGGGCGAGAGCATAATTATTTACGTATTTCACTTACCGAGAAATGTAACTTGAGATGTACGTATTGTATGCCAGAAAATGGCGTATTGTTATCTCCTCAATCTCAACTTATGACTGCTAATGAGGTCTTCCATATTGCAGCATTATTTGTTCAAAACGGAGTAGATAAAATAAGGCTAACCGGCGGAGAACCTTTGCTAAGAAAAGACTTTTCAGAGATTTTAACATCTTTGTCTACTTTGCCCGTTAAACTATCCATTACCACCAATGCAATATTGGTAGACCGATACATTGAAACGTTCAAATCTTGTGGCTTAAAAGACATTAACGTAAGCCTTGACACGCTTAATACCACAAAATTTGATGCCATAACCAAAAGAGATCAGTTTAGTAAAGCAATGAGCAATATAGAACTGCTCATACAGGAGGGTTTTATGGTAAAACTAAACGTGGTTCTTATGAAAGGTTTTAATGACGATGAGATTATTGATTTCATAAATTACACACGTGATAAACCGATTAATGTGCGTTTTATTGAATTTATGCCTTTTGATGGAAACAATTGGGATAAGTCAAAATTGGTGACTTTTGATGAGGTATTAACGGCTGTAAATGTACACTATGCCGAGGTGGGTGTTGAATCTATACCCAACGAGAAAAACTTCACGGCAAGAAACTATAAAATTAAAAATTACAAAGGCAGTTTTGGTATCATTAGTACGGTAACAAACCCGTTTTGTGATGCGTGTAATCGCATTAGACTCACTGCCAATGGCAAATTAAAAAACTGCCTTTTCTCCACCGGAGAAACCCCTTTGCTAGAAACATTTAGAGATGGTAAATCTATAGAAGGATTAATACAGCATGCACTTCACCAGAAGAAAGCTGTGCGTGCAGGAATGACTGAGTTAGAAGATTTTGAAAATTTGGAAAACCACCATAATCGGAGTATGATTACCATCGGTGGATAATCATTGTTAAAGTTCCAGAAACTCTATTTTATTTCGCTTCAATTGAATAACATTTTCATTTTCTAGCTTTTTAAGTAGCCTTGAAATAACTACTCTGGAAGAATGCATATCATAGGCAATATCCTGGTGACTAATATCTAGCGATTTTGTTTTCTTTATTAACACTAAGTCTTTTAGGTATTTTTTTAGTCGTTCACCCATATTATCAAACGCCAACTCATCCACTGAATTTAGTAGCTCATCAAACCGATGATTATAGCTTTCAAATACAAACTGAAGCCAGCTATTATATTGTTGAATCCACTTTTTATTGTTGTCTAGAGGTATCGAAATAAACTGTACATCCGTTTCTGCAATAGCGCGAATTACAGATTTTTTTTCTTGCATACAGCTGGTTATCGTCATAGAGCAAGTATCTCCCCTTTCCAGGTAATACAAGGCTAACTCATCCCCGTTTTTGTCTTGCCTCAAAATTTTTATAGCGCCATCCGTCAAAAGTGGCATTGCATTAATTTTATCGCCGTAATCTAATATTACAGTTTGTGCAGGATAAGAATGATAAACACCCTTTAGTTTGATTTCATTTAACAATTCAGGCTCAAAGTGAGCGCCATAGCATTCTATAAAGTCGTTATAATGATTATCATTCACCGCAGCAAAATAAACCATTTTGTGCTATTCTCAAAATCACCTACTTTATTTATGTCTTTGGGGCATCAACAAAGTCATCTACATGACAAGGTCTATGATCTATTTTTTAAGTAAAGGCACCATTTCAGAGCCCATGAGTTCAATACACTTCATTAATTTTTGGTGGTCTTTTATAGCGTCCATCTGAAAGGTAACTCTTTCTATGCCACCCAAGGCTTCACTGTGTCTCATAATTTTATCGACTACCTCCTTTGGTTCTCCCACTAATAAAGCACCTGTCGCCGAATTTTGCGCATCAAATCCTTCTTTAGTAACGGTTGCAAAACCTCGTTCGCTTCCTATTTTATCAAACATCTTCTTATAGCCGGGATAGAAATCAGACACGGCGTCATGCGTAGTTTTACCCACAAATCCTAATGAGTGCAGACCTACTTTCATCGTGGATTGCTCAAATCCTGATTTTTGAGCGGCATCATAGTAAAGATTAAGTAAAGGCCTAAAACGATGAGTCTCCCCTCCTATTATCGCTACCATAAGCGGTAAACCTAGATTACCAGCGCGCACAAAAGAGGCTGGCGTACCTCCTACACCCACCCAAATGGGTAACTTATCTTGATGCGGACGTGGATATATAGCTTGATTGTGAAGCGCAGGTCTAAATTTTCCAGACCAATTTATAGTTTCGTTATCTCTTATTTGCAAGAGTAGATCTAGTTTTTCTTCAAATAACGCATTATAATCCTGCATATTAAGACCAAACAAAGGAAAAGCATCCGTAAAAGAACCTCTTCCCGCAACTATCTCGGCACGGCCTTCTGAAAGCAGGTCTAACGTAGCATAGTTCTGAAAAACCCGCACAGGGTCAGAAGCGCTCAATACGGTAACCGCACTTCCCAGTCTTATGTTTTTGGTTCTAG
>JAFMCI010000037.1 GCA_017857855.1 Bacteroidia bacterium | reverse complement strand
GGTTTGGTTTTCAGTTTTTTTATAAACCTTCAGGCACAAACCATCTTAAATACAGAGAATATGGCTGCCCCCACAGATAGTGCGCTGTTACTGGGAACGAGCCTAGATGGTAATTTTCAAGCTGGCAATGTCAATCTTGCCCAGATCAATACCACCCTGTTATTGGGCAAGAGAGTGAATAGACACATGGTTCGTTTTAGTGGGGCATATCGCTACTTATCCAAAGATGAAAGGGTAATCTCTTCTGATATTATTAGCCAATTTAGGTACAATTATGCGCTAGATCAGCATTCAGTATACGCTTTTACCCAAACCCAGAAGGTGAAGTCCTTAAAAATGAATTACCGTTTTCTGCTAGGAGGCGGATACCGACATAATTTTTACCGCAAAGACAAGGACTATTTTGACATATCTACTGGTCTGTTTTACGAGAAAGAACTATACCTAAGAGACAGTCCCAATGAGGTGAATATTCAAAATGTTAGATTGAGTAACAGTGCCTTTATTCGCTATACTATTGCACCCAAAACATACATCAATACGTCAGTCTATTATCAACTTAACCTAACCAATATAAGAGATTTGCGCTTCTATTTTGAACCGCGTTTGTACCACGATTTTTCAAAAGTGTCAACCTATCTTACCGGACAATTAAGGTACCACAGCACCCCTTATGTAGACGTAAAACCAGCAGACCTTATTTTGCTCTTAGGTTTTGAATTTAACTTTTGACCGAGTAGGACCATCCTTAACTTTCTAAAGCATTTCTCTGTACGTTTTAATTAGTAATGCTCCAAGGTTTTTATGCGGCGGGATATAATCATTAAATCTGCTTTCGTTTGCTAACTTGACATTCAGCTTAGCCCACAAATCATCCCATACTATATCTTTTCCACCTCGTATAACTTCATTTAGCTCATAGCATAACACGTCGTTTACCATCATTGTACCTATTTGCTTACTGCTAATAATTTGTGCCTCTGGCGAATATTTAAGTACGCTTGAAATTGCATTGTAACCCCCACACGACCCTAAAAATACAATTTCAGCATTAGGTGTTAAGCTCTCAATCGCCGCACTGGCGTAATATGAATGTCCGCGATGCACCACCACATCTGGCCAACGCTCTGTTTCTTGAAAATAGGCTTTAATAGCATCTTGACCATCGTATTCAGTATCAGGTTTATTGATGTACATCTCCACCTTTTTTCCCGCAGTAGATTTAATCACCACAAAGGTTTCGTGATCTATCAATTCCCAATTTCCGCTTTGGAAGGTAGCTAAGAAATGACCATAACTCGCCCTTCCATCCTCATCGTCAAAAAAGAAATGTTGTTGTATATTTTTGTTATCTTTAAACACACGGCTTATAGGCAATATTCTAAGATTCACCTCCTGCTTGGTGTAGGCTTTTTTTGAACTTAAGCCCCCTCCTATTTCAAAGACATTTAAGATAAGACTATAGAGTTGTTCTCCTTCTATGTCGCGTTCTTTTATTTGTACATAGTAATCTAAAATGGCCTTCTCGAATAAGGCTTTATTGGCTGTTGATTTTAGACTTCCGTAGGTGTCTGCAATAGCGACGGCGCTCTCTAAGTTATCATTAGCATTTTGCAATCCTGTTACTAATTTGGCAAACAACTTTTGCTTCTCGTATTCAGTCATTCTTGCCAAAAATGAATTCAATGAGTTATACCCTGCAGCCATTTTGATAAAGGTTCTAAACTTATTAAAATCAGCATGATGCAAAAATTCAAAACTGCTTTTCACATCCATTTTATCCATCATTTGGGCATACATTCCTAAAAATGTGGAGGTGTAAATTTCATTTTCACTATACACCATTAGCGTATAAATCTCGTGCGCATCAAACCTATCCAGACTTCTAAATCGCACGGCATCACTTTCTTCGTGTAACTCATTAATGAGCTGCACTTGTTTCAAGCTTTGGTACATCAAGGCTTCATCAACCGAGTGCTCTCCGTTAAGTGGTGAAGCAGAGCGCATCTTGATGAGGTAAGTAAACAGAGAAACATCGTCTTTGGCAACAGCATGCGCTTCGTCAATACTGAGCTTTCCGTTATAAATATCATTGATGAGAATATATGCGCGTGTAGTAGTACCTTTTTCTTGATATATACGATAGACTTCGTTGGTAAGTCTGGTTTGACTTGTTTTAACACGCTGGTGAACAGGATTCCAAGTGTGTAAATAGGTCTTAATTTTCATGGGAGACACCCTACACAGTTCATCTATTATTTTACCACTAAACGGCTTGTAATCTATTTCAATGTAATGCTTGATTAATTCCGCAGGTTCTGTGCGTGCCGCAGCCATAAAAAAAGCTTCGGCCACTGGCATATCTATATAAAAAGCAATCAGATTAAGCGACGCAAATACATTGCTTTTTAGAATCGCATTGAGTTGTGTTTCGTCATCTACCAACTGAACTTTTTGAATGAGATCAAAAATGGGCTTAACGCGCGTAAAAAAATGTACATTTTTGGCACTCACATCTCTAAGCACAGCTAAGGTTCTATTGAGTTGATCTACTTTTTGAACATCTGTAGATGCTATATTTTCCAATATTTTTTCGACAATACCAGCACTCGAAACCAAATAGGTTTGCGTAGCGTATTCGCTTTGCAAATCACTTTTTAAGAACACTAATTGGTCTTCTTTGCCATCAATAAGGTCTATGCGTTGTATCTCTAACTTAATCTGTTCTACTTTTTTATCTACCACAACACTGGCAGTTGTGGTAAGATAAAATGCACATTGGCATAACATCATTAGTGCGATATGCGTAATCCTCTTATTCATTGATTTTATTAAATATTTCCCAAAGCGTTATCCCAGCAGAAACACTCACATTAAAAGAATGTTTGGTACCAAATTGCGGGATTTCGATAACCTGATCACATCGCGCTATAACGGTATCATCTACACCATCTACTTCATTGCCTACAATAAGCACGATGGTTTTATCCTTAGGTAAACTTACCTCACGCAACGGAACACTGTCTACCACTTGTTCTAACGCACAAATGTGGCAATCTTGCAGCATATCAAGTGCTAGTTGTGTTGTTTCAGTGTACTCCCACTCTACACTCTCTTCGGCTCCTAGCGCTGTTTTACGTATATCTCGGTGTGGTGGTGTTGCTGTAATCCCGCATAAGTAGATTTTTTGCACCCTAAACGCATCCGATGTTCTAAAAATAGCGCCCACATTATGCATACTTCTTATGTTATCCAGCACTACGATAATAGGCGACTTAGAAACTTTCCTATACTTTTCAACAGTGAGTCTATTCAAGTCTTGGTTTTTTACCTTGCGAGTCAAAATACTTTCTTAATTTGAGTACAAAAGTAAACCAGTCAAAAGAAACTCCACTCATGAAGCAATATGGAGAAATAAAGGCCGAATATCCTGGCACTTTACTTCTGTTTAGAGTGGGCGATTTTTATGAAATGTTTGGCGAAGACGCTATTTTAGCTTCTAAAATTTTAGATATTATTCAATCGTACCGAAACAATGGAGGGAGTAAGATTGAGCTGGCGGGATTTCCTTATCACTCGTTAGACACTTACTTACCTAAGCTCATACGATCTGGCCAGCGGGTGGCAGTATGCGAACAGTTAGAAGATCCAAAGGCTGCAAAAGGTATTGTAAAAAGAGGCGTTACAGAACTTATTACTCCAGGCGTATCGGCAAACGATAAAACATTTGACAGCCGAACAAATAATTTTTTGGCAGCTATACACGAGCACGGCAACCGTGTAGGTGTATCGTTTGTAGACCTAAGCACTGGAGAATTTATGGTCGCTCAAGGCAATCGAGATTATATAGAGCGACTCATCAAAACGTTCCAACCATCTGAAATTATTTTAAGTAAAGCCTACAGAGATCAATTTGATAAAACCTATGGCGAAGAATACTATTCCTACGCTATCGATAAATGGTTTTTTGAAGCCGACTATTGCAAAGAACAACTCAATAAGCATTTTAATATTGAGTCATTACGTGGCTTTGGCATAGGTCACATGGAAGAAGCCACCATTGCTGCGGGTGCTATTATTCATTACCTAAATCAAACCAAACACAACCACTTAGAGCACATCAATGGCATAAAACGCATAGACGAACAAAGCCATGTGTGGATAGACTCCTTCACTATTAGAAATTTAGAAATCATTCACAGTAATCATCCTACCGGCATATCACTGTTAGATGTAGTGGATAAAACCATATCGCCTATGGGCAGTAGATTGATGCGTAACTGGCTCATTCTGCCCCTTTTAGATATCGATGAAATCAGACTAAGACAAGATACGGTAGAATATCTCATGACGGATATTCCGCTTTACGACGGGCTGAAAGAAGATATCCGATTGGTTGGTGATTTGGAACGCTTAATTAGTAAAATTGCCCTGCGTAGGGTAAATCCTAGAGAACTGCTCCATTTATCTTCCGCTATGAAGTCTGTGGCTCATATCAAGCAAAAATGCAGTGAAGTAGATTGCAAACCCATTCAGAAATTAGCAGAGCAACTCTTTTTATGCGAGAACTTTGTGTCGCTTATAGACCAACACATTGCCGAGGATGCTCCTGTGGTGCTAAGCAAAGGAGGCGTACTCAAAATGGGATTAGATGCAGAACTCGATGAATATATATCGTTATCCAATAATGCAAAAGATTTCTTGCTTGACCTCAAAAACAGAGAAGCCGAAAAAAGTGGCATTTCTAGTCTAAAGTTGGCTTTTAACAATGTATTTGGATACTACTTGGAAGTAACCAATTCGCACAAAGACAAAGTACCGGAAGAATGGATTAGAAAGCAAACCTTGGTAAATGCCGAGCGTTATATTACGCCTGAATTAAAAGTATTTGAAGAGAAAATATTAGCCGCTGATGATAAAATTGGCGAGATAGAAGGACGCATCTATGCGGAATTAATTGAGAAGCTAAACGTTTATATAACCAATGTTCAGCACAATGCGCGAGTTATTGCTAAGCTAGACTGCCTGTGTAGTTTTGCATTTATCTCCCAAAATTACGACTACAGTAAACCCGAAATATCTGATGATTATAGCCTTGCTATTAAGGACGGAAGACATCCCGTTATCGAGCAGCAATTGGCGCGAGGTGAAGTGTATATTCCCAATGATATTTACCTAAACAAGGAAGAGCAGCAGATTATTATTCTTACCGGCCCTAACATGTCGGGGAAATCTGCCATACTAAGACAAACGGCACTCACGGTGCTACTTGCGCAGATAGGTTGTTTTGTGCCTGCCAAGCATGCGCACATTGGTTTGGTAGATAAAATATATACCCGTGTAGGCGCTTCAGATAATATCTCTCAAGGCGAATCTACCTTTATGGTAGAGATGGTAGAAACAGCGTCAATTCTCAACAACTTAAGTGACCGTAGCTTAGTAATATTAGACGAAATAGGCAGAGGCACCAGTACCTTTGATGGCGTGAGCTTGGCTTGGAGTATTGCCGAATTCTTAAACCAAGACGATACCAAACCCAAAACCATATTTGCTACCCATTACCATGAACTTAACGAACTAGAATCTAGCTTTCCAGGGGTGGTTAATTATTACGTGAGTACCGAAGAGAAACAAAAGAAGGTTATTTTCTTGCGCAAAATGAAAAAAGGCGGAAGTGAGCATAGTTTTGGAATACATGTAGCGAGAATGGCAGGTATTCCAAGCAAGGTACTAAAACGCGCCGACATCATCCTAAAACAATTGGAAAGTGATAGAGAGAGTATCAGTACCAAAGAATCCATTAAAAAAGCAAAAGACACCAACTACCAATTGAATCTATTTCAAGTAACCGATCCTAAATCCGCTGAAATTATTCAAACCCTTGACCATATTAATATTGAGAGCCTTACTCCTATTGAGGCATTAATGAAATTAAATGAACTTAAACAATTATTGGAAAACTAGCCTCATCGCTTGTTTGCTATTGGCAAGCATCCAAACCCATGCACAAACCACCGCTTGGGCTTATTTCACAGACAAGTGTAGTAACGAAACCGATTACTTTAAGGCGGATGTGTGCCTCGATTACGTGCAACTGTTAAAGCAAAATAACATTGAAGTACTGGGCCAAAGCAAATGGCTTAATGCAGCTTGCATTCATGCTTCAGACCGTGCCAAAGCAGAAAGCTTAGCCTGCGTGGCGCGCACAGAACTGCTTGGTAAATACCACGTAGCACAAGAGCAAACCAACGAGGAATTTAGCTATGGTCAAGGCGATAGGCAAATAGAATTGATGGGTTTAGACCTTTATCACCAAAAAGGGTACACCGGAAAAGGCGTAAAGCTGGCTCTGTTTGATGCCGGGTTTTACAAGGTAGACTCCCTCCCTATTTTTGATTCGCTATGGGCCAATAACCAAATAATAGCTTCCCGAGATTTTGTCACCAACGATACACTCACATGGCGAGAAAGTACCCATGGCATGCAAGTACTCGCATTGGCTGGCATTAATTACCCAGATAGCATGGTGGGCGCCGCTCCAGGGGCCTTATTCGTATTAGCCCGCACAGAAGACGCCCCTACCGAAAAACACATAGAAGAACTCAACTGGCTGCGCGCTATGGAATGGGCTGATTCTATAGGCGTAGACATAATTCACAGTAGTCTAGGCTATTCGGAGTTTGATTCCCTCGAAGGCGATTATACCTACTTTGATATGGATGGCAAAAGCACCTTGATCACCATTGCCGCAGAAAATGCGGCGGCCCGTGGCATTTTTGTAACCAACAGTGCAGGGAATTCTGGCAATAAACCGTGGTATTACATCACGGCGCCATGTGACGGTAAAAATGTGCTGTGTGTGGGTGCGGTTGATAGTTTTGGAACCATAGCTGGATTTAGCAGCAGAGGCCCAAGTGCGGATGGCCGTATCAAACCCGATCTTTGCGGTATGGGCAGTAAAAATACCGTTCCAAACGGTGAAGGAATTTTAATGCGAGGCAGTGGAACTTCCTTTTCTGGACCATTAGTGGCGGGACTTGTAGCGTGCTTAAAAGGAGCTCATCCTACCAAAACCAATGCCCAAGTAACCGAAGCAATTTTAAGAAGCTGCGATCGATACTTTACGCCTGATATTGCCTACGGACATGGCATTCCCAATGCCATGAAAGCAGACAGTATACTAAATAAAATGCCAACATTAAACCTACACCAATTAGAAGAATTAGAACTAGTTGTATATCCAAATCCTGCAGCAAACTATGTGAAAGTACGATGTTTGCCAGGCGCTACATACCAGCTCACTAATCTACACGGCCAAGTAGTAGAAAAAGGTAAAATGGATAATTGGATCAATTTTTTAGAGACCAAACATCTGATAAATGGTACTTATTTTTTACAAATCGGTTTAGATAACAAGACTACCACCGAGCAACTAGTGATACAGCACTAAAATTTGCTTGAAATATAAAACTACAAACCTTCTTTCAGGATTGAACTGCTCCTATAATTTGGTATAACTTTCCAAATTATCTATCCCCCAATTATCAAGCTCGTCTTGGCTCCATAATTCAGGAAAGAAAATTCTTTTTTGGTATTTGGGTAGCATATACTTACGCCAATCACTTCCACCGGTTGCTTCTTCTACAGTTCCATCTGGTTTTGCTAAATACTTGCCCGCAGCTGTATAATGCGCCATCACCCAGCGTACGTTCATGGTATGGTCGTAATGACGCATAGCATTAAGTAATTTTACATCAGAACGCGTATCCTCCGGAAGGCTCTTGAACTTAGACCACAAGTTAGTCTCGTTATACTCCTTCATGAATCTCAAAAAGTCCTTGCGATACTTGTCTTCAAAGTTAGTTAGCAACATGTTTTTCTTCCCGGTGACAAAGTCTTTTCCGGCTGCTTGCCAATATAAATGCTCGAAGGCATGGCTATAAGGCGTATTTCTATCAATAGTTGCTCTGTATCTGTTATCAATTAGATTAATTAGTTCAGTACTCGCAAATTCGATTTTTCGATATTGAGCACTTTGAAATCCGCTAGCTGGTGTAAGCGTATGTCTGAATTTTTGGTACTGATCCATACTCATGCCATCTCCCATCACTTCAAATGACGAAGCTAATACATCCACATACCTACTCACGCGGTATAGTTTTTCAGCAAAAAAGTCTACTGTAAGATTTTGATTTTTAGATACTTGTTCTATTTCCCAAAGCATCATTTTAAAAAGCAACTCATTCACTTGATGATACATTATAAACACCATCTCGTCAGGATATGAGGTACGCTGCTGCTGTAAACTTAACAGGGCATCGGTCTTAATGTAATCCCAATAGGTAATATAATTAGCTGCTAGTAAGCCTTCTAGGTGTGTATCTAAGTCCTGACCCGTAGCACTAAACTTGGCTTCTAACTGTTCAAGAAGTTTTTCTCTTTTGCTCATTTTGCAGCAAAGAAAGGTTATTTCGTAAAAACTAAATTAGGATATCAATCCACAATTATAAAATGTAGGATAATTGAATGGCTAAACGCACATTCGACTCCAAATTGTTCGTCCTGTTATACAGTGAACCATAACGAATTCGAGTATCATCTGGATACAAACTAAAATTGAGCTTAGGAATGAGTTTAAAGTGCTCATTCATCGTAAATACCGCTCCCAACTCACCATTAAACACCGGAACTATGGAGTTGTATTGCATTGATTTTGGGGTTAAAAAAGTGCCTTGCAGTATGGTTTGTCTTCCCCACAAACCCGAAGATAGTGAGTCCGTTTCTATAAAACAGGTGTAATTATTTTCAGCAATGGCTATTTTATTAAAAAACGTATGGATAGACACTGAACCAAAAAGCGTAAATAATTCAGATTTTTTTTCGGTACTCAGCCCAAAACGTATCCCGTTGGATGTTGTTTTAATCACCTGAGACTTACCAAGAGCCGGATTGTCTTTTGAATGATTATGTAAAACCAAACTGTTAAACGTCCAATACTGATTGGCCTCGTCAAAGTATTGAATCCAATTATTATTTTGGGAAAGCCTACTGTAGGCCACCATAAACTGAATGGGCTTCTCTTTTTTGCTGAATTTAATCCCTATTTCTTGAGGAACACTAAAATCAGCATTACTAAAAGGAGCATTTACAAATAACTCGATATGTGCGCTGTCTAGTTGCGCAAGACCTGTGAATGTAAAACCAAGAAAAATAGCTAAGGGATAAAATCTCATAAAGGATGAAACGAAAATAGAATAAAATTAGCGCATGCTTATTATTCTCTTAAACAAGAGCGCAGCGGCAGCTCCACCCACCATAGGCGATACTATATAGACCGTAAAAAAACTCCAACGCACTGCAGGAAACGCCGCTTCACCCCAACCGCTAAAATACGCTACCAAACGTGGTCCGAAGTCGCGTGCTGGATTGATCCCTGCTTGTGTATAAGGAGCCAAGCACAGTATAATACCTCCTACCAATAGGCCAATAAGCACAGGTACCCATTTATGAAAGCGCCACTCTTTAGCACTGAGTATAAAAATAACCAATACCAAGACAAATGTTCCAATACCCTCTGCAACACCCGCTTTTAACGGGGAAACTTGAAGCGAAGACTCATATCCTGGATTTGGAAAAAACTCACCAAACATGACCGCAGAATGGTAAGAGTTAACCTCTCCTCTCACCAGAGCTTGTGCGTGTTCAAATGCCTGTAGATCTTTGTTAATCAACGCATACAAAACAAAAGAAGCGAATACAGCACCCGCTAATTGAGCTAAAAAATACATCGGTACGTTGAGCCATTTTGTTTTTTGCGTAATAGCCATTGCTAAGGTTACTGCTGGATTTAAATGTGCGTGACTAAATCCTTTTACCGTATAAATAGCCAATGTCACAGCCAAACTCCACATCAGAGCTACCTGCCAAAGTGATAATGGGTAATACAGTACTGCAATAGCTACCGACCCACAACCCATAAAAACCATCAAAGAACTTCCTATAAATTCTCCAAAAACATCGTGGTATTTTTTCATTTCAACTGAGCAAATACATATTTCATCTCTGTAGCAATTTGCCTACTTCGCGCTGCGTAAACCTGCGCTTGTTCGGTTGTCCCATCACTTGCCTTAGGATCTTTATAAGTAACCGCAATTCGAGTTGCATTTGGAATTATGGGACAATTTGCGTCTGCGTCATCACAGGTCATTACCGCCGCAAAATGGGAAGACGGATTCACCGCATCGTCGTAAGTCTTAGAAAACAAATGCATCGGCGGCATTACATCTGAATAGTGTAAGGTAACCAAGGGATTTGGTGTGTCATCCGACACTAGCACCTTAAAACCTGTGGTAACAAATGTTTGTATAATCATCGAATAAACAGCCGTTGCTTCTGTTCCGCCGGAGTAACATGTTACGTCCTTTACGTTAAAATAGGCGGCCATGGTTTGTGCCCACACTTGACATAAATGACTTCTTCGGCTATTGTGCGTGCAAATAAAATGAAGATGGATGAATTCATTTGCATCCTTCTTAGCTTGTATAAAGTGGATTAGTGGATCCAACTGAAGCAGTCTTTCTGGTGCAAGTGCATCCATTTCAAGCTGTTTAATAAATTCAGATAACGCGTTGTTCATGTTTGTTTTAATGAAGTATTCTTGCTGGGATAGTTTATATCAACGAAAAAACATCTAAAATCAACAGCATCCTCCACCAGGCGTACACGCTACTGTGTTATCTCCCAAAGCGGATAAACTCTTTCTTGTTTTATTCTTTATTGCATCTATGCCACACAAGTCAGTCGCTAGACAGTCTGTTTTTGTTCCTTGTAAGGTAAACTTAGTTCCATCAAAGTCTAAGGAAAACCTTCCCACTGTATCAGCCACTTGGTACTCTACTTCTACATCCAAATCTTCCCCTTCAAAAAGCGAAAGAGATGAGTGGATAATATTCAAGAACTTGTCAGCCTTCAGTCTGTGGTGGGTATCTACACTGGTCCATAATTGAAGCAGTACTTTCTTATCTTGGTGTTTTTTCGCTCCGCAATCTATAAATGTTTTAGTAGCTAACCCTATTTCGGTAAGGTGACAGTGAGCGGGTACGAAAGTTCCGTTGGGTAACACAAAGGGAACCTCGTCCATCGTTTTTAGTGTTTCTTGAAGCTGTGATATTTTCATGATGTTTTTTAGTTATGGGTAGGTGATTTTCACTCCAAGTCTATCTTCAATTTCTTCCCTCGTATTGACCAAATGGTTGCCCGTTCGATTGAAACCTGAACGTCCGTTTTGTATCGAGAACTCAACAACACCCATCTATCTGATCTATTTTAAGGTTAAAAAAGTGTTCTAAAGAAGATTTTATTTCTTGCCATTTAATGGGATTAATGCAGTAGCATACACTTGTACCTTCTATGGTTCCTTGTAATATGCCCATATTTTTCAACTCTTTAAGGTGCTGAGATATAGTGGCTTGAGCAAGTCCAATTTCATTTACCAAGTCTCCGCAGACGCAACCTTGAGTCATCGCAATTTGCTGCAGTATGGCAATGCGTGCAGGATGACCAAGTACTTTGGCGATTGCGGCTATCTCGTTTTGATGATCTGTAAATATATCTGTCCGCGTTACTCCCATTATTTATTCATTGCAATATTACGATTAAATAATAAATCCTATAGCATAATTTACGTTGAACTAATAAATACCAAACCGCGAAATGGTAGAAGACTGTAATAAAATAGCAATTACTGCGCGTAGATATACCCCATTGAAAATGGACAGAACAGCAGCAAAAAAATGTTAGTTTAATCTATAAAACGTGTGCTCTCTGTTTTTACCAACAAGTGCTCACGACTGGATTCGAACCAGCACGTCCTAAGCGGACACCAGCCCCTCAAGCTGGCGTGTCTACCAATTTCACCACGTGAGCAATTAATTTGTGGTATTCTATGAATATGAAGTAGATATGGAGGTAATGTGTCTACTTCTGCAAGAGTAAAATTTTGGGTTAATACTCTTTTTTATCGGGTGCAAATATAATCCGTGAGTTTAGTTGTCACCGATGATTTTATATTTTTTTCGAACTATTGATACCTGCTTATTTCGCGTTGTACATCCTTGTCTTTTAAGCTTTCACGCTTATCGTGGTACTTTTTACCCCGCGCAATCGCAATTTCTACTTTGGCAAAACCCTTTGGTGAAATGAATACTTCAATAGGCACTATAGTATTTCCCTGATCTTTAAGTTTATTGTTGATTTTTTTGAGTTCATTTTTGGTCAACAAAAGTAATTTCTCACGGTCAGGATTTTGCAGCATATAACCGGCATTTTTAAATTCTGAAATACGCATGCCTTTTATCCGGAGAATACCTTTGCTGTCAATATAACAGTAGGCCTCACTAATACTTACTTTTTTAGCGCGAATGGATTTAATTTCCGGACCCGTAAGCACAATCCCAGCTTCATATCGTTCCTCCAGCGCAAATTCAAAAGAAGCTCTTCTGTTTTTAGTAATACTAGTATCTCGTTCCTTTTTTTTAGCCACTGTTCGCCGTCCTTTCTAGTGATTCTAATTGATCTGCATCTAATATTTTTTGCCCAGTTTCACCCACAGCAATTAGCCTATTGCCTACTTTAGCGGTGAACGTACAAACTACCTCGTTAATATTCACACTTTTTAAGGTTGCGATAAAACGAACTTCATCACCAATTTTTGCAGGTGCCTTATGCTGAATATTAACATACGTACCTATACCCTCTTCCTCAATTTCTTTCATATCGAGTACAAATAATCTACATGTCCATTCGGCATCTCGGGCTAGCGCAAACGTGGCGTAATAAGGATGCACTACTACCCCATTAAATTTAGCAACATCTCCTTTTGCTACTACTCTATAATATTCCTTGGTATCTCCGAATTTAAATATTTGTTTCATTTTACTGTAAATGCGTAGTCATTTTCATGGTTAAGTGGATTTTGATTAAGCACGGTGCAAAGGTCTTTAAATAATTCGGGATACCTCTGATTAAATTTAGCTGGGGTTTCAAAAAAATGTTCTACGCATACCGCAAAAAATTCGTGGGTATTGGTGAAGGCATAATCTCGCAGGTAGTTCTGTGAATCCCTATACGTTTGCATGTCAGCGTACAGGTCGTCTAAATTATCCAAAGACTTATTCAAACGCGTATACACCCAATATGTGGCGTGATCATAATGATCCATAATAAAGGCATGTGCCCATTCATGCAAAGCAAGGTTTAAATTATCATCGTGGATGGTATATCCTTTCACTACATCATACCAACTGAATAAGAGTGCACCTTTTCTATAAGTTAGGCCTTTCACTTGGTGATTTAACACCGTCGAAAAAAAACTAGATGGATACAATGCGATAAAATTAAACTTAGGCAAAGTATATTTTTTTAAGCCAAAGGTTAATTGAACCAGCGCTCCAATAACCATTATTTTCTTTTCAATAGTTATTTGGAGCCCTTGTCTTCCCACAAATCGCTTAAAAACCATAAGATGGATAACACGGGAAATAAAAAGACGCTTGGCAGGTTTACTTAACTTGGTGTAATAGGGATTGAAACCCATCATCAACCGATGAACCTTAGCAACTATAATTAGGTATTTAGGATATTTTACATAATCGGGATCTTTACTAAAACGGGTACGGAGATATAACGTTAAAATGTATAAATTATAGGTAATGAGTGGACTAAAGACCCCGATTAAAAAAAAGAAAGCCACCGGATTCATTTTACTTTAACTCAATTATACTGATTCCTTCACCACCTAAATCCACGTGCTCATAGGTTATTTTTTGAATAGAGGGATGACCTTTTAAATGCCGTCGTAGTTCCAATCTCAGAATGCCATTTCCCTTGCCATGAAGTACGCGTAAACTTCCTACGCCTAATATTAATGCATTGTCTATCCATGTATCTATTTCGTTGAGCGCATCCATCGTGCGCATGCCTCGTATGTCCTTCTCAGACTTAAACGAAGACTGTTTTTCGTTATACGAAGAAGAACTAATGTACTTTTTTACTTTTTTGGCATGTTGGGCACCCACTTTGGTAAGATTTTGCAACTTGGTACTTGTAGTCATCGCTCCTACCTGCAAAATGGCTTTATCCCGCTTTATCTCTATTATTTCGCCTACCGATTCTGTATTATTCAATTGAACCGTATCGCCTACCTTTAGATTTGAAAGCACTTTTTCAATAACAGGTATATCGGACGAAACTTGAGCTTGCAGTTTTTCACGCACTTTCAGCGTTTTAACCTTATCGGCTCCAGCTTCTTTAATCTCTCGAATAGTTTTTTCGATTTCCTTATTGGCACTTTTAATGATATCGTTCGCCTGGGCAGTTGCTTGGGCCATGATATCTTTCTTTTGCACGTCTAGGCTTTCTTTAAGCATTCTATATTCTACTTCTATGCTCTTAGCATCTGCCAGTTTTTGACTAAGTTCAGCTTGATTTTGTGAAACTAACTCATTTCTGGTTTGGACCTCCGCTAAAAGTGCATCTAAATCATACTGCTTAGTATTAGTTAATTGTTTAGCACGCTTAATTAATTTTTTGTTCAATCCAATGTTTGCAGCAACCTCATACACAAACGAACTTCCGGGCTGCCCTAATTGTAACTTATAGAGCGGCACTAGATTTTCCACGTCAAAAAGCATGGCGGCGTTTATTACTCCTTCTAACTTCTCAGCCTTGGCCTTGATATTACTAAAGTGAGTAGTGATAATACCGTATGCACCTTTCTTTTGTATTTCTTCTAATACAGCCTCGGCCATTGGGCCTCCAAACATAGGATCTGTGCCCGTACCAATCTCGTCCATAAGCACCATGGTATCCGAACTACTGAAATTTATGATATGCTTGGCCGCCTTAAGATGAGAGCTATACGTACTAAGGTCAGATTCAATACTTTGATCATCTCCAATATCAATAAAAATATTCTCAAACAAGTGGAAAGTACTCACCACAGAGCAAGGGACTAAAAACCCAGATTGTAGCATATACTGAAGTAGACCAACGGTTTTAAGCGATACAGACTTCCCGCCGGCATTAGGGCCCGAGATAACAATGAGACGCTGGTCTGCATGTAACTCATAATCCAAGGCGATAATTTCTTTGTTTTCAGCACGTAAACGATCTGCTAACAATGGATGTTTTGCTGCTTTTACCCGAGTATCTTCGCCTATACTTGGCAATACACAACTCCATTCACTTGCCAAGCGAGCCTTTGCTCGTATAAAATCAAACGCCCCCAAGCGCTGTACACCGAGCTTTATATCTTCCAAGTAAACTACAATTCGAGTGGTAAGAGATCTTAAGATTACCACTATCTCCTGGCGCTTTTTGATATGAAGCTCAGCAAGAGCATTATTTAAACCTACTAACTCGATAGGTTCTATATAAGAAATCTTCCCTGTGCCAGATTGATCGATAAAAAGTCCATTAATCTTTCGTTTATGTTCAGAAAGAACCGGTAATACCACTCGTCCGTTTTTTATACCTAGCTCCGTATCCCCTAAGTACCCTTTATCTTTCGCATTATTAAATAGACTAGTTGAACTGCGTATAATTTCTCTTTCAGCCTTGGTAATCTCACTTACTATTTTTTGTAGGGTCTTGCTTGCACCTGGCTTTATTTCATCATCGGGGCCAATAATCTGATCTATCGTGGTGATTAACTCAAAATCGGGAGCAATACCCTGAAAAAGTGTAGCGATATTAGGATATTCAGTTGCTTTAGCTTCCAAAAAAACCAAAACACGTTGGAGCACCAATAACAACGATTGAATATTTTTGATATCCTCTATCTCATAAAAAAAACCTAGGGATCTAGCCGCTTTTTCTTGTAAGTCAAAATCTAATGCTAACGAGAAAGATAAATCACCCTTTTCTATAATCTGCAATACCTCATTGGTTTGTTGCAGCCACATTATAATTTGATCGTGATTGTCCGTAGACCGAATCCTGCCTATGTGACTTAGTCCTTTTGAAGTTTCACAAAATTGTGCAACCTTTTCCAGAACAAGATCAAAGCCTAATTTAGAGGCAATACTTTTAGGATAGAACATTATTTACTTGCGTTCAATTTTAGCGTAACTTCACCCATGATATTCTCCAGCAACTTGGGATGTGCCGAATACACTTTCAAACTACTGTCGAATTGTACAAAATCAGTATTAAACTTATTGAAAATTAAGGTATAATTGGTATCCTGCATCTTGCCCATCAGAATTCCTGAAATGCCTACTTCTTTTTGAGCAGCATCAATTAATTGCATGTTAGTAATAATATCTACCATTTCTTTCTTTGATAAGATACCCTTTGGTAAATTTTCTTCAGACGAATTACACCCATACAAAATAAAAAATAGACTAAGTAGGATTACATTTGTTATAAGGTTATGTCTCATTCGATATGCAAAAATATCAAACAAATAGAGCAAGAAATAGGAAATACGCAATTAGTTGTAGTTTCGAAGTATCGCTCACTCCCAGAACTGCAAGAAGTATATGACTGTGGCCATCGTCACTATGGTGAAAACCGTGTGCAAGAGCTAACCACTAAGTATGAAAATCTTCCTAAAGATATACATTGGCACCTCATAGGGCATCTGCAATCTAATAAAGTAAAGTATATCGCTCCATTTGTATACCTCATCCATTCTATTGACAGTTTGAAGCTTTTAAAGGAAGTAGACAAAGAGGCAAGAAAGCACCAAAGAGTGATATCTTTCTTATTTCAAATGCACATAGCACAAGAAGAAACCAAATTCGGGTTATCTAAAACCGAATTAGACGAGATATTGTTAGACCCAGAATATATCAACCTAACACATGTAGCTTGTAAAGGTCTAATGGGTATGGCCAGTAATACAGAAGATATTGATCAAGTTAAAAAAGAATTTGAATATCTAAATTCAGTATACACAGAATTAAAGGATAAACATCATTATGACACTTTATCAATGGGCATGAGTGGAGATTATTTAACTGCGATAGCTGAGGGTAGCAATCTAATACGTGTAGGAAGCAAAATTTTCTCAGTATAATAGTTTTTCGAAAGGCTGTAAATAAGAGAAGACCTCCATAAGGAAGTCTTCTCAATTGACTATGAAAACTCTAAATCTTGGGCTAGAACGCCCAAGCTCTTTATCTATATAGTTTGAAACTGGTCAAACCATGTTGATTTCTTTTTATTGAAATACAAAGATAATTTTCTATTCGTATTTGCAAGCATTTATAATATTTAAATAAAGCGCCATTCCAAAGCCAAGTTCACATTTCACCATAAGAAAAGGCCTCCTGATGGAAGCCTTCTCAATTGACTATGAAAACTCTAAATATTGAGCGAGAACGCCCAATTTCTTTAATCTACAATGTTCACGAATGAACGATTGTTTGCTTTTCTTTGGAATTCAACCTTACCATCAGTGAGTGCAAATAAAGTATGGTCTTTACCAATACCTACATTTTTACCTGCATGATGAACAGTTCCTCTTTGTCTTACAATAATATTTCCAGCGATACAAACTTGACCACCAAATATTTTAACGCCAAGTCGTTTACTATGCGACTCTCTACCGTTCTTACTACTACCTGCTCCTTTCTTATGTGCCATTGTTTATTATGCTTTAATGCTTTCGATTTGAATTTGAGTAAGATACTGTCTGTGACCGTTTCTTACTTTGTAACCTTTTCTTCTTTTCTTTTTGAAAACGATAACCTTATCGCCTTTCATGTGTTGAAGAACTTTAGCTTGCACAGAAGCTCCTTTTAAACTTGGAGTACCTACACTTACACTACCGCCGTCTTCTACCAACATTACGTTATCAAAACTCACAGACTTCCCTTCATCCTCAGCCAATCTGTGCACGTACAACTTCTGGTCTTTAGAAACCTTAAATTGCTTACCTGCTATATCTACTATCGCGTACATCTTTATTTTAAGAACTGCAAAGGTAAAACTAATTTGTAATTACCAATATGTTAAGCGTATTTTTTATTAGAAATATCTAAACATTTTTTTTTATAATGTGCACAACCCACTATTCTTTTTATTACTTTTGCACCCACTTTTAAAACAATGGATTTCATAAAGCATATAGAATCGAGTCAAATAAGAACAGATTTACCAACTTTCGGAGCTGGAGATAACGTATCTGTACATTACAAAATAAGAGAGGGTGAGAAGGAAAGAATACAGGTTTTCCAGGGTGTTGTATTACAAAGAAGAAATACAGGACTTGATGAGACTTTCACCGTAAGGAAAATCAGCAGTGGTGTTGGCGTAGAAAGAGTATTCCCTTTCCACTCACCGTTTATTGATAAAATCGAAGTCAACAGAAGAGGTAAGGTAAGAAGAGCACGTATATTCTATCTCAGACAACTTTCTGGTAAATCAGCTCGTATCAAAGAAAAAAGATAAGACTAATATAATATTTACGCAAAGCCCGTCTTGGTATTACCACGATGGGCTTTTTTATTTGCACCACAACATCGCACAATTATAAAAACAGCTAGCATGGATATTTCAACCAAATATAACCCTGAAGGAATAGAGCAGAAATGGTATGACCAATGGATAGAGCATAAACTGTTCGCATCCGTACCCGACCATAGACCTAGCTATTCTGTCGTAATACCTCCACCTAACGTGACGGGAATACTTCATATGGGACATATGTTGAACAATAGTATTCAAGATATACTAGTGCGAAGAGCTCGTATGCTGGGATATAATGCATGCTGGGTGCCCGGTACAGATCACGCCTCTATAGCTACAGAAACCAAGGTAGTTAACTTACTTAAAGAGCAAGGTATAGCCAAAACAGACATCACAAGAGATGAGTTTCTAGAACATGCTTTTGAATGGAAAGAAAAATACGGGGGTATAATTCTAGAACAATTGAAAAAATTAGGTTGTAGTTGTGATTGGGATAGAACCCGTTTTACTATGGAGCCTGATTTATCCGAAGCGGTTATTGATTCTTTTATAGACCTACATAAAAGAGGTTATATTTATCATGGAACAAGGATGATAAATTGGGATCCCGTGGGTAAAACAGCCTTAAGCGACGAAGAAGTAAATCACGAAGAGCAAAATGGTAAATTGTACTACATTAAATACCAAATTGAAAATAGTGATTCTTTTATAAGCATAGCAACCACGCGTCCAGAAACGATTATGGGAGACACCGCCGTTTGTGTGCATCCTAACGATGATCGTTACCAGAATCTAATTGGTAAAAATTGCATCGTTCCTATGGTAAACCGAATGGTTCCTATTATAGCGGACGATTATATCGACTTAGAATTTGGAACCGGCGCACTCAAAGTAACACCTGCGCATGATATTAATGACTACGAAATTGGCAAACGACATAATTTACAAACCATTGATGTCTTTAATGACGACGCTACTATAAGCGAAGCCGCTGGCATTTTTGTCGGAGAAGATCGTTTTAAAGCACGAAAACTGGCTGTTGAAAAGCTAGAAGAACTTGGGTTATTGCTCAAAACCGAAGATATTGTCAATAAAGTAGGAAAAAGTGAACGCAGTAAAGCAGTCGTTGAACCTCGTCTTTCTGCCCAATGGTTTGTAGACATGAAGAAGTTTATGGCCGACTTCCCTGAAGTATTGAGTGATGTAATGGATGATAAGATTCAATTTCACCCTGCTAAATTCAAAAACACTTATAACCATTGGCTTACTAACATAAAGGACTGGTGCATCTCTCGCCAATTATGGTGGGGACACCGTATACCTGCATGGTATACCCCGTCAGGCGAAGTTATAATAGCTAAAACCGCAGAAGAAGCTCTTGCTAATTTTAATGATAAAAAATTAACTATAAATGACTTACGTCAAGACGAAGACGTTCTAGACACTTGGTTTAGTAGCTGGTTGTGGCCCATTAGCGTTTTTGATGGCTTTCAAGAAAAAGGCAAAGAAGAATTAGCTTACTATTACCCAACAGCAGATCTAGTAACTGCACCTGATATTATTTTCTTTTGGGTGGCCCGAATGATTATGGCAGGTCACGCATTTGAAGGCAAATTACCTTTTAAAAATGTTTATTTCACCGGTATTGTTCGAGATAAAGAGCGCAGAAAAATGTCTAAATCCTTGGGGAACAGTCCTGACCCTATAGAATTAATGGAAAAATACGGCACCGATGGTGTTCGTATGGGACTTATGCTAAGCGCTCCAGCAGGTAATGACATACTTTTTGACGAATCTCTATGCGAACAAGGTCGAAATTTTTGCAATAAAATTTGGAACTCTTTCAGACTAATTCAAGGATGGGAAACTACACCTACTCGAAACGAATATTACAATCAGTACGGCGATATAGCACATCATTGGATGGATGCTAAAATTGCAGACGCCATTGAATCTGTTAATAACCATTTTGATGCTTTTCGCATTTCCGATGCCCTTATGGAGCTTTATAAACTTACGCGAGATGATTTTAGCGGATGGTATTTGGAAATGATCAAGCCCAACTATGGGGAACCCATACCGAGTGAGGATTTGGAAAAAGCAAAATCTGCATTTGATGCCATTCTTAGGTTATTACATCCATTTATGCCTTTTATAACGGAAGAACTTTGGCAAGAAATAAGAGAAAGAAACGGTGCGTTTATCAACAAAGAAGCATGGCCCATTTTACAAGCAAGCTCCACCCCTATTCCTTCGCAAGTTTTTGAACTCATCAGTGAGGTTAGATCTAAACGTAATGAAAATGGTATATCGCCAAAACTAGCCGCAACCATTGCCATACAAGCAAAGAATATATCCATCTATCAACAGGCTGCTGGTATTATCCAAAAATTAGCAAATGTGGAGCATATATCTACAAACGAAGTTACTGGATTTAAAGCCCTTATTGGTACAGACGAAATTTCTATTGGATTTAAGGATTACGTACAAAAAATAGATGTAGCTGCTATTCAAAATGAGATAAAACGCTTGGAAGGCTTCTTAATAGGCATAGATAAAAAATTAGGAAATGCTAGCTTTATTTCCAATGCGCATCCTGATGTTATCGCCAAAGAAGAACAAAAGAAAGCAGACACCCTAAGCAAAATAGCAAGTTTGACCGCTCAAGTAGCATCTAACTAACTCCGTAAATCCTACTTTACATTGATAATGAGATAATTATCAATGTATGCTTTTACCAATTCTGATTT
>JAFMCI010000036.1 GCA_017857855.1 Bacteroidia bacterium | reverse complement strand
ATTTCACTTGCAGGGAATAAATAAGATAAATAAAATTCATAAAATTCTTGCGTGCCAGTTGATGCATTAAATAGCGGTTGTAAAATTCTTTTTTTCCATAGATTTAATACCTGATTATTTCCATCTCTGAACACTATGGTACGTTCAAAAACATTGAAGTTAATGTTATTATAAAACGTTGGGACTTTCCTTTTAAGCGGTTTATCGTTGTTGCCATTGCTTAAGTAATCAAAGGTATAAAGCCCAAAAAAGCGTTTATGCGTATAGTCGGAGTAGTAATGTGGATTAACCCAATAGGGAACAATAACGTGGTTTTCTCCTCCCACTTTCAGCACACGGTAAATCTCTGAAATCAGTTGTTCAAAATTTTCGATGTGCTCCATAAAGTGCCTAGAAGTAACTTTATCAACTGAGTTATCTTCTAAAAAGGGTAACCCTTTCTCTAAATCAGTCACATAATGAACTCCCTCTAATGGTAACGAGTCTATTCCAATAATATTCGGATTCGGATTGGGACCACAACCCAGGTCAATGGTCACAAAATCCCTTTTAGTTATCTCGTTTATTAGCTCTTCTTTTGTCCACGGACTTGTCATATCTCTAGTTTTTTATAAATTGTATTAATCTTGATGCATTTACATCGTAACTGTATGTAGTCTCAACGGTCTTCCTGCCGTTTATTCCCAGTTGAATTGTCTCTTCTTTATGGGATATTAGTCTTTTAAAGTAAGCCAACCATTGCGAGGTTTCTTGGGCCAAGTAACCGTTAATCCCATGCTGTACGATTAAGGTATTGGTGCCTACTGCATCTGCTATTACCGGAATTCCGAAAGACATATACAGCAATAATTTATAGCCTCCTTTCATGGTTTCCCATTCGGTATTGTCCAGTGGCATTATGCCCACATCGGTGTTGCTAAGCAAGGTACGCTCATTCTCAATGCTCCAATCGTGGTAAATGCAATTAACTCCGTCAAGTTGAATTGTCGCCCCCATGATGTGCATCTGCACTTCGCAACTTTTAGATAATTCCAGTAAAGCATCGTGTACTTTAGTAAGGTATTTGCTGGTTGACGGCGATCCAATCCAAGAAATATGAATGCATTGGTCATTTAGCAGTTTTCTATTTTCAGCTAGGTTTGGTACGAAAACAGAAGAAGGGATAACTAGAATGGGTGTATCAATGTCTTTAAATCTCTCCGCTAAAAAGGGTGTAGAAACAATAATTTTATCAAATAAATTCAAGTAATCTGAAAAGTTATTTTCGTGTGCTAGATAGATGGCATCATCCATATCAAAAATCAAAACAGACCCTTTTCTTTTTACATGTTTTAACAGCCAACTTGCTACTATTTCTTTTTGAACTACCACATAATCGTAGTGGAATCCTAAAAGAAAAAAGATTGTCTTTAATAATCTCCAGTATTTATCTATGCTGTTTGTTAAAGATGCTTTCCCCTCTGATCGGTAGTCTCTATAACCCCGAAGTGGCATCCATGTAAGATTGAATGTTTCCTTTAGTTGTTCAAAATAATTAATCATCCTGATACGAGAACTAGCATGATTCTCGGATCCTACGGTGATAACGAACAAGGTAGGTTTATACATCCGCTGCGAATATAATTATATCCAATACATACCTCAGGACTGGTTTAGGTGACGACATATTGAAATCTAGAGATGATTCGGCATTCCTTTTTTACCGTGAAATAATGTTAACCAACGAGACTTCTCTTGTACTCAAGGAAAATAAAGATTCTGCACGATTTCGGATGGATTTGGATGCTTCTTCTAATTGAGGAAGATGTACGATACGGTTAAATTCTGCTTGACTTTCGTCTTGAAGAATAAAGTCGGGATTGTTAACTATGAATGTGGAATTGCCTGCATTAAAGGCTAACGGAATGCAACCGCAAAAAATAGCTTCACAGAGGGCATTTGGCATACCTTCTGAACGAGAAGGGAGCAGGTAAAACTGGTTTTTTGCGTAGTAAAGTATCGTTTCTGAGTGGCTTACTGGCTTTACGATAGTGAGGTTTTTCAATTTCGGAAAATAATGCAACATTGAGTCTTGAATACCCACTATGGTAAAATGAACGTCGGGATTATTTTCTGCGTAGGTAAGTATTCTGTCCATTCCTTTAATTAAAAATGTTTTATAGTCGGCAACTTGCGCAATAGTGAGCACAGATCTTGGAGTACTTTTGACATTTGTGTGTACGTTGAACAAGGTTGGGTCGAATCCATTGAATAAGGTAATTACATCGTCTTTACGACCTCTTATCTGAATCGTTTTTTCAGCTAATTCGTGTGATTTGGGTAAAAGTACTGTCGCATGTTTAATGATAAACTGAATTACGTTTCTGCGCCATTTGGGCATTACATCTTGCTTAAAGTCAATTTCTTCTTTGCTAAAAACTTCGTATCCTCCAATTGTGATGTAGGTTTTTGTACCGAGTATTTTGGAGAGCAAAACAGGAACGAGCATATGCGTATCTGCAAAAACAGAGAATGTTTTTCGGTAGCCTATAAGCATTAGATAAATCGTGTATAGCGCAAATTTGGTCAATTCTATAGGGTAGCCTATACCTGTGGTTTTTGCGTGAATTAATAATTTGACCTCGAAATGCTTTTCCAATATTTTCACATCCTGCATGCTAAAGGAAGATGGGGAAAGCAAGATAACTAGAAGTTTTTCTCTCTTCATGTAACGGGTCAATTAGTACTATTTAGGACGATTGATAGGAGCTAGATTAAGTATTCAAAATTACAACCACTCTATCTATTTAGCTATTTTTTATACAGAACGAATTACCGGCGGCCATAGATGGGCAGATTAGTCACTTTAAAAGCACGAGACTTCATATTCAGTAATCAAACGAGGTGAGTCATCTAGGGACGTATTTTTAGTTATGATAAGAGTGATGCCCGTCATACATTTGTACACTTTGATTCGATAGGTAAATGCCGGACTTGTACAATTTGAATTGGTGTAAGACGGAATGATTCAGGAGTCAATGTAATGATCAGATGGGAGTAATTCAAAGACAAGGTAGCAAAAGTACCCTAGTAGCTTATAGCTTTATGCTTATTGGTATGCTCAGCAATCTTGTTATTTACACGGGAATGCTCGAGATAAGGGAATTGGGTATCATCTCATTTATACTTACGACAGGCGCTACGTTTGCTCCTTTTTTATTGCTTGGTTTTCATGTGATGTTTATTCGTTATTTCCCAAAGTTTGAAGGAGATAAGCAGAATTTGTCACGTCTGTATTCGCTTACTTTCTTTGGTCCGATACTATTCACCACGCTTTTTTTACTGGCTTACCTTTTCACTAGAGAAGCAGTCACATCGTATTATTTTGCCAAAAGTGGCCTTGCTCCGGTGGTGATAGATTTGACCGTATTAGTAGCAGGAATCGTCCCCTTTATAAGTATAGTGAATTATGTGTGCAATAGTTTGCAGCGCACTGCCGTCCCGTCGTTACTCAATAATCTTATAAAATTGGTGCAGCCCTTATTGGTGGTTCTTTATTTTTATAAATGGGTTCAATTTGAGGCTGTTATAATCAGTTTAGTTGTTTTTCAAGTCGTACTTTTTGTTGGTTTTTTTGTGTATCAACAGTCACTTCTAACTATTAAATTGTCTTTTAATATTAAGGATGTTTTTAAGCTTCCAGAACCCCAAAAATTAATATCCTACGCGGCTTATGGGTTTGCAATAGGAGTAGGCGGAGCATTAATTACCAATATAGATACCTTTATGGTTGCCAGTTTGCTTGGGATGGAAGCCACTGGTTTATATGTTTGGGGGTTAAATATTATAAACGCTATTATCATTCCATACGCGATGCTATCGTCTATCGCAGCTCCATTCATTTCGAAGTATTGGACAGATAATGACATGCAGAGTATGAATAAGCTGTATAAGCAAAGTAGTAGTTCGTTGCTGCTTTTTTGTTCTGCATTGTATTTTGCAGTTTGGTTGGGGTTAGATGATTTATATCTGCTCTTGCCTAAAGGAGATCAGTATGCTCAAACCAAATATGCGGTTTTAATATTGGGAGCCGCCAAGATCGTAGATGTTTCTACGGGTTTTAATGGGCCAATCATAGCCTACTCCACCAGGAACAAAGCGTTTCTTTGGATTTTAGGAGTGACGGCAGCAATTAATATTGGTCTTAATTTTATACTTATACCCTTATATGGAATAGAAGGAGCGGCAGCAGCAACTCTTATTTCGTTTATTATTTTCAATTTGATTAAATATTTCTTTATCAAATTGGCATTTAACTTGAGTCCGTTTAATCTTAACTTTTTCTATATTCTCTTCATATCTGTGGCGCTGTTTGGATTGTTTTATTTCTTACCCAATGCGTCTGATCCACTTCTCAATATCGCATATAAATGTGTAGGTTTTTTAACGATTTATGCAGTTCTGATCTATTCGGTTAAGGTTTCAGAAGATTTTAATTCACTAGTGAATAAGATCTTGAGAATCAAGAAATGATATCATTGTCCTCTCCATTTTTGAAGCACATTGAGTCTCCAATTCAAATGAATATTTTCAGCTAGGGCGGCAAAGTGAGATTTTAAAGGTCCTTGTACCCAGCGTTTTTCTCCTGGGGTTACAAATCCTTTTTTATCTTTTCGCTTATATATTGCATCGGGCAGCACGTCTTTCATCGCCTCTCTAAGTATATACTTGGTTTCTCCATTTTTTACGCGCCATTCTAAGGGTAATGAAAATCCAAATTCTACTAAACGGTGGTCTAAAAAAGGAACTCTACTTTCTATACTAAATGCCATACTGTTCCTGTCTTCAAAATGTAAAAGCGTTGGCAATGTGGTAGTCATAAGGAGATGATAGAGGAAGTTATCCGTTCTAGAGGCAAATTTATTTTCTAAATGAAGACTGTTTTTTGTATAATCGTAGTCCGCTTGCTGCTTGTATTTTTTCTTTAGCTCCAATTGCATAAAGCTGTTTTCATCTCTAAAAACCAAGATGAACGAGAATAGGCATGTTTTAACTAACTCGCCAAACGGCACTTGGTGTTCTCTCTGATGCGCCTTTAATATTTTCGCAAAACTCCAAAATTTCAAATTGCGTAAACAATCCGCAAGAATGCGATAGTAAGTATGCATATAGCCAATGAGATACTCATCACTTCCCTGCCCATTAATCAGTACTTTTATCTTGCTTTGGCTGGCTAGTTTCATCACAAAATATTGGGAGTAATAAGAACTTCCCGCAGGTGGTACATCCACACCCTCTAAAAAATGATCAAAATGTTTTTCTAAGTCGGCATCACTTGGCTGCTCATACTTCGAATCTATATTTTTGTATCTTTCACTCAGTAGCTGTGCAAAAGGTCGCTCATCTACGGCTCCTTTGCCTTCGTAAAAAATAGTAAATGTTTTATAATCTAACGTGTTATGATCTTTTGCGATACTGGCTACTATTGCCGAACTGTCTAAACCGCCACTTAAGCATGATCCCACGGGGACATCAGATCGCATATGAAGTTTAATGGACTCGTCAAAGAGTTTTCTAAATTGAGCGATAGCTTCAAATTTATTGCCTGGAACAGGTACTTTTTCTAAATCCCAATACCGTTTTATAATAATGTTCCCATTTTTCCATACGAGGTTATGGGCTCCTCTAAGCTGTGCTATGTGGGAATAATAGGTTTCGTCCTTATAGCCAGCAAAACCCAAATTAAGTCCACGAGCTACTTGTTTTTGGTTTATTTCTGGATTAAACTCAGGAACTATTTTTAATGTTTTTAACTCTGAGGCAAAGATAAAATCGCCATCGTTGAAGATGTAATTAAATGGCTTTATCCCAAATCTGTCGCGAGAGCAAAAGAGTTCTTCTTTACGAACGTCCCACAACGCAAAAGCCCACATCCCAACAAAGCGTTTTACACAGTCTTGTCCCCAGGCTAAATAGGCCGCGCAAATCACTTCGGTATCACCGGTTGTTTGGAAGGTATATCCAAGGTCAAGAAGCTCTTCGCGTAACTCTACATAATTATATACTTCACCATTAAAAACGATGGAAATCTCTTGGTAATGAAAAGGTTGATCTGCGCCTGCAGATAAGTCTAAGATGCTAAGTCTGTTGTGTCCGAGCACTCCTGTGCTTATAGGGCAAGTGCCAGTGGCATCAGGTCCTCTGTGGTGCTGCACTTGGAGCATTTGCGCTACGTAATAGGCGTCTTGCTCACGCGTCTTATTGCATCTTACTATACCTACTATACCGCACATTTTACCTTGGCAAATTGACTACTATTCTAGCAAAATAAAAATTATAACCGATATTATTTTTAAGGACCTAATCTTAAAATAGCACTAATATTGCCAAACCCTTGAAAAAGAAAGTTCTTATACTAACCTACTATTGGCCACCCGATAATAGTTCCGGAGTGCAACGATGGGCTTATTTTGCTCACTTTTTGCATCAAATGGGTAACGATATTACCGTGGTTACGGTAAACCCAAAGGATGCATCGTATAAGAATACAGATGACTCATTTATGGAGCTGGTAAGCAAGATTAATGTGGTGCAGACTTCTACCCTAGAACCACTTAAGGCTTATTCGCTGCTTACCACGGGCTCTACAAACAACGGAATTCCGCGTGGAGGGGTCAATAGTTCGAAAAGTATATTTAAGAAATTGGCTTCTATGATTAAGGAAAACCTCTTCGTGCCTGATGCCAGAGTAGGTTGGAATAGATTTGCTAAAGAAGCAGCACAAGACATAATACAACGTGAGATGCCGGATGTGGTCATTACTACAGGTCCGCCTCAATCCACTCATCTGGTGGGCGTAGCATTAAAAAAACAATTTCCTAAGTTAAAATGGCTGGCTGATTTTAGAGATCCTTGGATAGAATTATTTAGTATAGATCAAGCCAGTAAGTCTGCTTGGGCGCAAAATCGAAACACCAAATTAGAGTTAAGTGTGTTGAACACTGCGGATAGCATACTAACCATTGGGCCGAGCATGCAACGATTGCTTCAACAAAAAATGCCCCCTGCGCAGCAAGTTAAGGTAAGGTATATCTACAATGGATTTGACGATGTAAAAATGGATAATGCTCCCATTTTGCCTAGCGATACGTTTACGATCACATTTGTAGGTCTAATGGCAGATGAATATCCGTACGCTGGTTTTGTGTCAGCGCTTAAGAAATTAGGAGACTCGGCATCCAAGATTAAACTAATATTGGCAGGTAATATTGCGAGGAAATTCATTAGTGAAGTGAATGAAATAGCTAATTTGGAGGTAGATGTCAAGGGGTTTGTTTCTCACGAGCAAAGCCTCTCTCTTATGAAAAGCGCTTCCATGTTATTTACAATTTTGCCTTCTCTGCCCAATGATGAAATTATTATTTCTGGCAAAATGATGGAATACATAGCGGCCCGAAAACCTATACTTTGCATTGGTAATCAAAAGGGAGATGCGGCTGCATTAATACAAGAGAGCAATTCAGGAAAGACTTTTGATGCACAAGATAGCGAGGAGATGTTAGCGTTTATTCAAAAATGCATGCAAGAAGAAGTGGTGTTAAATTCAGATAATCAGTCTATTGCACCATATAGCAGAAAGGCCACCGCCGTAAAGCTGGACCAACTATTAGATGAATTACTGAAAAAATAAAGTGCTTTTTGGCTCTTGTTAGTTTTATGGATTCCAGCAGAACCCGCAACGAGTGAAGATTTTTATACCTTTGAAAAAATAATATCGTTAAGAGTAAATAAATAATGAGGAACAATGAAGTGATTCTCGCTTGAGGTAATTACATCTTGATGCACATAGAATCAGAATTGGTTTCAGAGAAAAATAAATTACATGTTTGGTCAAATAAAAAAAGTACTAATACTAGCTCCGCATCCTGATGATGCTGAGTTTGGGCTTGGTGGCACTATCGCAAAACTTATAGCAGATGGCAAAGAAGTACATATTGCCGTTATGAGCACCTGTGAAAAGTCAACTCCAGATGGTTTTCACAAAGGAGTGATTATAGAAGAAATGTTTAAGTCGTGCCAGTTTTTAGGTATTAAGCCAGAGCATATTCATACGTTTGATTTTGAAGTAAGAGATTTTCCTGCTTTACGACAAGACATTTTGGAGACTTTTGTGCAACTTAGACTGGAATTAAAACCGGATCTTGTATTTGTGCCGAGTTCATCTGATATTCATCAAGACCACATGACGGTGCATCAAGAAGGCATGCGGGCGTTTAAGCATACATGCTTGTTGGGATACGAGATGCCATGGAATAACTTTGGGTTCACCTCTTTTGTGTTTGTGAAACTTACCCAACAACACGTAGACAAAAAAATGGCAGCACTCAATCTTTACGAGAGTCAAAAACAAAGAAGTTATAACAATATTAATTTTGTTACCTCTTTAGCTCAATTGCGCGGAGGACAAATACAGCAAGAATTTGCAGAGTCTTTTGAGCTTATACGCTTTTTTGATTTTTAAATACAGAAACAAATGACAACGGTAGCGGATATAATTGCATGGTTTGAGAAACGAGGTAGTCCAATAACCTTAGGCAACAAGGTTAATGTAAACCAAGCGATAACACGTCCTAAGGCGATAGATGAAGCGGTAGAAGAGCATGTTACTTTCATTTCCTCTAAGTATAAAGATACGTATACTGCACTGCTTCAAAATACAGATTGCAAATGTGTGATTATAGATCAGGATTTATTTTCCAATGAAATGATTAAGCAATATGCAGATGTTGTTTTTATACCATCAGAAAATCCAAAACAAGATTTAACCTTGTTAATTCAAGGATTATTTAATTCCATAGAAACCTTAAATACTTCCTTTATACATCCCACTGCTTCTATTAGCCCACAAGCAATAATAGGAGAGAAGGTACACGTAGCAGCATATGCTGTTATAGAAGGCAATGTAACCATTGGCAATAATTCCAACATAGGTGCAGGTTCTGTAATAAAATCGAACACGGTAATAGGTGAAAATGTAGTAATTGGTGCCAATAATGTTCTTGGCGGCGATGGCTTTGGCTATGTGAAAAACGAAGCCACTCAAGAATATGAATTATTTCCGCACCTCGGTGGTTTAGTGATAGAAGATCACGTTCACATAGGAAATAATACGTGTATTGACCGAGGGTCTCTAAAGGATACCATAATTCATCAAGGGGTTAAAATAGACAACCTAGTGCACATTGCACACAATGTTACGATTGGTAAAAACTCCCTTATTATTGCTTGTTCGATGATAGCAGGGAGTGTAGTAATAGGCGAAAACTGTTGGGTAGCTCCAAGCTCTAGTGTGCGCAATGGCATTTATATTGGAGATAACACCACTATCGGCCTAGGTAGTGTGGTTACTAAAAGTGTTGGCGCTGATGAAACCGTAGCAGGTAATCCAGCTGTACCACTTGCGGAGCTTATTAAATTACGCCAGCTGCATACTGCACAGCTCGCTGAGAATTCAAAAGAAGAATAGGTAAAACCCTTCTTTACGGAGTGGAATAAAAAGTATCCGTTAAATAATACTCGATACTTTCCTAACTAATTCTATTTTTGAACCTAATCAATCACAACATCAGATGCAAGATTTCGTAAAGAAGTACAAGTCGTATTTTATTATTTTAGGATTAATAATTTTAGTTACAGGAGCTTTTGTTCCTCGTAATTTGGATATCAAGCCGCTTAGTAAAGTGTTTAAAGGTTATTTTCAAGGGAAAGTACCCGTTCAACACGATATCGTGGAATATCAAGGAGCGTCTCGCGAAGTATCTGATTATATAGAATCAGAAGACCGAACCATCCTATGGACAAATGCCCTTTTTTGTGGTATGCCTGCACAAGTAATTAGTAATCCTACTAAGCCAATACTCATTAGGCACTTATTATTCCCTACTAAACCAGGAGTGTGGTCCAAAATATTCTTATACGTCTTCTGTGCCTTTATTATGTTACTTTCATTTAAGGTAAGACCTTGGCTCGCGCTTGTAGGGGCAATAGGTATTGGCTTCGCAACGGAAAACTTCACTATAATCGCCGTGGGGCATAACACTAAGTCTATCGCTACGGCATATCTGCCACTTATTATAGCTGGTGTGCAATATCTTTTTAGAAAAAAACATCTACTTGGCCTTACCATTTTATCTGTAGGCTTGGGATTACAAGTATATATTAACCATGTTCAGATTACCTACTACGCTGGCTTTATGGTGGTTTTGTTCTTCGTTTTTCAATTGGTGAATAGCATCAAGAAAAATGAGATTAAAGACTTTATCGTGGCATCTAGTTTAGCTCTTTTAGGTGTCGTGTTGGCTCTAGGTGCCAACAGTTTAAATATCTTAATGCTTAATGAGTACGCTAAGGAGTCTATTCGTGGGGCTTCTGCGCTAACGGTTTCTAAAGATAATGTGGCTGTGAGTGAAGATGGACAAAGCGGTTTAACGGAAGATTATGTTTTCTCGTACAGTAACGGTTGGTCAGATATCATAGCAACCTTTATCCCTAATTACAGTGGTGGAGACTCAGATAAGTTAGGCTTATACTACGGAGAGATAGGTTCTACATCTGGCCCTAAGTATATAGGTGCAACTATTTTTGTGTTGATGATATTGGGTCTTGTTTTGGTAAAAGGCCCCAAGAAATGGTGGCTTGTAACGGTAATGTTATTAACCATTGTGTTATCCATGGGTAGCAATCATTTCGCT
The DNA here is from genome assembly GCA_017857855.1 of Bacteroidia bacterium. Classification (GTDB taxonomy): domain Bacteria; phylum Bacteroidota; class Bacteroidia; order NS11-12g; family UBA9320; genus UBA9320. Next base: position 10,867 of record JAFMCI010000036.1, on the reverse strand, counting down.
TGGTTTAATAGGTTTATGTTTGATTACTTCCCACTTTACAATAAGTTTAGAGCGCCAAGTATGATGATGGTGTTGGTACAGGTAAGTGCTGGGCTATTGGGTATTTTGGGAGTAGAACAGTTGTTGAATAATATCAAAAACAAAGAACTTAACCTTAAACACCTAACGTATGCAGCAGGTGCTGCTGTGGGTTTAGTATTTATTCTAACTTATTCTGGCACACTCCTAAATGATTTTGAAAGTACCCCAAAATACGACGAAAAAACAGGCCAAATAGCTTACGACAGCGATACCCGTTATGCACAGTATATCTTGAACCAACAAGGAAGACAACCCGATGCACAAGCGGTAGCGGGTGTTAAAGAACAACTGGTTGACAACCGTATTCAAGAGATGAAAAAAGACGGTAATAAAAGCTTGTTTTTTATCATTGCGGTTTTACTGGTACTGTGGTTAGTCTACAAGCAAAAGATGCAGACTAAATATGCATTGCTTTGTCTTGGTCTACTCGTAACCTTAGACTTATGGACGGTAGGTAAACGCTATTTAGATGATAAAAAGTTTGAGAAGCCAAAAGCGAGAGAGGCAACGTATCTTCCATATCAAGCAGATTTAGCTATACAAGAAGATAAAAGCTATTATAGAGTGCTAGATCTTACCGAAAATACCTTAAGCAGTAACCGATGTGCGTTTTTTCATAATTCAATCGGAGGGTATAGTGCCGCTAAAATTAGAAGATTCCAGGACGTGTGGGATTGGTACTTGATTGAGCAATTAGGACAGGGCAAGGTGCAGAATAATGCTATCCTGGACATGCTCAATATGAAGTATTTTATATATCCAAATCAGACGGATCAAAGAGGGCAACCAATGTATAGTACGAGTAATACCGCGCTTGGGAATGCTTGGATTTTAAGAGATGTTAAAGTAGTGCCTAACGCAGACAGTGCGATAATAGCTTTGGGGACATTAAATACAAAAACATCTGGTATAGTAGAAAAAGATCAAGCAGATTTAATTAGTACGTCTGTAGCGGTAGATTCTAATGCGAGCGTCGTATTAACGAGTTATCATCCGGAGAAATTAGAATATACCTATAATTCTGCAATAGAGTCAAATGTTGCATTCTCAGAAATTTATTATGCCCAAGGATGGCACGCTTATATTGATAATCAAGAAGTAGATCATTTTAGGTTAAATTATATCCTTAGAGGATTAAAAGTACCAGCAGGAAAGCACGCTATAACTTTTAAATACGCGCCAGCTACGTATGCATTGGGCACTACGCTTTCTGCTACATTTGGCGCCTTGATTTATATTTTATTGGCTATTACTATTTTCTTCGGTATCAAAAACGAGTTTTTTAATCACAAGAAAGAGGTTTAGTGAAGTTTGCAGATGTCCCAGGCTTAGCGCCCATAAAAGCGAAACTAATAGCTAATGTCCAAAATGAAAGATTGGCACACGCTCAGTTATTTTTAGGTCCTGAGGGAAGTGGTAAATTACATTTGGCTCTAGCCCTTACGCAATATTTGTATTGCACGAACAGAAGCGATACCGACTCTTGTGGGGAGTGCAGCTCTTGCCGTAAGATCGCTACGCTTACTCATCCCGACATACATTTCACTTACCCTACAGTTGTAAAAACATCGGGCAAAGAACCTATTAGTACGGATTATGTACAGGAATGGAGAAAGGAATTATTAGCTAGTCCGTTTATGAATACATCGGATTGGGTAGGAAAGATTGCCGATAGCGAAAATAAATCTCCTAATATCACGCGAAGAGAAACACGTGAGATAGTGACCAAACTAGCTATGAAACCTTATGAGGGGGAAGCGAAAACCTTGATTATTTGGATGCCAGAGTATCTTGCTGAGCAAAGTAATGCTCTTTTGAAAGTTATAGAAGAGCCTACGCAAAGGACGTATTTTATCTTGGTAGCTGAAAACTCAGACAGACTTTTAGCCACCATTACCAGTAGAACACAGTTGGTTAAAATACCTAAATACAGCGAAACGGAAGCACAATTATTTTTACAAGAAAAATATAACCTAGACAGTAAAAAAGCGGAACAATTGGCCTACCTATCCGAAGGAAATCTGCGAAAAGCTATTGATCTGGTAGAAAGTGTAGAAGATAATTATTCAGAAATTTTTAGGGATTGGATGCTTGCCTGCTATTCTAATAATCTAAAAAAAGTAATGGAGATCACAGAGGAGTTGCACAAGTTAGGCAGAGTTCAATTGCAGTTATTTTTAACCAATGGTTTGGCTATAATGCGGGAGAGCTTGCTTTATAAAACCATTACAGGCTATGTGATAAAAGCAGAAACGGATCAGCAAGCTTTTATCAAAAAATTCTCAACCACCTTGAATGCTGCATGCATAGAAACAAGCTACGAGCAGATTAATGAAGTGATTTATCACATTCAAAGAAATGCAAATGCCAAGGTTGCATTATTTAATTTATCGCTCAACTTGCGCTACAATTTTATACGCAAATAGGGTAGTTAGAGACCTTGTGTACACCTTTAAGCACTAGGTGGTGTATTTTTAGCTAAAGTGTTTACTTTTTTGAGATATATTTGACCATCATAAAATAAGAGTTCGACTCTTGTAGGTAGCCAATAATTGAGGCTTCATAATAAGATAATTAAAATAAAAAACGAGATATAAAGATGGGATGCGGAAGTTGCGGAAATAATAATGGTAGTCATAGCGCTGGTTGTGGCAATAATGGCAGTTGTAGTACCGGCAGTTGCAATAAATTAAATGTATATAATTGGCTTACGGACATGGTTTTACCGGAAGATTATGAGCCTTTTAACATAGTAGAAGTACGTTTTAAAGGGAGCCAAAAAAAGTTCTTTAAAAATGTAAAAAACCTAGATTTATATACAGGAGATAAAGTCGTAGTAGATTCTGACATAGGATATGACGTAGGAGAAGTTTCATTAAGTGGAGAGCTGGTAAAGCTTCAACTTAAAAAATATGGCGTTGATGAAAATAATGCTGAGATGAGAACCATTCGCAGTGTGGCTAATGAGTTTGAAATAAAAAAATACCAAGAATTTAAAGATATTGAGCAAAAAACGTTAGAACAAGCCCGAACAATAGCGCTGCAACTTCGTTTGCAAATGAAAATTAGCGATATTGAGTTTCAGGGAGATGGTAAACGCGTTACGTTCTATTATACTTCCGAAGGAAGAGTTGATTTTAGAGAATTAATTCGTCGGTATGCTGCAGAGTTTAAAGCCAGAATACAAATGATGCAAGTTAGCTACCGCGAGGAAGCTTCACGATTGGGCGGCATCGGAAGTTGCGGTCGTGAATTATGTTGCAGTACTTGGCTTACAGATTACAAAGTAGTTAGTATGAGTGCGCCTAAGGTTCAAAATCTTTCAATTAATATGCTTAAACTCAGCGGACAGTGCGGTAGATTAAAATGCTGCTTGAATTATGAGCTAGAGTTGTATAGTGAAAAACTTAAAGAATTTCCTTCAGAAAAGGTGAAGCTAAAAACAGAGTCAGGATTAGCATCGCTTCGGAAAATAGATATCCTGAAAGGAACAGCATGGTACTGTTATGAAAATAGTTTTGATTGGATACCAGTAGATATAGATAGAGTAAATGAAATCATCGCTCAAAATAATCAAGGTAAAACACCTCCAACCTTAAGTGATACCGCAAAAGGCGCAGAAGTGGCATTTAAAACCTTAGAATATAAAGATGACTTGCTAGGAGATACAGACCTAACGCGCATGGATGCCAAGAATAAAGGCAATAAGGATAGAGGTCCTCAAAATCGAAATAGCAATCACAAAAAAGGTAATTTTAAAGGTGGGAATAATAGAAATGCACCTAAAAATAGAGCGGATCAGCCCAATGCAGAAGGTGATAAAAAGCCGGCACAGCAGCCTCGCAATGAGAATAGACCTAAAGGTGATGGGGCAAACAGACCTAAGCCTAATCCCAATAAAAAACCAAATCCTAACAGACCAAATAAGGGTAACGCACCTCTACCGCCCAAAAACGATTAATTAGAATATGCAAGAGCGTCACAGCGATAGTTTACGGTATTTTAACGAGCAAGCACTAACCACCCAAAAATATGTAATTCCGTATTTGGAGTCACTTAAAACAATTGACAGCACGCTTAGCGTCTTAGAAATAGGATGCGGTGAAGCTGGAAATTTAAAGCCTTTCTTGGATTTAGGATGTACATGCGTGGGAATAGATATTTCAGTACCGCGCATAGCAAATGGGAAATTATATTTTGCAGAACATCCCAATGTGGCTAACCTTACGCTCATAGCAGAAGATATATACGATACGGTTAATCCAGCTCAATTTGATATTATAATCACGCGAGATGTCATAGAGCATATTCCAAATCAGGAGCTTTTTATGAAACGATGTCGGGATTTTATGAAACCAGACGGTCTTTACTTTATTGGCTTTCCACCATGGTATAATCCTTTTGGTGGGCATCAGCAGTTATTAAAACACAAACTATTTTCAAAACTACCGTATTTTCACATTATTCCTAGACCCCTATACAAAGGATTATTAAAAATGATAGGGGAGTCAGATGTGCAGATTGAAGGAATGTTGGAGATTTATGATACCCGAATTACCATCGATCGACTCAACCGTATTTTAAAATCGAATAAGTATAGTATTTTGAAAAAGACGGATTGGTTTGTTAATCCAAATTACGAAACAAAGTTTGGTTTAAAACCACGAAAGCAATTGGCAATTATAAGTGCGCTGCCCTTTGTACGAAATTTTCTTACTACAGCCAGTTATTACGTAGTTAGAGCCCAAAAATAAACAAGGAGAATTATATTCTTTTCAGTACTTCTTCCATGCACACTTCGTGTACACCATCAAAATTAACCAGTTCCATATTGAGCTGGCTACTGGCGACATTGTCATAAAATTCTTGGACAGACGCTTCTGTTCGGTAAGGGTCGTTCACTCCCGAAAAATAAGACATTTGAATGGGGTCAAAGATGTCTTTTTTGATGTTTAAGTCTATATCAGGCGGTACTAATCCGCTGCAAATCAGAAATTTACTTGGCTTTATGTTGTTTTCTGCCAACCATCTAAAAGCGGTAGCTACGCCTTGACTAAAACCTAAAATTACGATTTCATCCCAGTTTTTTTTAGATGATATTTCGCTGTGAACAGCATTTAAATAAACCAAATAGTTTTTGATATCATCCTCTCTATTTTCTTTGGTCATCCAACTAGCTCCCACTCTTCCGCTGGTGCCTTCCAGGTAGAATTTATGTAATCCTTGCGGAGCGATAATGGTGTATCCCAGTTCTTCGGCAGGTTGAAACTTACGGATAAAAAACTTGGCCATTTGGCCATACCCATGCAAAACATACAGCAATTTATTCCCACTTCCCAACCGATGGTATGTTCCCCTTTGTGTGTATGAAATAGCTTGTTCCAAATCGTGATGCGAATTTAGGATAGCAATTCAAAACAACGACTGCTTGTATGATTATTCTTACTTAGAACGTTACACAAACTTTAATTCCAGCTTTTAGAGATAGCGAACTAACTTTGTACCTGTGAACAAAATATCACTTATAGTTGCTCGAGCAAAAGACAATGCCATAGGAAAAGATAACGACTTGCTATGGAAAATAAAGGACGACTTGCGTCTCTTTAAGAGTACTACTGCGGGTCATGTGGTTATACATGGGCGAAAGAGTTTTGAGAGTATTGGAAAACCACTTCCTAACCGAAGTAATATTATAATAACTAGGAGTAATGAGTATAAAGCCGATGGAGCTTTCGTTACGCACTCGTTAGCGGAGGCGCTTGAGTTGGCTAATAGCTTAGAGCAAAATGGTGAAATATTCATTTTAGGCGGAGCAGAAATATATCGCCAGTCTTTAGACGTAGTCGATAGAATGTACCTAAGTGAGGTAGATGCTCAATTTCCGAATGCAGATGCTTTTTTTCCAGAGCCTAATTTAAACAACTGGGAGCAGACAAGTTGTGAAAGCTATGCGCAAAGCGAAGTGAACGAATTTGCTTTTGAGTTTTGTGTATGGGAGAGGGGAGTATAACCTAATTCAATTAGCTATGGTTCTAATCTTCCATAGTATCTCGGGAACGGAATTGTCTCACGTACGTGGTCCAATTTACAAACCCAAGCAACAAGTCGTTCTAAACCTAAACCAAAACCAGCGTGAGGAACACTACCGTATCGTCTAAGATCTAAGTACCACTGAAATACATCCATTGGAAGTTTGTGCTCTTGTATTTTTTCTACCAGCCATTCTTCACTGGTTTCACGCTCTCCGCCACCTACTATCTCGCCGTATCCTTCTGGAGCAAGTACATCTACACCTCTCGCAAAACGAGGGTCTTCGGGATTACGTTTCATATAAAATGCTTTAATTTCGTGTGGCCAGTCGTACACCATAATCGGGTTGTCAAATAAACGCGTAAGCACAGTTTCATCACTTCCCCCAAAATCATTTCCATACACAAAATCACGCGCAGATTTGAGCCAGTTTGGGATATTGCGTTGGTCTTCTTCTAGTTGTTTTAGTTCCTGTTTTTGGCTATCTATCTTGTTTTGGTTAAAGTTTACCTCACCCTTTTTCATTCCACCTGCAGCAATTGCAGCCTCTCTTGAGGATATGTCTGCTTTTACTTCGGTGATTCTCATTTCGACGTTAAGCAGGTCTTGTTCCAATACTTTGATAGAATTTTGACCGTCAACATCTTTATGTCCTTTGAGTATTTCTACCGCTTCGTCGTAACTTAACCTAGGGAAGGTTTTTGAAATGGTTTGTAACTTGCTGATGTCGCGACCTAATACTTCTAATTCTTCTGGGCATTTTTCGATTACTTCAAGTACCACCGCTCTAAGAAAAGCCTCGATAGTGTCCATATTCTCAAAAATGTCACAAAACGCCATTTCAGGCTCGATCATCCAAAACTCAGAAAGGTGACGTCTGGTCTTAGATTTTTCAGCTCTAAAAGTAGGGCCGAAAGTGTATATTTTGCCCATGGCCATCGCCATAGCTTCACCGTATAGTTGCCCGCTTTGAGTAAGATAAGCCGGTTGTCCGTAGTAATCAGTTTCAAAAAGATCAGTGGTCCCTTCGGCGGCATTCCCAGTAAAGATAGGAGCGTCCATTTGCACAAAACCTTCACGTTGAAAAAAGTTATGTATTGCGTAAATGATACTGTTTCGGACTCTCATAATGGCCCATTGACGGCGACTACGCAACCATAGGTGTCGATTATCTACTAAAAATTCAATACCGTGTTCCTTGTTTGAAATGGGATAATCTTTGGCATTTTGATATACTTTTAGGTCTGTGGCATGTAACTCGTATCCCCCTATTTGTCTTTCATCTACTACAACCTTTCCGGTAATGGCTACCGAGCTCTCCTGGCCCAGTGATTTAGCAGTGGCAAATAATTCTTCACCTAAATCTTCTACACCAAGAATGCACTGACACATCCCTCTTCCATCACGTAAATTGATGAAAACAACGGTTTTACTCTCTCTTCTGTTGGCTACCCATCCTTGGAGTGTAACCTCTTGTCCTACAAATTGGTCTAATTGTTTGGTATGCATCTTGTTGGTACTAGAAATCTTGCTAATTTTGGAGTACAAAAGTAAGTTCTTATACCTACTTTTTATGTAAGCACATGTTAAAACAACATTTAAGTCAAAAACTACTTCAAAAACTAAGCCCTCAGCAGATACAATTTATCAAGCTGCTGCAGCTTAATACCCTTAATTTTGAGGAACGAGTGGACGAAGAACTTCTTGAAAATCCGGCTTTAGAAAATGGTAAAGATGATGAGGAAGAACTTGAATTTAGTTTTAGTGAGTCTGAAGATTTTGATTACGACAGCACCAAAGATGAGTTTGATATTTCAGATTACTTAGGCGATGATGATGGTGGAGTGCAGCTTAGCGGAGACTATCAAGGAGATAGCGAAGAAAAAGAGTTTATGCCTGTGGTGTACCATATTTCTTTTAGAGAACGACTGTTGGAGCAAGTAACAGGGGCGCTTAAAACCTCTGAAGAAGAAATTTTAGCAGATCAAATTATCGGGACACTTGATGATGACGGTTACTTGAGAAGGTCACTAGTCGCTATAAAAAACGACTTACTCTTTACGCAAAATATTAGAACAGACGAAGCTACCCTTGCGCGTATTTTAGGGTATATACAAGACTTAGATCCGGCGGGTGTTGGTGCACGTGATCTTAAGGAGTGCCTTCTACTCCAAATCAAACGAAAACAAGAATTAGGTAATAATCCGATCTATAAACTGGCCTACAGTATTATAGATGAGATGATGGAAGACTTTTCTAAAAAGCACTACGCCAGAATCCTTAAAAAATTTGATATTTCCGAAGAATACCTTCGAGAAACATTGGAATTTATTGCAAGACTTAATCCGAAACCAGCGCAATCAGGATCAGAGGGCGCAGAGAGTAAGGATTTTATTATACCAGACTTTATCGTTAAAGAAAGCTATGGCAGTTTGGAAGTAAGCTTAAATTCAAAAAATGCTCCAGAACTTCGCGTAAGCAAATCCTATAATGAAACGCTTCAAGGTTTTGAAGTTAGCAAAGAGAAATCTCAAACTCAAAAGGATGCAGTGCAATACATCAAGCAAAAACTGGATGGAGCAAAGTGGTTTATTGATGCGGTAAAACAGCGTCAAAACACCTTGCTAATCACCATGCGTAAGATCGTCGAAATTCAGCAGCTCTTCTTTATGAGTGGTGATGAGTCTGACCTGAGACCTATGATATTAAAAGATATTGCAGAAGAAATAGGTATGGATATTTCTACCATATCCAGGGTAGCTAGCAGTAAATATGTGGAAACAGATTTTGGTATTTTTTTGCTTAAAGACTTTTTTACAGAAGGAATTACCACAGACAGTGGCGAAGAAGTAAGTAATCGAGAAGTCAAAAAAATCCTGAAAGAAGCGATGGAAGCAGAAGATAAGAAAAAGCCCCTGACCGACGAGGCGCTCAAGGATATTTTAAAAGAAAAAGGTTATCAAATTGCACGTAGAACCGTAGCAAAATACCGTGAACAACTAAATGTGCCAGTGGCTCGATTAAGAAAAGAATTATAAATGAAAGGTATCCTTCAAGCTGGTGCAATTGTGTTGCATCCTATTTTTTTACCGTTATATAGCCTCTTTGTATACTGGCCATTCGTTGCAGGACTAGATTTTTGGGGCGCCGGTGTTGGGTTAGTATGGATAGGTTTTGTATACCTTATCTTGCCGTTGGTTTATTTTAAAATGGTTCGCCATATCAACATAGCAGAACCTAGCTTGCTACACCGTAGGTCTATTTATAGAGCCTATTCCTTGATTAATTTCGGATTTGCCCTTGTCAATGTATTTTTACTAAATGAATATATAAGCTTTTATATCGGCGCAGGGTTTTTACATCTCTTCTTGTGGTTTCTGGTTTATTTGGAGCTTAAAGCGAGTTGGCATGCTGCGGTATGGGCGTTTCTAGTTGGAAGCGCACTTATGATGTTTTATAAGTTTGACTTTGTAGGTATGCCTTTACTACTGCTGGTATTTTTAGTTTTAGCCGTCGCGGTTATAGCTATTCGATATTTGCAGAAAGCACACACGCCGCTTGAGTTAGCTATGGGGGCTGCAGTAGGAGTTATAAGTTCTTCTTTCATACTGTTTTTTTAAATTTAAAAATGAAGTCAGAATACAATACCATCTTATACACCCGAAACGAAGGGGTTACTACAATTACCCTTAACCGTTCAGAGAGCTATAACGCTTTTACAGCTGAGATGCGCAGCGAACTTTTGCAGGCATTGCAAACGGCAAGTGCCGATACTGCATGTCGTGTGATTGTTTTAACTGGAGCCGGTAAAGCTTTTTGCTCTGGACAAGATTTGAAAGATATTGCTGGTGTGAAAGTAGACTTCAATGATTTTTTGAAGAATGGCTATAACCCAATTATTTTAGCCATGCGTAATATGCCTAAACCCATCGTTGGTAGAATTAATGGGGTGGCCGCAGGAGCAGGTTGCTCACTGGCTCTGGCTTGCGATTATTGCGTTGCTGATGAGAGAGCAAGTTTAGTTGAAGTTTTTGTGGGAATAGGATTGGTCTTAGATTCTGGTTCTTCTTATTTTTTACCTAGGTTAGTGGGATCCAATAAGGCGTTTGAGTTAGCTACGATGGGAACTAAAGTTTCGGCCAGTCAAGCGGTGAGTTGGGGTATGATTAATAAAGCAGTTCCTTCAGAGGAGTTAGATGATGCTATTTTGCAAGTGACAAACTATTATGCAAATGCGCCTACCAAAGCTATTGGCATGATTAAAAAAATGCTCAATGACTCAGGAAACAAAACTCTAGAAGAGGTGCTAGATTATGAAGCATACTATCAAGACATAGCAGGTAATTCAAGTGATTACGCAGAAGGGGTTAATGCATTTTTAGAAAAGCGCAAGCCTGTGTTTAAAGGACAATAAGGCTATTTAAAATCGGGAATACCGAGCGCCATAGGAGAATTTTGAACTATGATGCAATAATTCGCAAAATTTAGTATTTTCGAAACTTATTAAATTCCAGATGTTGAAACAGCTACTTTCTATTTTAATTCTTTTTTTAAGTATTAGTGCCTTTAGTCAAGAGGTAGAACAATGCGGGCAGACGGCTTATATGGAATACTTAGAGTCAATTAATCCTGGACTTAAGCAAAATATGGATGCGACTTTTATACAAGCGTTAGCTCAAAGCAAAATCAAAACCAAAACATCTCAGGATACGATTCACACTATTCAAGTGGTTTTTCATATCGTTTACAATACAGC